>CAMAUY010000058.1 GCA_945861565.1 Akkermansia muciniphila
TTCTCGGTCCACGAATAGGTGCGCTGGTAGATCGGGATGACGAACTGAGGCGACTTCTTCAAGAAGTCGAGGAGCTTTGCTTCGGTGGCTTTCATGGTGGTCTAGAGTTCTCCATTGAAGGCTTGGTGCAGCAGCGACTTCTTCAACGCCGCCAGCGCGGCGTGCTTCCGCTCGTAGAGGCGGGCGAGGCGTTGGGTTTCTTCGCGGAGGGATTCAAGGTTGTCAGCGATTTGTCTTTGTTCGGCGAGTGGTGGATAGGTGATTTCTATGGCCTTGTATGCGTCCGCATCCAGATTGCGAATGCCGGTTGAGTTGCTTTGCATTCCCTGCGTCACGCCAGAGACATAAATCCAATACAGAAACTTGTGCAGGAAACGGAAATCCAAGTCATCTGAGTCGAGGACACGCAGAGCAGACGTGAAATTGCTGAATGAGAACTCGCCTTCGTTTTTATCGAACAAGGCAACGCGCCCGACTGGTTGCTTTGGGCCACCGCCTGACTTTTCAAGAATGATGTCACCGAACTGAAGACGGCGCTTTTCGAGTTTCTTCACCTCCACGTCAAGATACGCGATGTCCGAATCATCCAGCGTTCCCTCCTTGGTGAAGTTCGTATTGCGAATGACACCCACATTCACAAAGGGCGGCTTCTCGCCTTTCCAAAGCCCGTTTGAGAACTGGCAGGCTTGCATTAGCGACTTAGTTCTCCACCCTGGGCCGCGCTGGGTGAAGACGGATTGGAGGTGGCTTTCGAAGAGGGCGCGGGCGTTTCGGAGGTTCTTTTCGGCGTTGGCTTTGGCGGTGGCGAGGTCCTCAAACGCTTCATCCAGCAGGCCGACGATCCGCTGCTGTTCGGTCAGCGGGGGGACAACGAGTTCAAAATTTGCCAGCGAATCCCCAGACACATTCGGGAAAGTTGCGCCCGTGCCTTTGCCGTGAATTTCATCCCGCTTCGAGCTGATGAAGTGATTGATCCACGGCTGATATTGTTTCGCTCGAATTGCAGCGACGCCACGGCCAACGCAGGCGTCGAAGCCAGCGATATTCATCCGTCCGGTTGTCGAACCACGAACGCAAAGAATTAGGTCTCCCTCTTTGCAAAACTTCGTGGGCTGCGTCGTGAACTTTGTGCGGACGGTCTTTCCGAATGATTCAGCGCTAAACTCGACTGGGCCATTGATTAGCGGCACGCCTTCGCCGGTCGTGTTGTAACTTTCGCCATCGGGGCTTTGCCCCATGATGATTTCACAGACTTCGCTTAGCTTCTTCGTTTGCCACCCCTTCTTCATAGCAGCGCCTTCTTAAACCCGTCGAATTCGACGGGATTGAAACCCAATTGTTGAATCCCATCGAATTCGATGGGATTCAAAGCAGGGTTATTGAGCTGCGCACAAAGACTCGATTTCATTTCAGCAGCGCCTTGATGTTGCCCAGCACTTCGGCGCTCTCGGCGTCCAGCGCGGCGATTTCGTCCATGATCTCCTGCGGGCTGCGGTGCGCGATGTTTTTGAAGGCTTGTTCGAACATGGCGTTTATCGGAGAGAAGAGGTCGAGCGCAGGCTAGGGGGTCGAGATGCCATTTCGGGCAGCTCGTTCCAGAAGTTGAACGTCGCCACCCCATCGGCGCCCTGATGCCGCCAGAGAGGTCGACCCGGGAAACGAAGGCGAGGCGAAGAGGGTGGAAGGGGAAGCTCTTCGGATTATCGCTACCGGATACTCGCGGAAGAGTGGAAAAGCAACATCCCTGACGCCAGTAAACACCCCTGAGGTGTAAGACAAAAATGTTCGAGGCTCCTGATATCGTACCGAGACGTCTTTGCCGACTTGGAAAAAGAGTGACGCCGGCAGGCCCCTCTCCCCGGCCCTTTCCTCACATCCGATGCGGGGAGAGGGGTCACTTGCTATTCCACGAGGTCCGTCCTGGGGCTATTGACGGCTGTCCCTTCGGGACCGGAACAATTCCATCCTTTCGCAACGATTTCTCGATTCGAATCCCAGCCGCATTGAGTTCGTGCTAGACGCCGAACCGCTCAAAGGGTCCCTAGGCATTTCATGCGAAGAAAATGGCCCGTTTTCGAACTGAATCAGATTTTTGTCCTACACCCACCCCCTGAAACAGGTGGACGTGTTAGCACTGGGCGTTAGCGCTAACTCTACTCTTTTTTTGCAACCTGTTGATTATAAGGAATGGAGCGGGTGAAGGGAATCGAACCCTCATGACCAGCTTGGAAGGCTGGAGCTTTACCACTAAGCTACACCCGCCCGCAACCGCCCCGACAATGCCCGGGGATGCTTGCCTTGTCAATTCGGCGCCCCGTAAGCTTTCCCTCGTATGACCTCCCTCCTGCTCGCCGGTGGACGCGTGATCGATCCGGCATCTCAACTGGATCAGGTGACCGATGTGCTGGTCGTTGATGGTAAGATCGCAGCGGTCGGTGACGCGGCCGTAGCGCAGGCTCCGGCCGGGCATGAGCGAATCGATGTCTCCGGCCGGGTCGTGTGCCCAGGGCTGATTGATCTGCATGTCCACCTCCGGGAACCGGGGCAAACGGCCAAGGAAACGATTGAAACCGGGGCGAAAGCGGCGGCTCGCGGGGGATTCACCACGATCGTTTGCATGCCAAACACGTCTCCCAGCGTGGATTCGGCGGGAACCGTGGCGTTCATCCAAGAAAAGGCACGGACGGCCTGTGTTCGCGTGGAGATCACGGGAGCGCTGACGAAGGGAATTGAGGGCGAAGAACTGGCACCGATCGGTTCCCTGGCTCGGGCGGGCGTGGTCGCGCTGACGGACGACGGGCACTGCATCCAGAACAACGAGCTCATGCGGGGGGCTTTGGAGTATGCCAAGATGTTTCAACTGCCCGTGATGGATCATTGTCAGGACTATGGACTCGTGACGGACGGCGTGATGCACGAAGGGTACTGGAGCACGGTGCTGGGGCTTCGCGGCTGGCCGTCGAGCGGCGAGGAGATGATCGTGGCCCGGAATATCCTGCTCGCCGAACAGACGGGGACACGGGTGCATTGTCAGCATTTAAGTGCGGCGGGGAGCGTCCGGCTGATTCGGGAGGCAAAGCAACGGGGTGTGCCCATTTCCGGCGAAGCGTGCCCGCATCATTTTGTCCTGACGGATGCATGCATCGCGGGCAGTGTCGAATTCTGGAAAGAAGATGGGGTGGATCTTGCGGAACGGTGGTTCGCGGGACGTGCGCTGCCGTCGTGGCCGTCGTACTGTACCGATTTTAAAATGAACCCGCCGTTACGCTCGGCGGCGGATCGGGAGGCGATATTACAGGGGCTGACGGATGGAACATTGGAGATCTTGGGGAGCGACCATGCGCCCCACACCGAGCCGGACAAAGAGGTAGAGTTTGATCAGGCGTCTTTTGGGATTACTGGGATCGAGACCGAACTGGCCTTATCCCTGATGCAACTCGTGCAGTCGGGTCGGCTCTCCCTTTCGGCGATGCTGGCGAAGTACACGGTCAATCCCGCGCGCCTGCTGCGGTTCACGGATGGTCGGGGTGAATTGCGTGTGGGTGGCTTGGGGGACGTGACGGTGATAGATCCGGACAAGGCTTGGCTTCGGCAGGGGCACGATACGGCGAGCAAATCGCGGAATGATCCGTTTGACGGGTGGCGTCTGCGGGGGAAAGCGGTGCTGACCGTGGTCGGTGGGCGGGTAGTGTGGTCGGAGTTGAGCTGAAGCGGAAATCTTCCTCATCGAGAGCTTTCCAACGGAGCGGCCGTCTGGTTTAATGGCTGGGTAATCCCGCAGGTCAACAACCCGTTTATGGGCTCTTCCCACCATGAGTGTGCTGAAAACAGATCCCGCTCCGATCGAGATTGAAGGGCACCCCTTCAAGTGCCTCGTCTGTGCCAACGAAAAATTTCATCGCCGGAAGTCGCACCTGGATACCGCGCTATTTGGGGGCATGAATCCCACCTGGACGGACGCGTCAGCGTACTGCCTGGTGTGTGACCGTTGCGGGCACCTCGAATGGTTTCTGCAACGCTGAAATGTCCGAACGGCCGACCGGGAGGCATTCCCCGGGCATGCGTGGTGGGGCGTTCTGTCAAGGGGTCGGCGATGGTTCCTTCTTTACGGCGGTCACGTTGAGGTGCAGGTCGCGGAGTTGCCGGGCCGAGACTGAGCTTGGGGAATCGGTCATGAGACAGGTTCCCTTGGCGGTTTTGGGGAATGCGATCACATCGCGGATGCTGGGTGTTCCGCAGAGAGTGGCGATGAGGCGATCGAACCCGAGGGCGATGCCGCCGTGGGGTGGGGCACCAAATTTGAAGGCTTCGAGCATGTAGCCGAACCGCAGTTTCGTTTCGTCGGGTGGGATGGCGAGCATCTCTTCGAAGATGGCCTTTTGAACTGCGGGTTGATGAATCCGGATGGAGCCGCCGCCGAGTTCAACGCCATTGACGACGATGTCGTAGTGTTGGCCGCGGACCTTTTTGGGATCCTGTTTGAGCAACGGGATGTCCGCTTCGACGGGGGCGGTAAACGGGTGATGGCTCGAGTACCAGCGGTTCATTTCCTTGTCGAAGCTGAGGAGCGGAAAATCGACAACCCAGAGGAAGTCGAACCGATGCGGATCCATCACGAGGCGACCCTGCGACTTGAGAACTTCGGCGCAATAGAGGCGAATTTTGCCGAGGATTTCGCAGGCCGTGAGCCATTGGTCGGCAGCGAACAAGATCAGGTCGCCTTCCTCGATCGCGAGCTTGGACTTGAGAGCGGCTTTTTCGCCATCGGTGAAGAACTTGACGATGGGAGATTTCCATTCGCCGTTCTCGACCTTGATGAAGGCGAGGCCTTTGGCACCGAAACTCTTGGCGTACTCGGTCATCGTCTCGAGCTGGCCCTGGGTGGCGTTGGCCATGCCCTTGGCGTTGAGCGCCTTGACCACGCCGCCAGCGGCGATGGCACCGCTGAAGACTTTGAAGGTGGACGCGCGGAAATCGTCGGAAAAATCGACCAACTCCATGCCGAACCGCGTGTCGGGCTTGTCGATGCCATAGAGGTTCAGGGCGTCGACGAACGGCATGCGACGGAACGGGGTTGGGATGTCCATCCCGAGCGCTGTTTTCCAGACCCGCTTGAGGAGGCCTTCGATCAGGGCATAGATATCCTCGCGATCGATGAAGCTCATTTCGATGTCGATCTGGGTGAACTCGGGTTGGCGATCGGCGCGGAGGTCTTCGTCGCGGTAGCAACGAGCGAGTTGGAAGTAACGTTCCACCCCGGCGACCATGAGGATTTGTTTAAACTGCTGGGGCGACTGCGGAAGGGCGTAAAACGTGCCGGGGTCGCGGCGGTTGGGGACCAGGAATTCGCGGGCACCTTCGGGAGTGGACTTGAAGAGCGTGGGCGTTTCGATCTCGAGGAATCCCTCTTCCTCCATGAACACGCGGGTGGCGGTTGCGACCTTGGATCGCACGCGCAGGTTGCGCAGCATTTCGGGCCGGCGCAGGTCGAGATACCGGTATTGCAGGCGAAGCTCTTCGTTCACCTTGTTGGCAATCTCGGGGTCGTCGATGGAGAATGGCAGCACTTCGGCGTGATTCAGGACGGTCAGTTCTCGCACCTGCAATTCGATCTGGCCGGTGGGAATCTTGGCGTTTTCGGTGCCGGGCGGCCGGTTGCGAACGTGGCCGGCCACGCGGATGACGGATTCGCTGTGCAGGTGGGCGGCGGTTTCGAAGACATCGGGGGCGAGATCGGAAGGATCGAACACGGTTTGGGTGCGGCCTTCGCGATCGCGGAGATCGATGAAGAGGACGCCGCCGAGGTCGCGCCGGGAATGGACCCAGCCTTCGAGTGTGACGGTTTGCCCAGCCTGGTTGGGCCGAAGTTCGTTGCAATGATGCGTGCGTTTCATGCGATTCGAGGCGGGGTGTCCGACACCGGCCGCCGCAGATTTAAGGGGCGGAGTGTGGCGCGAAGCCGCGGGTTTTCAAAAGAAAGATTCGACCTTCCTGGGGATGAAATCAGAGTTCCTCTAAAAAAGCAGGCTTGCAACGGACTCCTCCCCCGGTAGTCTGCCAAACTCGTCCGGGTGGTCCGGGCGTTCAGACTTTATCCGAATTATGTCCGTTTCCGCTAACGATCTCCGTAAGGGCATGGCAATCGTGCACAATACCGAAGTGTGCGTTGTCCTCGAAGTCCAGCATCGTACGCCCGGTAACCTCCGGGCATTTGTGCAGGCGATCATCCGGAGCATCCGCACCGGCAAGAGCATGGACACCCGCTTCAGCTCGACCGAAAAGGTTGAGACGGTGCCTCTCCAATCGACGAAGATGGAATTTAGCTACAAGACGGGAGACGACTTTGTCTTCTCCAATCCTGATACGTTTGAGGAAGTGACGGTGACGTCGGAATTGGTGGGCGAGAGTAAGAATTTTCTGGTGGAGAATGGAACCGTGACGATTACTTTCGTTGCGGACAAGGCCGTCTCGATTGAGTTGCCGGCGAGTGTGATTCTGACCGTCAAGGACGCTCCCGAGGGGATCCGGGGTGATTCGTCGAATAATGTGCAGAAGTTGGTCATGCTCGAAACGGGCATTCAAATCTCCACTCCGTTGTTCATCAAAACCGGGGAGAGAATCAAGGTGGACACTCGTTCGGGCAAGTACATGGAACGGGCCTGACTTAGCGCCAGCCGTCTTCCGCCGGTCGAAGACTCCCAACACTTCGAGCCTATCAGCGGCTTTCCCACCGGCTTACGACCTGTTAGCTTCGCGGCCATGTCATCGCGAATTATCCTGCTTACATTGTCGGCCGTGCTGGCCTTTGCGCCGGTCGCTGGCTTTGCCCAAACCAAGTCCAATCAGCGCTCGCGTCCGTTGACCGAAGCCTCGCCATCGCGGGCCGGGATGTCGGCCGAGCGGTTGGCGCGGATTGGCACCACGATCGAAACCGCCATCCAGGAGGATCGCATCCCTGGCGCGGTCGCCCTCGTTGCGCGTAATGGTAAAATCGTTTATCACCGTGCCTTTGGCTTGGCGGACAACGAATCGGGCCGCGCACTCAAGCGGGACGACATCTTCCGCATTGCGTCGCAGTCCAAGGCAATCACGTCCACGGCCGTGATGATTTTGTGGGAAGAAGGGCGTTTTCGACTCGATGATCCGATCTCAAAGTGGATTCCCGAGTTCAAAGACGCCGCAGTTTTGAAGACGTTTAACGAAGCCGACTTGACGTGGACCACTGAGCCCGCCAGCAAGCCGATCACTCTCCGGCACCTGATCACACATACCTCCGGCATCGGTTATGGCGTGATCGATGGCGATGAGCGCTTCAAGAAGATATACGCCAAGGCCGGGGTCACGGACCTGTTCACCACCGAGCCGGTGACCATTGGTGAGAGTGTGAAGAAGCTGGCCAAGCTGCCGCTGCACCATCAGCCCGGCGAGAAGTTCACCTATGGCGAAGGGCTCGACGTGCTGGGCTATTTTATCGAGATCGTTTCGGGCAAGCCATTCGATGTCTTCTTGCGCGACCATCTCTTCGCGCCGCTCCAGATGAACGACACGGGCTTCTATCTGCCCGCCGAAAAAGCCGGTCGCCTCGTTACGGTTCAAAAGCCTGAGGGTGGCAAGTGGGTGCGCTACCCAGTGACATTTTACGATCCGAACTACCCGATCCAAGGCGCGAAGCGCTTCTTCTCAGGGGGAGCCGGCTTGTGCAGCACGGCGAAGGACTATGCGACGTTTCTCCAGATGTATCTTAACGGCGGCGAGTTGAACGGTGTCCGCATCCTGAGCCGGACCACAATTGAAACCCTGATGCGCAATCAAACCGGCGATCTCTTCGGCGGCGGCAACTCGCACTACGGCCTCGCGTTCGGTGTGGTGACGGAGAAAGGCGTGGGACGAGGGGGTCAAGGTAGCGCCGGCACGTTTGACTGGGGCGGTTACTTCAATACTCAATACTTCGCCGATCCCAAGGAGAACATCGTTGGCATCCTGATGAAACAAACCCAGGGCGGCAACGACGATACCGGCTGGAAGTTCCGGCAGCTGGTCGGTGCGGCGGTGGACAACTAGAACTTGGAATCGAGCGCGATGGCCGTCGTGAAGCGCTATTGGGGACTTTACGGTGCCCTGTGGAAGAATTCCCTGGTCCGCGAGATGCAATTCAAGGTGAATTTCCTTTTGTGGATCGTGGTGGAGGCCCTCTGGTTCGCGTTGCAGTTGTCGTTCATGACGGTGCTCTACACGCACACCGACAGCATCGCGGGTTGGTCGAAGTGGGAGGTCGTGCTGTTAGTGGGTTGCAATCAGTTTATTCAGCAGTTGTTTACTGCATTGTTCCTGACGAACATCACGGACCTTAGTGAGCACATCCGCACGGGGCGGCTCGATTTCATGTTGCTGTTACCCGTCAATACCCGGTTCCTCATCTCGCTTCGCAAGGTGGACTGGGGCAACTACGTCAATGCCGCGATGGGGTTGGCGGTGATGGCCTACGCCGGCCGGCAGATGGGTTTGCAGCCTACGCTGCTGCAGATCGCGGGATTTGGTGTGCTGTCAGCGGCCGGCGTGATGATCCACTATTCGCTCATGTTTCTGCTGGCGACGATTAGTTTTTGGACCGTCCGGGCGCAGGGGATTGTCTGGGGCTACTATAATTTGTTCAACATTGCCCGGCTTCCCGATACCGCCTTTCGGGGAGTCTATCGGATGATGTTTACCTGGGTGCTGCCGGTGCTCTTGGTGTCCAACGTGCCCGCCCGCCTGATCCTGGCCAAGCTGGAATCCGTGCAGTCGGTGTTGATGTTGTTGGGGCTGGCAGCCGTCTGCTTTGGTTTAAGCGAGGTCGTGTGGCGGTGGTCCCTCGCCCGTTACACGAGTGCCAGCTCTTGAGCAAACCCCTCACACCTCGCCGAGTCTCGCCGTGGAATCCCCGAACCGTTCCAATCCGGTAACACCCATGCGATCGGCCAGACTGAGGAAAAGGTTGCTGGCGGGCTGTGAGCCGCAACGTCGATAGCGACCCGGAGTGATCGTTCCCCCCCCCGCGCCCGCCAGGATCAAGGGAAGGTTTGAGTGCGTATGCTTGTTCCCGTCGGCATTGCCGCTGCCGTATAGCACCATCGAATTGTCCAACAGAGACTGGCCATCGATATCCGGGGTGTCTTTGAGCTTTTGCAGGAACCGGGAAAATTGTTCCACGTACCAGCGATCAATCGCCGAGATTTTCTCAATCTTGGCGGCATCATTGAAATGGTGGGACAGGTCGTGATGGCCCTCCGCGATGCCGATCTCCGAGAGCGACCGATTGTCGCCGTCGTGACCCAGCATCAGCGTCGCGACCCGGGTCGAGTCGGTCTGGAAGGCCAGCACCATCATATCAACCATCAATTGAACATATTGCGCACGATCCCGGGGGATTCCGGCCGGTGTTTCGATATTGGGATCGCGGATTTCACCGAACCGTTCCGCCCGTTCGATGCGGGTTTCAACCTCACGGACGCCGTTCAGATATTGGGCCAGCTTGTCGTTGTCGCGGGGGTTGAGCCGGCCTTGCATTCCGCGGGCGTCCTCGAGCACGAAGTCCAGAACAGAGCGTTGTTCCTGCTGACGTCGCTTCAGGTTTTCCTGGCGTTGCCCGGGTGCGCCGGCCCCGAAAAGGCGTTCGAAGAGCAGGCGCGGATTGGTTTCTGGCGACCGAGGGGTGGTGGGTGAACTCCAGGAAATGTTATACTGATAGGCGCACGCATAGCCGGAGTCGCACGCGCCGGACCCGCGCGTGGCGTCGCTGGCGAGTTCCAGCGACGGATAACGGGTGAGATGGCCCACCTGGCGGGCGATGATCTGATCGATGGAAATACCCGCGCGAATATCGGTGGCACTCTTCTTCAAGCGGACGCCGGTGAGGAAGGTGCCGTTTCCGCGGGCGTGATCGCCGGCGCCGTCGGGTCCGGGTTCGGCCGTCTTATGATCCAGGCCGCCCAGCAATTGGAGATGCTGGCGATGTTGTTCGAGGGGTTTTAGGGTTTTGCTGAATTCGAAGTCGTTGCCCTCCTCGGTTGGCCACCAGGCGGAGGGGATGGCTCCGTTCGGAAAATAGACAAAAGCGGCCCGCAGCGGCGCGCCCGTGGAAGTGGTGGCCAGCCTCCCGGTGGATGCTGCCTCCGTAGCCATACCTGGCGACGGGCAGAGGGACTCCAATGCGGGGAGGGCAACGCATGCGCCCAGGCCGCGGAGGAAATGGCGGCGGCTGAGTCCGGGGGATGTCGGCGTCTCGGACCGGTGGAGGAGTTTCGTGTTCATGGCTGTAGTTTAGAGTCCTTCCGTTCTTTCGCTAGAGTGCGGGTTCGCTGAAAGGGAGCCGAGTCAATAATGCCGGTCAGGAGTTCGGACGGTCGACCCTGGGAGCGCACCAAGCGGTCGACAATGAGGTCCACGCTGGGCACGTCATAATAATCCAGGCCTCGGCCGAGGGCATAGGTCAGGAGCTTCTCCGTCACGGTCCGGTAAAACTCGGTGGCGTGACCGCTAGCGAGGATCCGGGTTAAATCAATCACATTCGTGAATGTCTCCCCCGTGATCAGCTTTCCGGTGGCATCGATGGGTTCGTTCCGCTCCTGGTCGCGCCACATGCCCAGGGCGTTGAAGTTATCGAGCGCCAACCCGAGAGGATCCATGCGATCATGGCAGGAGCTGCAGAGAGGTTGCTCCCGATGGAGCGCCAGGGTCTCGCGCAAGGACGGAGTTCGGCCTTTTATCCCCTGGGTCGCATTCTCCAAGGACGGAATATCGGGCGGCGGCGGTGGGGGTGGAGACCCCAAAATATTGTCGAGCACGAACAGCCCGCGTTTTACGGGGGACGTGCGGGTGGGG
This sequence comes from Akkermansia muciniphila, assembly GCA_945861565.1. GTDB lineage: Bacteria > Verrucomicrobiota > Verrucomicrobiia > Limisphaerales > UBA9464 > SIBK01. The sequence continues at coordinate 10,861 of CAMAUY010000058.1, forward strand.
TTTGAAGTAACCGTGAGTACCGAGCCGTGGGTGAGAATTCCACGTCTTGGGCTGCCGGCAGGAAGGGCAACCCGCCGCATTTTCTCGCCGAGCACTGCAAGGTTGGTCAATCCGTAGTGTTTTGCGAGGCGTTCGTTAAGAAAGGTATAATCACTGTCGAGCAATTCGAGCAGGCTGCGGTTTTCCTTGAGGACGAACTCGAAAAGCTTTTCCGTTTCCAGTCGCATGGCTCGCCGGAGTTCACCACTTAGTTCTGCCCGAACAGGCATGCCCTGGCGTCGCGCAAACATCTTCCGGAATTCTGCCATCTCGGCCGCCTCCTCGGGCGTGAGTTTGTCGTCCGACTTGTCGCGCAGGACACGAAATCGCGCGCGTTGTTGTTCGAATTCCGGATCCGGCAACGCCTCACGGGCGAGCACCTGGCGCGCATCGATCGACACAGTCTCCATATCGCGTGTCTGGAGCCACTGGCCGACAAAATTTCGCGTCAGCGCCTCCGAACGGGAATCCGCGAGCATCCGCTGGAGTTGAGAAGGGAGCTGGTCCCGAAGTTGATGTTTTTCAGCGAGGTCGAGTAATTGAGCGTCGGGCAGGGAAGACCAGAGAAAATAGGAGAGCCTTGAGGCCAGGGAGAATTCATCTACCAGCGGGTGCTTCCCGGTGGCGGGCGCCGGTTCCGCACCCTCCTCACGAAAGAGGAACCGTGGGGATGCGAGCACCGCGGTCATGGCCTGCGCGACACCGGCTTCGACCGCTTTTCCGGGCTGTGTATAGGTATGCTCGGCGAGGGTGACGAGGCGATCTAGGGTCGCCGAATCCACCGGACGCCGGTAGGCCCGGCGAACGAAGGGCGCCAGGACGTTGCGGCAGTATTCCCGACGAGCGGCGGGTTCGGCTGGGGCGTCCTTGGGAAAAAACCGCTCATGGTTCGGAGCCCGGACCCAATGGGCCTCCTCGAGGGGGCCGCGGACCGTGACGGATTCAATCCGCAATGTCAGGGATCGCACTTGTTTTTGGTCCGGAGTTAGCGGTTGGACTTCGAGAGAGAGCGTGTGGTTTCCGGATTTCCATTCCTGATCAAATTCATAGTGAAATGCTTTGCTACCCTCGCGGCCGAATTCCTGGGAAAGAAGCACGGTGCCGTCCCCTCGAAAGATAAGGAGGCATTTGTTATAGTCGAACTGGTTCTCCACATGCCGTTCGTTGATCGTCAGGTCCAGGAGCAGTTGATAGCGCCCGGTATAGTTAGCAAGGAATTGCTCCGAGTTTGTCGAGGCTGTGTAGAAAGAGACGGAAAGGGAACCCCGGTTGGTTGTGGCCGGAGAATTGGGGAGGGAGGATCGAAACCGGCTTCCCTCGATCTTGTCGACGGCCGGAACTCTCGGAACCGAGGGCACTCCCTTCGCAATCACCGCTTTTGCGGCGTCGAGATATTTCTCCAACAGCATCGGCGAGAGCGTGAGGGAATCCCCGATATTGTCGAAGCCGTGCCCCGTGTCGTCCGCCGGAAACTCAGTTTCCGCACTAAAGTCGACACCGATCAAATCGCGGATGGTATTTTGGTACTCGACCCGGTTCAACCGGCGCACGGTGACACGACCGGGATCCAGATTCTCCGGGTCGACCTTGAAAACCGCCGATTTGATCCACGCGTCGATTTGAGCGCGTTGCGCTGCGCTTGGCTGAGGCTTGGTTGCGGGTGGCATTAGACCTGTCCGGACGTTTTTCAACGCCTTGAACCACAGGCTGCGATCTTCCAGCAGGGCTTGGTCGGAATTGAACTCATCGAAAGCAACCCCACCCTTACGAGCACCGTCCGCGTGGCAGTCAAAGCAGAACTCTCGGAGCACGGGTTGAACCTGCTGTCGAAACAGATCACTCCCGGCGTGCGCGTAGCCCGCATGGCTGGCGGCCGGGGAGGGAAGGGCGGCCGCAATCACCAGCAGAAACAGCAGCCAACGCATCCGATGGCCGGCCCTACACAGAACGTGGGCGAAACACGGTGGAAGAAGACGGCGGTTTGCGCTGGGCGTCAGGTTCAAGGGCAGTCCTAGTTTCTCTGGCTTCAGGGAGTGTTCATGTTCATCGCAAGTTGAGGAGTTAGAGTAAACGCTAAATCTTGCCAGCCGCGGGCACGTTCGACGACGGATATCCTGGCGCAGACTTCCGCGTCGACCGCAGTGCCGCGAATCTCAACGATAAAGCCCCGCACCAGTTTCCCGGTGCGGGGTTGTTCCCCTGCAGGCGTCACCGCGGGTCAAATCCGCGCCAACCACGTCGGTCAGTTTCCTGTGACATCAATTTGGCGAGGCCGGGCTTCGGCAGCTTTGGGAAGGGTAATCGTCAGAACCCCGTCCTTGTAGGCGGCCTTTACGCCGGCGACATCAATCGGTTTGGAAATGCGCACCTGACGCTCAAAACGCCCGTGAACCCGTTCCTGAAGGTGGCAGGTGGTATCGTCACGGTAGGTCTCCGGTTTACGCTCGCCGGAGATGCTCAAGACACCATCATCGAAGGTGACCTGGACCTGTTCCTTCGCGACGCCCGGAAGCTCGGTGTTCACGACCACGTTATCCTTGTCTTCCGACACATCAAGTGCCGGAGTATAAGGGCGGTCGGGCTGCCCGGACTCCGTTCGATAACCAAACGTCGGATTAAACAGACGTTCGAGTTGATTATGAAGGCTGCCAAGCGGCTGGAAGCCTGCTGAAGTATTGGTGCGACAGACGGTATTAAGATTCATTTTGTTCCTTTTCTTTATCAGGTTTGTTTTGTTGTTCATTCTGCGGAACCCCCGCATGCGGTTCCTGGAGCGTAAGGTGTGCCGGCCCGGTCGAATCGGCTTGGATCCTCGCAATGGGCTGCAAATCAGGGATTCACTCTTCGCGCGATCGGAGGGAACTGTGACAGACGGCGACGGAATGCCACGCTGCGGCGACGAATTGACTCAGCGGGTGGCACTGCTGTGTGGGAGATTGGATATTTTCGGTGAAAACGTCCTGCCCCAGACGGTCAGTGCCGACCCGTGGATGACGCGGCGATGTGCGATCGGCTGTCTCGGCATCGAGGATGCTTGCTCTGATACTTGCGGCCTGCGAGTATAGGAACGACCCATGAAATCTTCAACCCGCTTCGACGCGGTCACCCGGCGTCATTTTATAGGTGCAACCTCTAGTCTGGCGGCGTCCGCGTTGACCGGCGAACTTTCCAGCAGGGCGCAGGCGGCAGATGCTCCGGAGGCGCTCTCGATCAAGCCCACCCCGGCTAAGCCTGTCGGCTCCCGCTTTCCACATCCCTTTCTCACGCCAGCCAGCAAGTTCCGGGACGTGTCACGGGGTGACCCCAAGCCGCACACGATCGCGGGCGACGGGCTCGTTCAGGCCCGACTCACGCCGGAAACCTGGCGATTGGAAATCACCGCTGACGAGACTCCTGATCCAGCGATCAAAGATCGAGCGAGCATCCGTAAGCCGCTCACTATCGCGGATGGCACCGCAATGGATCTACCCGCGCTGCTGGAACTTGGCCGGAAGCACGAAGTGAAATTCCTTAAAGCAATGCAGTGCCTCAATATTCCCACGCCGCTTGGCCAAGGGTTGTGGGAAGGCGTGCCGTTGCACGAGGTGCTGCGGCTCTGCGGCGCAATGCGAAACGTTCGCCGCATTTACTATTGGGGCTTCCACAACAACGATCGGAAACAACGGTTCCAGTCTTCGCTCAGCTATACGCAGGCGATGGAAACCCCGCCGGGCGAATTGCCCGCCTTCCTCGCCTACCGGCTCAACGGCGAACCCATCCCCCTGATCCGTGGAGGTCCCGTGCGTATGATCATCCCGTGGGCGCATGGTTTCAAATCCATCAAGTGGATACAACGGGTAGTCTTCACCAACGACTACAAGGCCAACGACACTTATGCCGAACAAAACAACGATCCCGAGTCGCATCTTAAGACGGCGGCCTATCTCGATGATATCCCAGCGAAGATTCCCTCCGGGCAGCCGGTGTGGGTCAGCGGGCTCGTCATCTCAGGTTTGTCTGGAATGAAACGCGTCGAATACACGCTGCGCAGCGAAAATCCCAAACCCGGATTGCCAGCCGGCGATGAGCCGGAAGAGTGGCTGGAGTGCCGCCTCGAAGATCCGGTCACCGACTGGAGCCGTGTGCTTCCCCCGGGCGTATCCTCCCGGCAAGTCCTTGGCTTCGACCCCAACTCCGGCCAACCTACGACCTGGCCTTTGCGCTACAGCACGATTTCATGGTCCGCCGTGCTCAAGGGGTTGGCGCCCGGCAAGTATTCCGTGCGGGCTCGCGCGGTGGATCTCAACGGCTTCGCCCAACCGGAGCCAAGACCCAATCAGAAGTCCGGCACTAATGCCCTCGAAGTGCGCGAATTCGTGGTTTCGTAGCGGGATCCACCCAGTCCCGGCGCGGAGACAACAGGAATGAACGGGCAAGGTTTGGCGTGGCTTGCGGTCGCTTGGCCCCAATGGCCTCCGGTGAGGACACCTGAGGAACCGCGAGACAACACACTTTTTGTCGGCATCACAGTTTCCACGCCGGCGCCCGTGAATTCTTTCGATGGCGTCCCGCGGTCAAAAGGGCTCCGGGTCGTCCTCATCTGATCCGTGGCTGGGCGAGCGGGCTGCGCGGTTCGACCCTGAGTTTGGTGCGGGGCCCCAGGCCGGACGGAGATTCCATTCTTCATAAAGATCCTTGGATAATTCCTCCAGGAACCGGGATCCGAGCTGCATCCCATTTCCGCCCCCGCCCGCAAATCGGAGCAGAGGATAGCTGAGATAAAGTTCGTTCTTGGCCCGCGTTACGGCGACATAGAATAACCGCCGCTCCTCCTCTTCGCCCTCGATTGAATCGAGAGAGCGTCCGGAGGGGAACATTCCCTCGCAGAGCATAATCACGAAAACGACTTCAAACTCGAGCCCTTTCGCCTGGTGCACGGTGGATAATTTCAACCGCTCCTCCTCTTCGGTGCTGGCCTTGGCTTCTGTCTCCGCATTGCTGAGCAGGGCAAGCTGGGTGAGGAACTCGACGGTCGTGGTGAATTGCCGCGCATAGCTGGCGAGTTGATCAAGGTCTTCCAGGCGATTGCGGGAGTTCTCGTACGTTGCCTCGATATAGGCGCAAATCTCGGCCTCCACCACCAGTCGGATTAAAGCAGCGGGGTCATTTCGGGTGCCGGGATCTTCACATTGCGAAATCGTCGCGGTAAACTGAGCCCACCCGACAGAAGCTTTCTTCGGCACCTTGGGGGCGATGCGCACGAGGAGTGGAGCGACGGGATCCCGAGGGGGCGGGGCGGTGGCGATTTCCAAAATGCCGTCATTGTCAGAAGGTTCAACCAGAGGTGCCGCCTCGGCCGGAGTCGGTGGCGGGCAGAGGTTCCGGAATTCGTTCCACAGTTTGTCCGCACCCCGTCCTCCAATCCCCGGCAGCATCTTGACGAGTCGCTTAAAGGCGAGTTCATCGGTCGGGTTAATGACGAATTTGAGATAGGCGGCGACGTCTTTGATGTGGGCCTGCTCGAAGAAGCGGATGCCGCTGGTGATACTGAATGGAATATTCCGACGGGTCAGTTCGAGTTGCAGTTCCAGCGCGTGAAAATGAGAGCGGTACAGCACGGCCATGCGGTTCAGGCTTACCCCCTCGTCTCGCAGTTCCAGAGCGCGTTGGGCGACAAATACGGCCTGCTCCGATGCGTCGCCGCATACGGCTAGCACGGGCTTGATGCCAGCCTTCCGGGCCGCTTGTAGTTGCTTGGGGAACTGCCGGGTGTTGGCGGCGATGACGGCATTTGCCAGCGACAAGATTTCGGGGGTGCTACGGTAATTGGTTTCGATCTTGTACACCCGTGCCGTGGGATGCCGCTTGGGGAATTCAAGGATGTTGGCGAAATTTGCGCCCCGCCACGAATAGATGCTCTGCGAATCGTCCCCGACCGCCATGACGTTGTGATTTGCGCCCGCGACGAGATCAATCAAATCGGACTGCAGTTGGTTCGTGTCTTGATATTCGTCCACCAGAAGGTGCTGGAATCGCCGTTGATATAATTCCCGGATATCGGCGTGCTCCCGCAACAACCGAACCCAAAGGCAAATCAGGTCGTCGAAATCCATTGCGCCCGTCGTCCGCTTTCGTTCCCGGTAGCGGCTGGCAACGTCCACAATTTGGTCTTCAATGGGTAGGAATGACGGGTAGTTGGAGGCGAGCATCTGCGGAACGGTCCGTTGCTTGTTGGCGGCCAGCGACAGCATGTCCGAAAGTGCCTCGGGTTTTGGAAAGCGTGATTCTTTGACCTCAATCCCGGCGTCCACAATGCAGGCCGCCAGCAGGTCCTTCGAATCCTCACGGTCGGCGATGGTGAAGTCGGCGCGATATCCTAACCGGTCTGCATGCCGGCGCAGAATCCGCATCCCGACGCTGTGAAACGTGCCGCCCCACAGGCGGGAGAGGTCTCCCCCGAGCAGCTCGCCAACCCGTTGCATCATCTCCCGGGCGGCCTTGTTCGTGAACGTGAGAAGCAGGATGCGATCGGCCGGAACCCCATGCTCCAGAAGCCAGGCCACGCGGTAGATGAGGGTGCGAGTCTTGCCGGCGCCGGCCCCGGCAAGCACGAGCGCCGGGCCGACTGGGGCCGACACCGCGGCGAACTGTTGGGCGTTTAGTTCCCGCTGATAGTCGATCCGCAGCTCGGCCGGCGGCTGAAAGGGCTGCAGGACGTAGTCGCGTGACACCGGGGTACAATACCCGGAACCCGTGGCATGGGATGAATGAAAAAGGAGAGTGAAAGAGGATCGCGTGCGCCCCACCGTCCATTCGAGGCTTGTAATTCTCGGCGACCTACGTTCCCTTGGTATCGTCATGAAGTTTCTCCAACTGCTTTCGGTTCTGATGATTTCGGTGCTTTGGGCTGCTTCCGCGGCGGCCCGCGATCTGGTAGTTGACACCGTGGACAATGCGAGCACGACCCGGACTTCGCTGAAGAAGGCACTGGAGACAGCGCTGGCCGGAGATGTCATCAAGTTCAATATCCCGGGGGACGGCCCGCACTACATCCAGACTCCGGCGGACGGCTACCCCTTGATTGCGGCCGATAGCCTTACCGTCGACGGGTACACCCAGCCCAAGTCGAAAGCCAATACCAACGAATTGGGGAAGGCCAATGTCGCGGATATTCGCATCGTTCTGGATTCTCGCGGGGGCGGTCGGAGAGTTCTCGATTATCCCGGCTTTGACCCTTCGGAGAGCGCGATCCTGGCGGTCCTGAATGCAAAGAATTTCACGCTCCGGGGCGTTTCGGTCCTGTCGGTGACGGGAGGTGGCTCGCTGGAAGATCCCTCCGTTTATGGAGTGGCCCTCATCAAGGCCGCCACCGGAGCCAAGATCCAGGGCTGCTGGTTTGGAGTCGATCCGGCCCAGAAAACATTCGCCGCCGTCGAGGGGCTTATTCCCGGCATTGCGGGCGGCTCGGCCGCCGTCGTTTCCTTCGGGTGGCAGGAAAACCAGATTGTTGACTACTCCAGTGGGCTCCTTGTCGGCACGGATTCAAATGGTGTGAACGACCCTGGAGAAGCGAACGTTATTTGCGGCCAATTGTTGGCAATTCACTTGGAAACACCGGGGGTTCGCGTTGCCGGGAATTATGTCAACTACCTCCCGAACGGGGCATTGCTCGACATCGAGCGAATTGGAATTGCGGAGGACAAATACATCGAGTTTTTTGAAAACGGAAAGGCTGACAACAATATCATCGGTACCGATGGCGATGGCAAGAACGATGCCGGTGAAGGAAATTACATCGGGCCCGTCCGGTACGATGTGTTTATGGAGTTCTGGCGCGCGGCGACAAATGTGGTCGTCGCCGGCAATTTCATTGGAGTTGGGCTGGATGGGAAAACAAATTTCGTCACCGCCGAAGGCACGGCATTGCTCCTTGCTCGGAAGGACTCCACTTTTCGGGTGGGTTCGAATCAAGATGGGAGATCGGATGCTGCCGAAGCCAACCACTTCGCCAATTTTGCCGGACCGATGTTCAAATTTAACAACAACAACAATGAAGAGGACAGCGAACCGGTCCGCATCTCGTTTCGTGGGAATGAGGTCATCCACAGTTTTGGCGTTGTCCCCGTAAATCCCTCGCAGAATGTGACCGCCGAACGGCTCTTCACGGGGGTCCTCGCTTTGCCAGGGACGGATAATGTTCCGGTCCTAAAGACGAATTCGACACCCCTGATTGTGATCGGAACGGTGCCCGCCGGCGCGGATGGTATTCCCGCAGCAGGTGCCCGGATTGAGGTGGACTTCTACTTAGCCGATCCCGGGAGCCTGACCTTGACTAACGCCGATTTCCCAGGGGGGTCGATTCAGGGAGGCACGTATCTTGGAACGTTGGCCGAAGGCGGTCCGGCGGATCTGGACGGGGCGGCCAAGTCGTTCCGATTCAATATTTCCAGTTGGGGATTAAATTTGGAGGATCTGAAACGGCTCACGTGCACATCCAATTATCGGCTGCTAACCGGAGCGATCGTGACTTCCCTCCCGGCGGACGTGCTCGGCAATAAGGCTCAAGATGCGCCGTCGTCGTCGGTATCCATTGCCGCGACGGTTTCTGACGGAGTGGTGATCCTCACGATCACGGGCGGCAAGGCCCCGTTTCTCCTGCGGTTTAAGCCGAGTCTTGCCGATACGAATTGGAATGACATCTATACGACGTCCAACCGGACGATCTTGCTGCCCGTGGTGGCTAGCGTCGGGATGTTCCAGGTCAGCGACGCAACGACCAAGAGCATTAAACTTTACTGGGCAGATCTCTCAGGCGGTGCGGAGAAACCTACGGCGATCATTACTCCGGCGACCGGCGCTGGAATTTTGTCTGTCGAGGGTACGAAGGCGTTCTATTACGTCAGTTATCAGGGGTTAAAGGCGACGGCGACGGCCTCCCATGTGCATCGGGTGGACCAGGTCAACGGGACCGGGGGCGTGGCGTTTCCGCTGGCTCCCGTGGGGGCGTTTGGTACGTCTGGCATACTCCAGGGACAAGCGACGATTAGCGCATTGGACGCTGCGAATGTTGAGTCTGGAAAGGCCTACTTCAATATTCACACCTCGGTGAATACGGGCGGTGAAATTCGCGGCGACTTGGTGAAGCCGTAACCGAAGGGGTCGGTCAATAGTAATGTGCTATTCACGAACGGAACTCGATGGAGACTCCCAGAATACTACAATACTATTGACCGACCCCGTCACGCGAGGGCATCAACGATGCTTTCTTCATGTTTCCATTCCGCATCGAACCACGAGTGACGGAGCACAATACTATTACGAGCGATCAACGTGTGATGCGCATAACTCCGGGTGTGGTCATGCCACCATCGGAGATACATTTGTTGTGGTCTCTCGAAGGCGAGTTCCATTTTGAACCGCTGTTCCAAGACGCTATCCGCTGTGATCTTGCGCTTTAGCTGCGCCAAGCATCGAAAAGTTTGGCAGGTTCCATATGTGCGGAGAACCTGAGCTCGGACGTCGTTTAAGTCCGTGTTGCCCCCGTCTGATGCGTCGTGGTGGATCACTTCCTGCGCGCGGTCCAGTTCAGACTCACGGGGGCACCGTTCAGTTCTGTCTTGGCGATGCCTTCGAGTTTCCCATTCACCAATTTTCCGCTCATCTCGTAAACCATTGTCCCGCCCTCGGCACGGTCTCGCTTTACGGTCCAGGAAAATGTATCCCCCTCAAGGTGGCTATTCTTGATTGCGAGCCAGCGGTCTGGTTGACGAGCAAAACGACCCGACAGGCGTCCTCCCTCCACCTTTAGAGATAGGTCGCCATCCACCGGTTTTCCCTCCGGACCCGGAATCGTCCAAATCCAGTCGCCGGTTAGATTTGGGGAATTCACGACCGCAGCCGTGACCGGTGCATCGCCGATGATGTTAGAAAGCCTTTGCTCAATTTCCGCGGCCCAGCTGCCGTACGCCGCCGAAGACAGGTGCAAATAGTCGGGCATTAACTCCCGGGAAATCGTTCCGTCTGTGTTTACAAAACGATGGCCGAAATCGATCCAGAACACAGTCTGATTATCCGCCAACTTCTCCAGCACCTGATTAATCTGGAGCAACTTGCCGCGTTGGGGATTGAAGTTTTCGCCTCGCGGAAAGATTCCAAGCAGAAGCACCTTCGTTTGCGGCAGCTTTTCGCGAAGCCGCCGGACGATTGCCGCAACGCCGTCCACAATCTGCCCGGGCGTATTGTCTTCGCCATTGGAGTTGTTTGTGCCGATCATGACCACTGCGGCTTTCGGTTGGATACCGTCGACATTTCCGTGATCCAACCTCCAGAGGACATGCTGGGTTCGGTCTCCTCCGATACCTAGGTTGACCGCCTTTCGGTGAGAATAGTATCGGGCCCACACGTCCTTGCCCTCGCCCTCCCAGCCCTGCGTGATCGAATCGCCGACGAAGATGACCTCCGTCTCCTTGCCCACTTCAGACACCTTTTTATTGAGGGACTCGTGGCGGTCCTGCCACCACTGCTCGATCCGAGGCGTAGGTTCCACGGCTGAGTGAGCTCCCAGGCGCAGCGACGCCGAGGCAAGTAACGCCAATGTCAGAAGAGACACAGAAAACAGAGTCTTCATGGCGGGCCATGACAAGGCAGGCGCATCGTGAAAGCAAGCCTTCAAAGGGGTCGGTCAATAGTAATGTGCTTTTTTGGAATGATCGAACTTCGAGGAGCGATACTGAACGGTCCGGCCGGATTAGGCGCTGAGACGGCGAGGAAGGACTGGATCGCGATTCAGAAATACTACAATACTATTGACCGACCCCTTTGGCGGCGTCGGCGGCGCGCCAGAGGTACCAGGCGATTGTCGTGCGGTAGGGGCGCCAGCATTCTCCGCGCGCGGCCAGTTCCTTTGGTTTCGGCTGCGTCTCGAGCCCGTAGACCACCCGGTAGCCTTCCCGCACGCCGAAATCATCGACGGGCCAGACGTCGGGCCGGCCCAGCTTGAAGATCAACAGCATCTCAACGGTCCATCGGCCAACCCCACGGCATTCGGTTAATCGTTCGATGATTTCCTCGTCGGACATACAGGTGATGCGGCGCGACGTGGGCACAGTCCCCGACAACGTTTTGGCGGCGATGTCGCGGATCCCCGCCACTTTTGCTCCGGAGAACCCGGCGGCGCGAATTTGCTCGTCGCGGATGGCGTCCAGGTCTTTCGGCGCGGGAAACTTCTTGCCCGGGAACAGCGCTCGGAAGCGTCCAAGAATGGTTTCGGCCGCGGTTCCGTTAAGTTGCTGGTGAGCAACGGCCCGGACCAGCGATTCAAAGGGGGTCCGCCCCGGGTCCGGTTGGAGCGTGCAAGGGCCGACCTGGCGGATCAGCCGACGGATGGCTGGGTCGCTGCTGCGGAGATGCCGGATTGCTTCCGGAGTCATGGAATGGGGCCGATACAGCGGGATGGGCTCGCCGCCATTACTCAGGATCGGGGAGAGCCGCGCTTAGCCTTGGCCGGGATCAGGACAGGGTCCGCTCCCCTGGCCGGGAAAGCACAAGGCCCCGACCTGCGGCGCGGGTGTGAGATCCGTGCATCGCGAAGTTGTTGGAGAAGGGTTGCGGACGCCGCGCTGCGGCGTCCCCGCGCCGTTCAGGCGCGGCACGAACCGCGCTGCGGCCCTGTTCTGCCCGGTGAACGCGGGCGGGGTTGTCGCAGCGCGACAACCTCTACCAACAACTTCGGGATGCACTGGTGTGAAATGCGGCCGCGACCTTTTATCGGCGAAAGCCGATACCGGCGGACGGCATTTCATTGGCACAGGGCTGATTCGTCGGAGCGTCGGGCTGACGTGCGTTAGGAGTAACGACCCCCTTGGCCAGCATCCAGGCTTCAACTTCTTCCCCGGAAATGTCTGGCAGCATGTGCCCGTTGATCTCCACGCAGGGTGAGAGCATTTGGCCGGACTTCACAATCATCTCCTGACGCTGATGGGCGTCATTGATGATATCGCGGTCCTCGAAGGGGAGGTCATACTTTCGCATGACGGCGCGAACGCCCTGGCTCCAGCCGCACGACGGTTTCAGGTAGGCAATGATCTTAGGTTTTTCCATAAATCGTGCCGGCAACCTAGACGCCTCGGGAGAAAGTGCGAACTGAAATTTGTGGTCAATCCACCGGTTCATATCAGCCCCTTCCGCTTCAACATGTCATCCATAACCTTGTCCATCGCATGTTCGGCGAGCGGTCGGGTGACTTCGTCCAGGCGTGCGGTGGCGGCTTTGAGCAGCGCCGTTTCGCCGGTGCGAGTTTTTGAATTCTCGAGCGAAAGGACACCTTCCACATCTTCCATGGCGCTCTCCAATTGCTTGCGGTATTCTGCATCCAATTCCACCGCAAATTCGGCCATGGTCTTCCGGGTGGCGGTGAGTGTTTCGGCGGCGCGAAGTTTGGCTTCAGTCCATTGGCGAAACTTGAGATCATCGAATGCATTTTCGACCGATTCCTCGACCATCTTCTGGACGTCCGCGTCACTCACATCCACGGCGGACTTCATTTCAACGATTTTTTGAACTCCGGTTTTCACGTCACGGGCGAGTGCGTGGAGAATTCCATTGGCGTCAATTTCGAACTGAACGCCTACGCGAGGAACACCCTTGGGGGCGGGTTCGAAGGCGATTTCGAATCGACCCAGACTCCAATTATGTTGCGCCCGTTCGCGTTCGCCCTGCAGAACGTGGATCAGCATGCTCCGCTGGTTGTCCACGGCGGTGGTGAATAATTCACCGGCCTTCGTCGGGATGGTGGTGTTGCGCGGAATGATGACGTTCATTAATCCGCCGAAGGTTTCGATGCCGAGAGACAGAGGCGTCACGTCGAGCAGGAGCATATTGCGAAAACCGCCCCCGAGAATTTCCGCCTGAATAGCCGCGCCCAGAGCCACGGCTTCATCGGGATTAACCGTGGTGTTTAAGTGAGGCCCACGGGCCCGGTGAGGGTCGCCGCCCAATCGCACGTCGCCACGGCCCTCTTCAAATTCGGCACAATGGAACCACTCCGCCACAAGTCGCCGGACCAGCGGCATTCGAGTCTGGCCCCCCACGAGGAGGACCTGATCCAGCTGCGTCGCTTCGATCTTTGCGTCGGCCAGGGATCGGAGGCAGTGAGCGCGGGTGCGTTCAATGAGATCCCGGGTAAGTTCTTCCAGCGTTTCCCGTGTCAGGCGGTGAATGAAGCTGAATGAGGGCGTAAGAAATGGCAGGGCAACCTCGACGAATCCTTCTGTACTGAGCCGAATCTTGGCGTCTTCGGCCGCTGCGCGAACCCGCGAGAGCATGGCTAAGTCTGGCGTTCCGCCAGAGGCCGCCCTGGGGTTGGTCTCGGAAGGATTTTCCGGTGCGGAACTTCGGGTCTGCGAAAGGTCTGGCCCTCCGGCTTCGCGAATGCGAGTAACAATAAAATCGGTGAGTCGCTTATCGAGGTCATCGCCCCCGAGCCGGGTGTTTCCATTGGTGGCAAGGACCTGAAAGACACCGGCGTTCAGTTCCAGAATTGAGAGATCAAATGTCCCGCCGCCGAGGTCATAGACGGCGACCTTCGATTTCTCCTGGAGCCGATCCAATCCGTAGGCGAGGGCGGCGGCCGTGGGTTCGTTGACGATCCGCTCGACGGTGAAGCCCGCGAGTTCACCGGCCTTCTTGGTGGCGTTTCTTTGGGCGTCGTTGAAGTACGCGGGCACCGTGATAACCGCCCGTGACACCGCCTCCCCGAGGGCCAATTCGGCGTCGCGCTTTAACTTTTTCAGGATTTCCGCCGAGACTTCCTCGGGTGTCCATTCCCGGCCGTGAATTGGAATCGTCACAGGCCCGGACCCTTTTCCGTGGACCGGATAGGTTACCAGCATGTCTTCGCGAGGAATGTCCGCCCCACGTCGGCCCATGAATCGTTTGACGGAGTACACCGTCTCTGCGGGCTTCACGATGCGGATTCGATTGGCAGGATGCCCCACGAGAATCGGCCCGTCTCCGGGGGAAATGTGGATTACAGACGGGGTCAGCCGGTGGCCATCGTCACCGGCGATAACATAGGGAATGCCGCTGTCGACGGTAGCTACCAGGGAGTTAGTGGTACCGAGGTCGATGCCGACTATTTTGCTCATCGGGGGTTAACGTGGGGCAGGAGACAGCAACCGGCAAGCGACGGTATGGCCCGAATCGGTTGATTGACCCCTTGGGGCGGAGGGGAAATCATGGGGGAATGATTCCCCGCATTTGCCTGGGCGTGGTGATGGTGTTCCTGCTGCACTCGTTTTTGGAGGCAGGCTCCTTGGTTTCTGTAGGAATTGCCCGCATTGACCTTAGTCCGACGAATGATCTGCGGCTCATGGGGTACGCTTCTCGGAAGATGGAGTCCGCGGGTGTGGCGCAGCCGATTCATGCGCGGGCCTTGGCCTTGGGCGCGGGCACCAATGCGGCCGTCCTGATTACGGCGGATAACTGCATCCTGCCGGCGGCGGTGGGTGCAGAAATTCGTCGGCGGTTGGGCGATCGAGCGGTGATTGCTCCCGAGCGGATCGCGATTGCGGTGACGCATACGCACAGTGCGCCGTGTTTGGCCGGGGCCGCCCCGAACATTTTTTTGATGGAACTCCCGGCAGACCAGCAGGCTCGGATTGAAGAGTACACCCGCTTCTTCGTCGATCGGTTGGTGACAGTGGCGGAACAGGCGTTGGCGAATCGTCGGGAATCCGAGCTCGCGTGGGGAAAGGGGTTGGCCACGTTTGCGAAAAACCGTCGGACGCCGGGCGGGCCGGTGGATCACGAAGTTCCTCTGCTGCGGGTGAGTGATCCCGAGGGCGCGGTGCGCGCGGTATTTCTAAACTACGCGTGCCATTGTACTACGCTTGAGGGCGAGTTCAATCAGGTGCATGGCGACTGGGCAGCGGTGGCAGCGCAGCAATTTGAACGGGAACATCCCGGCACCGTTGCGCTGGTCGCGATTGGATGCGGAGCGGATGCCAATCCGGATCCGCGCGGCAGTGTCGAGATTGTCAACCGTCACGGCAGTGAGCTTGCGACCGAGGCGGGCCGGTTGATGGCTCAACGTCTGAGCATTCTCACCAATCCGCCGACCTGCCGCTGGAAGCAGATTGAACTGCCGTACCAAGCCCATTTCACACGCGCGCAGTGGGAATCCCGCGCCACGAATTCCGGTATCGTGGGGTACCACGCCCGCCGGTGGATGGCTCGCCTGGACGCCGGTCAGCTGCCGCCGGCGACGCTCTCCTACCCCGTCCAGACGTGGACATTTGGACCGCAGCTCGCCCTGGTGTTTCTCGGCGGCGAGGTCGTGGTTGACTATTCGTTACGCTTGAAAGAGGAGCTTGATGCCACCCGCATGTGGGTCAACGGGTATGCAAACGAAGTTCCATGCTATATCCCGTCCCGGCGTATATTGCGCGAGGGAGGGTACGAGGCCGAGTCTTCGCTTTGGTACTATGACCGGCCCCAGCAGCTATCGCCGGACATTGAAGACTTGATCATCGAGACCGTTAAGGAACTGCTGCCATCCTCGTTTCGTAGCGATCGGCGGGCGGCCGAATTTCCTCGGTCGAAGTCCCCGAGTGAAGCCCGCGACTCCCTCCGTGTCTCGCCAGGGCTTACCGTTGTCTTGGCGGCTTCGGAACCGTTGATTGAATCACCGGTGGCGATTGATTTCGGTGCGGACGGCAGTCTGTGGGTGGCGGAAATGCGAGACTACCCGATGGGACTGGATGGCAAGGGGAAGTTGGGGGGTAGGATTAAGAAGCTGTTCGACACCGACGGTGACGGCCAGTTCGACCGGGCGGAAATCTGGGCGGACGGGCTCCCCTATCCGACGGGTCTGATGGCGTGGGGTGACGGCGTGCTGGTCTGTGCCGCACCGGACGTTCTCTGGGTACGACCCACGGTAAATCGCACATCCGATTCGACGGAGAATCCAGCGGTTGCGAGAGTCTCGACCGCGTCCGAGATCCTTTTGTCAGGGTTCGCCACCCACAATTTTCAGGCACGCGTGAACGGGCTTCGCTGGGGGCTGGACGGATGGGTCCATGCGTCGGGCGGATTATTTGGGGGCACGATCCGGATCCATCGTACGAATCGAACCATCGAATGCACCGGACGAGATTTTCGATTCAAGCCGGCCACGGGTGAGTTCGAATCGCTCGCCGGTGTTGGCCAACAGGGGAGGGTTCGGGACGATTTTGATCAGTGGTTCGGGAACGATAACAGCACGTTGCTCTGGCATTATCCAGTCCCCGACTCAGCGGCCGGACTGGGTCCGGTGCAGGCGCCGCCCCCGTTGCGCCATGTCGTCAGCGTCGACACCGACCCGCACCGGGTCTTTCCCGCGAGTTGGACTTTGACCCGGTTTAACGATTTTTCGCAAGCGAACCGCCTGACGTCTGGGTGTGGTCCCGAGATCTTCCGGAGTATATCCCTGGGCGAGGATTACGCCGGAAACGCGTTTGTGTGCGAGCCGGTGCATAATTTGGTTCGTCGGGCTGTGGTCACGCCGGACGGGGTGACCTTCATGGCCCGCCGGGCGACGGGAGAGGAGCACACGGAATTCGTCGCCAGCACCGACAATTGGTTTCGGCCGGTGGAAGTTCGAACCGGACCGGACGGGGCGCTTTGGATTGTGGATTTCTATCGATTTGTCGTGGAACATCCGCGATGGATTCCCCCGGAGCGATTGCGGGAGCTGGACGTTCGGGCTGGGGCAGATCGCGGACGCATCTATCGGATTGTTCGAAGGGGTGCCAGTCTCCAGCCGTTGCGCAATATCCAAGCGCTCGCGACGGAGGAGCTCGTCGGGATATTCGATACGGACATCGGTCCGGAGCGCGATCTGGTTCACCGGGAACTGCTCCGTCGCGCAGTGCCTGTGTTGGAACCAGGCGTCGTCGATTCATTGCGTCGGTTGGCAGCGCAATCGCAACGGGCCGCGACCCGGGCTCAGGTCCTTTCCCTGCTGGCGCAGTTATACGAGTTGCCCACTGCGGTCCTGCGAACCGCGTTGCGGGATTCTGATGCCCGGGTGCGCCGATTTGCGCTCGACTTGGTGGAACCGGCGCGGGCGGCATCCGATGCGGAATGGCGACCCGTTTTGCGCCCCCTGGTGACCGATCCTGATGCCGGTGTGCGCTACCAACTCAAGTTGACCACTGCGCGGTTTGCGGATCCGGCTATACAATCGATCGCGTTTCAGGGGCCCGTCGCGGATCTCGCTAGTCCGTGGATGCGGTACGCGATGACTCTGGCCGTGGGCGGTGCTTCGCCGGATGCGGTGATGGCTGCGCTGTCGGGTGACCCGGCGCAGGAAGGGCGTGCGCAATTGTTCGAAGCGGCGGTGAACGTGTGCGGTCAATCCACCAACGGCGCGTTGTTTCGCAGATTGACCCGGTCTCTTTCTGAGGAAACCGGGAAAGGCACCCTCGGGCAACGCCTGCAATTAGTGGAGACCGGGCGGAGAAATCCGGAATTGATCCGGGCGGATGCAACGACGTTTCGATCTCTGGAAGCCGCGACCCGTCCGCAGGCCGTGGCAGCCCTGCAGTCGGAACAGCAGGACCTGGTGACCCGGAAGGCAGCCTTGTCATTGCTTGCGAGTGAGGCGGACGGCAGGGGGGAGGCGCTCGGACGGTTGGCTCAATTTCTTGAAGCGCCACTTCCTCCGGCGCTGCAGTCCGAGCTCCTTCGTAAATTGGGCTCATTCGATCTCCCGGAGATTGCGGATTACCTCCTGCATCGATGGGAGACCGTGGCACCGGTGCAGCGGTCCCAGCGAATCGCTCTCCTGATCAGTCGGGAGGCCTGGGTGGCTAAACTGCTCGACGGATTGCAGCGGGAAGTGGTGCTGCCGGCGGATCTTTCGCCGCGGGACCGCCAGCAACTGCGAGACCACGCGCGTCCTGATTTGCGAGCGAAGGCGATTCAATTGCTGCCGATACCCGCCAGTCGGGGCGCAGTGCTGGAGCGGTATCGCGGGGTTGCCGACGTGATGGGCCGATCCGAAAAGGGCGGAGTGCTATATGACCGGTTGTGTGCGACCTGTCACCGTCTGCGTGGGCATGGGATTGCAGTGGGTCCCGATATCTCCATTTATCGTGGGAAGCTGGTTTCCGATTTCCTGGTGGCCGTGCTTGATCCGAGCGCGGCGATCGAGCCACGGTTCATGGGTCAAACAGTGGAACATCGGGATGGGCGGCTGCTGGCGGGACTGATACGGGATGAAACGGCGACGAGGGTAACGCTTGTTCAACCGGGTGGGCAAACCGATCAACTTTTGCGGACGGACATTCTCCGCTTCACGCCGATGATCTCTTCATTGATGCCCGAGGGGCTCGAACAGGGATTGGAGATCCAGGACCTAGCGGATCTCTGGGCGTGGATTCGTCGAACACCCCCTCCGTTTGGGAACACGAGCGTTGCAGAAGGGTTGACGAATCAGGGGCGATTTACGACCCAGGGCGCCAGTCGAATCTCTCAGTTGCAGGCCACGGAAACCGTCTTGCCGTATCCTTCGTGGCTGAGTGGATTGCCCATGTATTACTGCCGTCAATCCGACGGACGTTCGCAGGTTCGCTGGCGAGCACGGCCGATTTCGGGAGGTGCGCCCGATGGCTTTCGCCGATTTCGATTTGCGGTGGGCATGGGCTTTCTATCCCAGCCTTCGGGCGGTTTCTCACTGGTGCTAAACGGGCGTTCTCCGCTCAGAATCGACGTCACGTTGGAGGATGTGGAATGGGCTTCAGCGGATGGCCGACTGCGGGCCCGATACACTCCTGAGCAGCAGAACGAAGAGGACACCTGTGGAGTGCTGGAGATCGAATGCGAACCGTCGCTGCTGAATTCAGCCGACAGCTGGGGGCATTTCGAACTCACCGGCCATGCGGTTGCGAGCCAGCGGTGGTTCGGGGTTTACGCGGTCCCCGGGACGGTGGAATGATGGCCTAGCCTCAGGACTCCTGACCCCGTACTCGGTCAATCCAACCAGTCCCACGCCGGCAGGACGTCGATTTTCTGCCCGTCCTCTTTCAGGGCATCGCGTTGGTCGAGGGTGAGCACGAGTAGTCGCCGTTGGCGCGTGGTCGCGCCGGGCAGGCGGGCCGCCTTGAGGAGTCCCCGCAGTTCACGGACGCGGTTTTGGGGCGTCAGCTCCAGGCAAACCTGAATGGCGATCTCGGGGGTGACGAAATCACATTCCCATTGATGTATTTCCGCCGCGAATGCGGGCGCGAACCCGGAGCGGAGCAGGGACAACAATACGACATTCTCGAGTCGACGCCCGAGGTCCGGCGTCGAATTAGGTGTATTTGCGGCGCGGAAACCCGGGTCGATGGCGTAGTATTTCGGAGGACTCACGACCCGTCGTTTGAACGAGGTGCTAAACAATGGGACGGATAGCAATAGCCAAGCGTCCTGAAGGTATTCCACATAACGGGAGGTTTGCGTGACGGAAGGAATGGCGAGTCCCTTGGCCAACGATTGCAGCGACAGCGGCTGCCCGGTATGCGCGAGCAGGTGCAACGCAAGATTCATCAGGTGCCGCGAGTCCCGCAACGCGTGGCGCGTGACAATGTCGCGTTGGACCACGTCGCGCAGGAGTTCGCGCAGCAGCCCGGCACCGAGGGTCCGATCCCGCACTGCGGCGGGGAACCCGCCTTCATCCAGATAACGAGTCAAGGTCGCCGCACAGCGTCCGGTGCGGCGCAGGGAGAGAAATTCACCGAAGGAAAACGGAAAGACTCCGGTCGAAAGGTGGCGGCCGGTGAGCTTGGAACCGAGTTCCCGCCCCAGGAGGGAGGCGTTGGATCCGGTGACACATACGCGGCGCCCCGCGTCCAGCAACGCGCGCACGAGTCTCTGCCATTCCGGTACCTCCTGAATTTCGTCCAAATACACCGCCGAGCCCGCGTGCTCTGCGTTCAGCACTGAA
Source organism: Akkermansia muciniphila (assembly GCA_945861565.1). Lineage (GTDB taxonomy): Bacteria > Verrucomicrobiota > Verrucomicrobiia > Limisphaerales > UBA9464 > SIBK01. The sequence goes on from CAMAUY010000058.1 coordinate 30,845, forward strand.
AGTAGCGTGGGAAAATCCTCAGGCCCCATCCCGTAGAGGCGAGTGTCCTCCAGGTTACAGAAGACGGCGGTGCCGCCTGCTCGCCGGCGAAGTTGCTGTTGCAGGGTGCTCTTGCCGCAGCGTCGAACCCCCGTCAGCACCAAAGCGTGTCCCGGTGCCAGATGGAGTGATTCGGTCAACCGGCGGGGTATCTCGTCTTGCGCCGGCCCCGCCCGATCCGGGGTTTGCAGCACTTGAATCAGTGTCTCACGTAACAACACGAATGTGTGTTAACATAAAGTACATTTGTGTGCAATCATGAAATACAAAATACAATCGGTCCCGCAAAAGGGAAAGGGGGGCAAAAAGGGGTCAAAAGAAAAGGAAAGGATAAAGGAAGAAAGGATAAAGGGACAGGTCAATAGGACCTCTCCTTAGTTACAATTCATCTGCGGTTGGTCTGAACGGTTATGCCCTACTGGGGCCGCTGAGCCGGCGGGACGTAGTTTTGATGCCAGGTCTGCTGCCAGAGTTGCTCCAGTGGAACCAAGGAAACGTGGCCGTCGGCGTAGCAGATGTTGATCGCGGCGGGCAACCGGGCGCCTGCCTGGACGGTCCCCTTCGCGCTTTGTGGACCTGAACCGTGCCGCGCGATCGTGATGACCGAGATGGTTCCATTCGGGTCGCCTGTCAACAGGTTCCGGGCGGGCTTGTCGGTAGCCTGGGGCCACACGTCCACAAAGGTCGAGTCGCAGAACATCGGGGTCATCGCGGGGCTTTGAATATCCCCTTCTTTGCGAAACGCGTTTGCGTCGAGAGGCATTCCACTGCCTTGGCCGCCCCAGCCTCCGGCATACATCCAGCCGTTAAGTCCATAACTGCCGGTCCAGCGCGGCTCCTTGGTCGTCGGATTCACTTCCGGGCTGTTGGGCCAGACCCAGGCGGCGGTGGCGGTGCCCAGGTATCCAGCCATATTCTTCCTATAGGGGGCGACTGGACAGATTCGCACTTTGTCCACGTTCGCATAATTCGCTATCAGAGTTTTCATCCAAAGACTATCGTTCGCCGAGTAGGGGACAGCGCGTCCATTGTCGCTGATGTACATGAAGTTCGCCAGACCGATCTGCTTCAGATTGTTGACGCACATAATACCCTGCGCCTTGGTTTTTGCCCGCGATAGAGCCGGCAGCAGCATCCCGGCGAGAATCGCTATGATCGCAATGACCACCAGCAGTTCGATGAGGGTAAAAGCCCGGCGGCGAACCGCGCCCAGTCTCGCGTGCTGGACGGCAGAATCAGGTTCGGGTGCTTGAATCCGCGTCGCATGATGTCGATTCATAATTGATAATCATTGGGTCGCCAAATGATAAGCATTCGCTTTTTGACGCTCCGCGATTAGGTTTGGTTTTTGATTGGGTTTCACTGCGGTTCGGGCCATTCAAAGGGTCTGAGGTTGGAATCGTGTCACTTGGTGTTGGGTTCGGTTCTCAAAATTCTCCGGGCCAGATGGATTTCATCCGCCAGGCATCGAGTTTTCTCAGCACGGCATCTTGTCCCTGGGCGCGGAGGGAAACCCCGACGCTGTCCCGGCGACCCGGATAGACGCGCATGGCGAGGTAGTGCCTTCCGTTGACGAAGACTTCCACCACGCTGCGATCAACGAACACGCGCAGTTTCAGAGTCTTGCCGGGGGTTGCGGTGGTGGGCGCTGAATTCCAGTCCCGCGATCCGTAGTCCACGTCCGCGCGCTCCGGCGGCCGGAGCCACACGTCGGGCAGTGTGCTCGAACGCGTTCCATCCAGGCAGATGACCGCCTTCGTGTCATACCAGATGCTCAACTTCCGGTCGAAGTTGTAGAA
>CAMAUY010000059.1 GCA_945861565.1 Akkermansia muciniphila
TAGCGCTCAAAGCCGCCGGGTCAGGCAAAGAAGATCCAGGAAGAAGGAAGAAGAGATCTGTTGAAGTGTTTGAAGAAAATCCATCAAGAAAACTGTGCGGTTTTCAGACCGGTCGTTTTGCACGGTTTAGGTCCCGGCCTCCGCAACGCCGGTTTCTTTGCCGAGGCGATCGAGGATACAGAGCTTCTGTTGGTTCCGGCCGTTTGCATCTATGAGGTTTTCAAAGTGGTTCTGCGCGAAAAGGGCGAGGACGATGCCTTTCAAGCGGTGGCCGCGATGAAGCAGGGGACAGTGGTCGACCTCGATAGTGATCTGGCGATGGAGGCCGCAGCGCTCGGCATCGAGGAACGACTTGCGTTCGCGGACTCTGTAATCTACGCGATCTCGAGAAAACATAACGCCATTGTCTGGACTCAGGATGACCATTTTTCAGGCAAAGTGAATGTCCGGTTCAAAGCAAAATCCAAGAGATCCTAATACTCGTTGCCAAGGAGAAGGTCCTGATCCACCGAACCGGTGATATACGCCAGCAACCCTATCCAATGCATCGAGGAGAGTTAACCGACGCTACTACGGCTGGCGCGCAACGTCCTGATGCCCCTGCAAATCCTTGCAAATTGGAAGGATCGGGTTTCTTGACCCCACGCCCTCGCCACATTAGCCCCCGCGTGCGTCACACTCCACGCCGTCGACCGGACGCACCGCCATGGATTGCAACGTTCCCTCGCCGTGTTTTTGCCAACGTGAAACGAGTTCGGTTTGAAACGTCCCGATCTCGTTTGCCCGCAGGAAGTAAAGGACCATTCCCCCGAAACCGCCGCCCGTCAGCCGGCCCCCCATGCTTCCCGGCAGGCCGTCGCCAAGCTCGACCAGGAGATCTAGTTCGCGGCAGCTGTTTCCCAGATTATTTCGTGAGCTCACATGCGATTCAGACATCAATCGACCCAGGATGCCCGCCGCGTGGGGATGGTGCATCGCTTCGATGGCTCGGCGGACTCGCCCGTTCTCGTCCAGCACATGGCGGGCGCATTTGTATTCGCGGATGGACAGCGCCGCAGCGCCTGCTCGCAACCGTTCTTCCGTCAGGTCCCGCAGGGATTTCAATCCGAGCGTTGCGGCCGCGCCCTCGCAGCCGCCGCGGATGGCGTTGTAACCACCGTCGATCAACCGGTGTCGCACACCCGAGTCGGCGAGCGCGAATAGAAGGTCGGTTGGTAGTGAAATCAACGATGCTTCCAGTGTGCGGAAATCCAGGGCCACCAACCGGTCTCGGACCCCGTGAAGTATCGCCAGGTAGTCGAGGAGGCCGCAGCGAACTCCCATGAAATTATTTTCGGCCTGCTGGCAAAGGCGGGCGACTGCCAGCTTCTCGGCAGTCGTAGCGAACAGCCGTCCACCGATGCCAACGGCTATCGCCAGCAACAGGGCCGCGGAACTGGACAATCCTCCGCCCACCGGAATGTCACTGTGCACCGCGGCCCGAAACCCCGGCGACCCTCCTCCGTCTGCCGGCAGCTCCCGGAGGATCGCTTTCACATAGTCGGACCAGTGTCCGGACCGGGAATGATCGAGTGCGCGACGGGAAAATGACACCAGGCCGGGAAATGCGGTGGAGACTAGCTCGATCTGTGGATCGTCACACCGCGACCACACAAGGTGCAACCGCCGGTCGATGGCAGCCGCCAGGACCAGGCCTTCGTTGTAGTCGGTGTGGTTGCCTAGGATTTCAATCCGCCCGCCAACTGAGATGCGCTGTCGTGGTTCGGCGTCAAACGTCGTCCGGAACAGCGCCCGCGCCTGGGCCAGCCCGGTGGAAGCAGCGGCATTTTTAGGACCACCGGTTGAATCTTCGGTCCCTGGAGATTGGCCTTTCAAAAATGGGGCGAAATGAAGGGGCGTGATAGTCCGTGGGGCGATTGTCCGCGAGCCGGCTGCTGTTTGGACCCTATCTTGGCAGGTGGGTGGAGGTTTGGTGGGAGCGAAACGGAGGGCTGATGCTGCGAGCCGCTTTCGTGGGTCAGGTCTCCGGCCTGACAGTTCGGGGCTGCTCTGCAGCCGCGTTCCCTCGCTACGACCATGCACCGAGTTCGCGGAGTCAGAGACTCCCGCAACCGGCAGGACGGAGTCCCGCCCCTGGAGATTGGCCATATTTTGGTGCATGTGTCCCCGATGGACAATCGGCATTTAGAAAAGCCGCGGAGCGGCGCCAGACCGTAGCCCATGGCGCGAGCCGTGGGGATGACGTTCGAACAAACCGGTAGCCCCGTCAGGGGCGACAGAGCGGGAGGAGAGCGCCTTGTGCCAATTGCTCTGGCGCCCCTCCGGAGCTTACCTGCCGGGCGCCTGGAAACCCACGGCTGACGCCATGGGCTACGATCTGACGGCGCTCCGCGCCTCCGGAGTACGCCACAGCAAGCCGATGCAGAGCGGGAATGAGTCGGAGATTTTGCATGCGCCGAGTCATTCGTCCATTTCACTGATGGATATCGCCGCCAGGCCGCCCTCATGCCAGGTCGCGGAACGCCGCCAGAAAGTGGAGTACGCCTCAGCTGTGGGAAGAGCGTCCATTTTGTCTTCCAGATAATGGCCAACCTCCAGGAACCATCGGTCCGTATCATCGCGGCGACATTGCGAGTTGGTTGCACAGCGCGGCAAGCGCGAAGTCCTTCGCCGTTAGACCGCCGGCATCATGGGTGGTCAGTGTCAGGGTCACACGGTTCCAACGAATGTCGACGTCGGGGTGATGCCGGGCCTTTTCGGCCGCCCGGGCGATCCGGTTGACATACTTCATAGCTTCAATAAAGTCCTTGAATTGAAACGTGCGCGCGATGGACCCGCCGCGGCGTTTCCAGCCTTCGAGCGTTTGCATCGCTTGTCGTATGGCTGGCGGTGTGAGCGGTTTCAGCGTTGTGTTCATGGCTGAGGATGAGGTCTGAGAGCCCTAAATTCGCCACACAAAATTCACTGAGTCCATTCCCGCGTCGTTTTTTTCGATTTCAGTTTCCCGTGAACCCGATTGGATGGCGGGGTGCTGATGGCATTTAACAAGCCGTTTGGCGTCTTGAGCCAGTTCACCACCGACGGCTCGCCCAATCGGACACTCGCCGAATTCGGTTTTCCGCCGCATGTGTATCCGCTCGGCCGATTGGATGCGGATTCGGAAGGATTGCTCCTGCTTAGCGATGAGGCGGGACTGAACGACCGCCTCCTGGATCCAAGTCGGGGCCATTCCCGGACCTATTGGGCACAGATCGAACGTGTACCCTCGCCAGCTGCACTCGAAATCCTGTCGCAGGGCGTCCTGATTCAAGGGAGACGAACCCTGCCTGCCAAAGTTTGGCAGCTCGATCCGCAGCCCGACGTGCCGCCGCGCATCCCGCCGATTCGATTTCGGAAAAGCGTGCCAGAATTTTGGATTGGTCTCGAATTGTGTGAGGGAAAGAATCGGCAGGTGCGACGAATGACCGCGGCGATTGGCCATGCGACCCTCCGGCTGATCCGGATGCGCATCGGTTCCTACGAATTGGGGAACTTGGCCGCCGGATGTTGGCGGGAGGTTGACGTCGCGGGACGGAAGTTGATTCTGAGCACTTAACCTCCAAGCAACGCTGTCCGGACGGATTCCTTGAACGCCCGCCCGATGGCGCGCCGTTCATCCACCGAACCCAGCGCCCCGCCCACGCTGACGAATTGGGGAATGGAGAAGGTCAGATCCCATCATTCCAGCCTTCAGGGATCGATAAATCCGTGCGCCTTCAGTCGGATCGGCGACGACTTCTAGCAGGAGGTTCGTGGTCGTGACCACCGGTTGAAGTCGACGCCCTTGACCAAGGAGGCTGCAGGAGTCGAAGCAGGCGAATTGTTCGGCCGTGGGAATGCCGACGCCGGACGGGTTGCGAGGGAAAGATACGACCGGAAAAGCAAGACTGGCAGTTTACATTACTATTGACTGACCCCATGCGCGTCCGGTTGGGAGGTGTGAAAGGTGGTCCGGAGTTTTTCGAGGCGACGACGGTTCACGCCGAAGTCGGAGTAGCCCACCCGGGCGGCCGATCGGACCTGGAAACAGCTCCCGGCGAGATCGAGTCGGAACTCGACGTCGTCGATGAATCCCCAGAGTGCCGATCGGAACTCCGCCCTCAGGTAGCCGGGAATGACCTCGGCAATCCGGGCGCGGGGCCAGTGACTTACCAGCTCCCGGAGCCTCCCGAATGCCGCGTCCGGGGCGTCTTCGAACGGGAACGGCTCGACGCGCCGCTCGGCAATCGGGTCTTCACTTCCGACGCAATTCGGCGAATCCGGACACGGGGGAAGGCGGCTTCCCGGCGGTCCTGACGGCCGTTGGGAGTTCATGGCCCGGCAGCCGGCGACGAAGAGCAGCACCAGTCCGGTGGCGGCCATTATTCGAGGAAGTCTGTTCACTTCCGCACGGTAACGTGGACTGACACGAACGCCAGCGGAGCTTGTCCAACGAAAGCTGAGACCGGGCGTGCGGGGAGGCAGGAATGGGTGAGCCTCCGTTTCCCCGCCCGTTTCGTTGACATTCGAGGACCCCTTCGTAAAACTCCGCCCCTATCTCCCTTCAGGACTAACCGGAGGGATGGTGGAATCGACACCTAAACTGAACCGTTTTATCCGTGGCTGCCAAAGACGACTATCTGATCGACACGATGCGGGATCTCGGCCTGGTGACCGATGCCCAAATCGATGAAGTCCGTGCCGACGCGGAGGCGGCGGGCGAGGGGTTGGTTGATACCCTTGTGAAACGCGGACTGATCGAGCGGGGCATGGTGACCGCGGCGAAGGCAACGTATTTCGGGGTTGAGTCTGTGAACCTTGGGCAGGCCCGTCTTTCCGACGACGTGATCGCGGCGGTGCCGCGACACATCGCAAAGAAATACAGCGCCATCCCGGTGGCATTGAAAGAGGGGACGATCGTCATTGCTGTTTCGGATCCGTCGGATATCGAGAACCTCGACGGTCTCCAGGTCGCCCTCGGGAAGCCGATGGAGCAGGTCGTTGCGAGCGACGAGGATATCCAGGGCGCCCTGAACAAATATTACGGCGGTTCGACCCGAGACGATGGCGGGATCAGCAAAATGATCCAGGACATCACGGAGGGAGAGGTCGAGATCGGACAGATTACCAATACGCTCGAGGAGGGGGGGGGCGAGGTCGATGTTGATGCGCCGATTATCAGGCTGGTGAACCAGGTGATCGTCGATGCCTTCAAGTTCCGAGCTTCGGACATCCATCTGGAACCGATGTCGAGAACGTTTCGAGTGCGATATCGCATCGATGGAATGCTGATCGAGCAAAAGAATCCGCCCAAACGGCTGCAGGCACCCATCATCGCTCGGCTCAAGATCCAGTCGGGCATGTCGATTGCAGAGCGGCGCATCCCGCAGGACGGCCGTATCCAGGCGAACGTAGGCGGCAAAACGATTGATTTGCGCGTCAGTTGCCTACCGACGACCCACGGAGAGTCGATCGTCATGCGTATTCTCGACAAGTCCGGCTTGAAACTGGGTTTGAGCGAGTTGGGTTTTATGGCGGATGACCAGCAGTCGTTCGAGCGCCTGATCGCGCTGCCGGACGGAATTCTCCTGGTTACGGGACCGACCGGTTCCGGGAAAACCACGACGCTTTATTCCTGTCTCAACTACATCAACCGTCCGGACCGCAAGATTATCACCGTCGAGGACCCGGTCGAGTACATGCTGGCCGGAATCAATCAGGTGCAAGTGCATGAGTTGATTGGCTTTACTTTCGCGATGGCGCTTCGCGCCATGCTCCGCCAGTCCCCGAACGTGATCATGCTGGGAGAAATTCGTGACTTGGAGACGGCCTCGATTGCCATCAATGCCTCACTGACGGGTCACTTGGTATTCTCCACTCTACACACCAACGACGCACCCAGTGCCGTCGCCCGTTTGATCGACATCGGGGTCAAGCCATTCCTGGTGGCATCGGCCGCCCGCTGCCTGATGGCCCAACGCCTGGTGCGTAAGATCTGTAAGAAATGTATCGGTCCGGGCACGTTGAATGAAAGTGAGATGAGGATCCTGGGAATAACCCAGGAACAGGCCGCGGTAGCCAAGATTCAGAAGGGTCGCGGATGTGCGGACTGCAACCGGACAGGATGTCGAGGTCGGATGGGTATTTTCGAGATCTTTACGATCAATGATGATGCCCGGAAGATGATTTTCGATCGGGTACCGTCGTATGTTCTTCGCAACAAGGCCCGCGAGATCGGCATGCGAACACTGCGGGAGGACGGCATCCGAAAGGTTCTGGCGGGGGTAACCACGGCGGAGGAGGTCATTCGAGCCACCGTGACCGACGCGGACTGAGAAACCCTTTGGTAAAATCGTCCATCGCATGGCAACAGAATTGCTCAGTAATATCCGGAATAATCTCGGGCGGTGGGGTTTCGCGCCTCAGGATTCAACGCTGAAATAGAAAGTATTTTTTCCGCTATGTCGTATCAAATGGCCGATCTGCTGCAGCTTGTCGTTTCCGAGGGAGCGGCAGATCTTCACATCCGTGTGGGCATTCCACCGGTGGTTCGGGTTCATGGTATTCTGCAACGCGTCGAAGGCCCGGCCCTCCGGCCCGAGGATACTGAAGAACTCATGCGATCCATTACTTCAGAGGATCATGTACAGCAGATCCGTGAGAAGGGCGGTGCGGACTTTGGGTTCGCCTTCGGCGAGTTGGCCCGCTTCCGGGTGAGTGCTTTCAAGGAGAGAGGCAACTTCGCCCTCGTGCTCCGGCAAATCCCCAGCAAGCTCCTCACGATGGAGCAGATCGGCATCCCTCCGTCGGTTCGGGACCTCATCTACAAACCCCGCGGTTTGGTCCTCGTCACCGGTCCGACCGGTTCCGGCAAGACCACGACGCTCGCTTCTCTCATCAACATCCTGAACGAGGAACGCGACGAGGCCCATATCATCACCGTCGAGGATCCCATTGAGTATTATCATAAGCACAAGAAAGCGGTGGTGACCCAACGGGAGGTGAATATCGACGTGCCGAGCTTTGCCGAGGCAATTCGGCGCGCCTTGCGCCAGGATCCCGACATTATTCTCGTGGGTGAGTTGCGGGATCTTGAGACGATGGACGCCGCGATCACTGCGGCGGAGACCGGCCACCTTGTATTCGGGACGCTACACACGACCGGTGCGGCGAAGACGATTGATCGTATTGTCAACGCCTTCCCACAGAATCAGCAGGAGCAGATCCGCATCCAGCTTTCTACGGTTCTCCAGGCGGTCATCTCCCAGTTGCTCATCCCGCGGCATGATAAACCCGGCCGGGTCGCGGTGTTTGAAATCATGGTGAATACACCGTCGGTCGCCGCCCTTATCCGCGATAACAAGACCTTCCGGATCCAATCGGACATTCAGACGGGTGCGAAGTGGGGAATGGTGACCCTCGACAGCTTCCTGCTCGAAAAGTACGAGGCGGGAATGATTGCCGAAGAGGAGGTCATTACGAAGGCGCAAGACCCGACCACAATTCTGATGAAATTGCAGGAGATGAAGGCGGCCAGAGCGGCAGCCGAGGCGAACGTCAAACGGTAATCTGCTATCCGCGAATTCTGCCATGGACCACCCCTCCAACCCGCTCCTCTCCCTTATTAAGGAGCGCGGGCTCGTCGACGATCTCCAACTCGAAGAGGTCTCCCAGGAAATGAGCCGTAGCGGCAAGCCCGCCCTTCAGGTCGTCGTGGACTACGGGTTGCTAGACATGGACTCCGCCCTTCAGATTGTGGCGGACCATCTGGGTACCTCGGTGGTGTCGGTGGATTTGAATGATATTTCCGCAGAGACGATTGCCGCAGTGCCGTCGGAGATTGCCCGTATGAACCAGTGTCTGCCGGTGGCGTTGTATGGTGACACCGTCCAGGTGGCCCTGATCGATCCGTTGAATCCGTCGCTGGTGGACGAGTTGGGGTATTCGGTGAAATTCCAGATCCAACTCGTGGTGGTGGATCCCAATGTCCTCAGCAAGGGAATCGAGAAATTCTATCCGGCCGAGGGCGGTGGGGGCTATGCGGACCTGCTCAAGGAGTTAGGGGCGGACTCCGACGTTGCGCGGGAGGTCAACGAGGTCGACGCCGGCCTCCTGAAGCTGGACGACATCGTCAACGACGCTCCGATCGTCAAGTTCGTCAACCTCGTCCTCATGCAGGCAGTGCAGGATAGGGCTTCCGATATTCACTTTGAACCGTTCGAGGACGAGTTCAAAATTCGATATCGAGTGGACGGTGCGCTCTACGAGATGGCTCCGCCGCCCCGGCACCTCGCGACGCCTGTGACTTCGCGCATCAAGGTCATGGCGAACATGAATATTTCCGAGCGCCGCATGCCGCAGGACGGCCGCATCTCGGTGAACATTGCGGGCAAACAGGTGGATCTTCGCGTCTCCACTCTTCCGACAGCGTTCGGTGAATCCGTAGTGCTTCGTGTCCTCGATCGATCGGTCCTCGGGCTTGAGCTCGAAGTTCTGGGACTGCCGAAGCACATTATGGACTACGTGTCGGAAACCATTCAGCAGCCGAATGGAATCTTTGTGGTCACCGGTCCGACCGGATCCGGCAAGACGACGACCCTTTACTCGTGTTTGAAACGCATCAACACGATCGATTCCAAACTGCTGACGGTCGAGGATCCGGTTGAGTTTGATATCGAGGGAATCATGCAAGTGCCGGTGAACGAAAGCGCCGGGATGACGTTCATGAAAGCCCTGCGGGCCTTCCTCCGTCAGGATCCCGACATCATCATGCTTGGGGAAATGCGCGATCTGGAGACGGCTCAGATCGCCATTCAGGCATCCCTGACCGGCCATTTGGTGCTGTCGACCCTGCATACCAACGACTCTGCCGGTGCTGTGACTCGTCTGGTAGATATGGGAGTTGAGCCGTTCCTGATTTCTTCCACCCTCCTGGCGGTGCTCGCGCAACGGCTCGTTCGTACCATCTGCAAGCAGTGTAAATCCTCTTTTGAGCCGACCTTGGAGCAGTTGGGATTGCTCAATCTCTCGCCGCATGATCTTAGCGACAAGGCATTCTTTTATGGAAGAGGCTGCGGCAACTGCAGTGACACAGGATACCGGGGCCGAAAGGGCATCTACGAATTGCTTGTGATCAATGATGCCGTGCGCAATCTAATCAACGAGCGGGCCCCGACGGTCGTGGTTCGCCAGAAGGCAATTGAGATGGGTATGACCCCGATCCGCAACGACGGACTTCGATCAATTTTTGATGGTCTCACCACCGTGGAAGAAGTGCTACGGTACACCTGAAGCACGCCTGAAGCCGCATTTTGAAAACGTAGCCAATCCGTCAGACGCACCTCCGCTCTAGGACTATTATGCCAAAGTTTGATTATGTCGCGATGGATTCCCGCGGCAAGGAAACCAAGGGATCATTGGACGTCGGCAGCCAGGCTGATGCAATCAGCCGGCTAAAGGAAATGGGTTTTTTCCCGACTAAAGTTAGCGAAGCAAAGGTCGAGAAAGCGAAGGGTGACAATAAAAAGGCAGCGAAATCGGCGGCGCCCGGTGGCAGGGGGAAGAAAAAGAAAGGGGGTATTAACATACGCATCCCGGGTTTTGGGGGAGGAGTGAAGTCCAAGGTGCTGACCACCTTCACCCGGCAGTTGGCAACGCTGGTGGATGCCGGTCTTCCATTGCTGCGTGGGCTTCGAGTGCTCGAGAAGCAGGAGAGAAACGTCACCTTGAAGCGAATTCTGACGGATCTCGCTGTCTCGATTGAAGGCGGCAGCACGTTTTCGGAAGGATTGGCCCAGCATCCCCGCGTTTTTAATAAGCTGTTCATCAACATGGTCCGGGCGGGCGAACTGGGTGGTGTGCTCGAAGTGGTCCTCAATCGACTCTCCGAGTTCATGGAGAAGTCGCAGAAAATCAAGGGCAAGGTCGTTGCTGCCATGTTCTATCCGGCGGCTGTGATGGTGGTTGCGGGCGGTATTCTCGTGCTGCTGCTCGTTGTGGTCGTGCCCAAGTTCAAAGCCATCTTCGCCGACCTCCTCGGCGGTGCGGGCATGCCTGCCTTCACCCAGATCATTTTGAATATTTCCGACACCGTTGCGAACCACTTTCTCTATGTGGCCGCCGGAGCCGTGGCCCTCTTCATTCTCTTTCGCCTGTCGCTTCGCACCAAGCTGGGTCGACGACTGTTTGACAAGTTGAAACTCCACTTCCCGGTCCTGGGCCCGGTGATGAGTAAGGTCGCCATCGCCCGTTTTTCCCGGACGCTCGGTACGCTCGTGAGCTCCGGTGTGCCCATTCTCCAGGCGCTCAATATTGTTCGTGAAACGTCGGGTAACGTCATCATCTCCAATGCTGTTCAGGCAGTCCATGATAGCGTTAAGGAAGGGGAAACAATTACCGCCCCGCTCGAAGCCTCGAACGTATTCCCTCCCATGGTTATCTCCATGGTGGACGTCGGTGAACAAACGGGTGCGCTTCCAGAAATGTTGACCAAGATTGCCGACAACTATGATGACGAAGTGGACAATGCCGTCTCGGCCATGACATCCCTTCTGGAGCCGATCATGATTGTGTTTCTCGCTGTCATCGTCGGTTCCATCGTCATCGCGCTGTTCCTCCCCTTGATCACGCTGATTGACAAACTCGGCAGTGACGACGGTGGCGACAGCAAGTGATTGGCAAGGCAGGGCAGGGATCTCGCAGTGCCCATGGATCTAGACCCGCCGCCGGCGTGTCCGTCGGCGGGTCATTGCGGGCGGCGGATCTCCAGGACGGTGGGCACTTCACCTACCGGTCTGCCGCGCCGCCGCGGTTGCTGGAAAGCGGATGCGCCCCTGCCCGGCGTAGACGTTGAAACGGCCGGTCCGCAGAAATCCTACGAGCGTCTGTCCGCTCCGTCGCGCAAACTCGACCGCCAAGCTCGACGGAGCGCTGACCGCGGCGACGAGGGCAACCCGGGCTGCCAGCGCTTTTTGAAGGATTTCAAAAGATGCCCGCCCACTCACCAGCAGGATGGACTGTTCCAGCGTCGGGAATTGGTGGAGCAAGGCGTGACCGAGCACCTTGTCCACGGCGTTGTGACGGCCAACGTCCTCCCGTAGAACCCATAATTCACCCTGCGACGAAAAAAGACCGGCGGCATGAAGTCCGCCGGTTCTTGAAAAGGTCTCCTGAGCCGCCCGCATCACTTCCGGAAGAGCGAGCAACGTCGCGGCGGACACGTGGAATCGCCGCCGGACAGGTGGAAACTGCTGTTGCACGGACTCGATGCACGTTTTTCCGCACAGACCGCATGAGGAGGTCGCGAACACGTGCCGGGTCAATTTCGCGAAATCGACGATGACGTCTGGAGAGAGGAATACATCGAGGGCGTTGCCCGACATGTTTCGCGGGTGAGTCCGGATCTCTCGAATATCCGCGGCGGACCGCAGCAACCCTTCTGTAAGCAAGAACCCCGCCGCGAGCTCGTTGTCGTGCCCCGGCGTACGCATTGTGATGGTTACGGGGCGGGTATCGACGCGGATTTCGAGAGGCTCCTCAATGGCTAAATCGTCGAAGACGCGTCGTCGTGGCTGTCCCGACTGCCAGTGGGTGACGGCCTTTCGCCCTGGGAACTTGCGGTGAACCTTGGAGACAGGAATTCGGGACATAAGGAGCAAAAGGTCGGCAGGGATTCGCGCAAGAGGAGTGTGCCTCGCACGCTTGGGTGTGAGGCAATGTCTTTTCTCGGACTCTTTTTCGTTGGGAACCGACCCCTCCTGCGGCTTACTCGTGGAACATGCATCGCATGAAAGCCCCCGGAACCGGCTGCCGGGTTTTACACCTCGGCACGGGCAATCTCTTTGGCGGTGTCGAGAGTCTACTGTTGACCCTCGCCCGCCATCGTCAGGTTGAGCCCGCTGTCGATGTGCATTTCAGCACGTGCTTTCCTGGACGGCTGCGGGACGAATTGGGCACGACGGGCAGCCCGGCCCACCGGCTTCCATCCGTCCGAATGTCGCGTCCCTGGCAGATTCTCGAGGCTCGGCGTTGCCTCGCCGAGCTGGTCCGCCGGCATCAGTTCGATGTTTTGATCTCGCATTCCGCGTGGGTCAATCTGGTTTTCGGACCTGTACTGCTCCAACCATACGTTCCACGTGTCGATTGGTTCCACGAAGTTAGCCTCAATCCCGTCTGGTGGGAAAAATGGGCGCGCCGCCGGCCAGCGGCTCTCACGCTCCTCAACAGCCAGCATACCGCGTCGCGACTGGAAAAACCGTATGCGACGCTAAAGCACGAAGTTCTCTATTACCCCGTTGATCCACCTCCCGTTCTTGCCGTTTCTGATCGTCTCGACGCCCGGCGCGAGCTCGGCGCAGGTGACGAGGACGTCGTGATCATGATCGTCTGCCGGATGGAGGCATGGAAAGGGCATCTCCTTCTGATCGAGGCGCTCGGTCAGCTTTGTGAGCTTTCCGGATGGAAGTGCTGGGTGGTCGGCGGTGCTCAACGCCCCGCAGAGCAGGTCTACCTCCAGACTCTAGAACGGAAGGCCGCCGCCGCGGGAATCGCAAACCGCATCCGCTTCACGGGGCAGCGCCGGGACGTTTACCGTCTCCTGGCCGGAGCGGACATTCACTGCCAGCCGAATTTGGGTCCTGAACCATTCGGGATTGTCTTTATCGAAGCGCTCTATTCGGGCCTGCCCGTGATTTCGACCAACCTGGGCGGTGCCGCGGAGATCGTCACGCCGGCCTGTGGCGTCCTGACGGCCCCGGAAAACTCGGCGGCCTTGGCCACCGCTCTTCGGGGGTTGATTCTTGACCCCGCGAGGCGGAAATCGCTGGGCCAGGGGGGACCCGCTCGGGCACGAACCTTGTGCGATCCGATTCAACAGATATCGCGGCTCAACCAACACCTGCGACGGCTCGCTGAAAGCGGACGCCAATAGGATGTGGACGTTTTGATTTTTCTTGTATGCTCCCAGGGGCTCTAAACACTGCTGCAAGCCTCTGACTCGTCCTTGCCAACCATGAAAACATCGCGTCACCCGTCGAAACGTGCCTTCACTCTGATTGAGCTTTTGGTCGTGATCGCAATCATTGCAATTCTCGCGGGGATGTTACTGCCGGCTCTCAGCCGTGCAAAGCAGCGGGGAAACTCGGTGGTTTGCGCCAGCAATCTTAAGCAGATGGGCCTTGGATTCTTCATGTACCTCAACGATACCGGCAAGACGTTCCCGGTGGCCTATACGCCGCAGTCTTTCTGGATGGCGGTGCTTCGATCCAATAACGTCCCATCCGACAAGATTCGCATCTGTCCAACCGCTCCCGTTCCGGTCAATCGCACGCCGGCGGGGGAGGCAGTGGGGACGGCAACCGCCGCATGGTACGGGCCACTGAAAACACCCATCCAATGGAATACGGGCTTTGAAAGCAGCTATGGGATGAATGGATGGCAATACTCACCCGAAGGGGAGGGGGTGCAGGATCGGGCCAAGCAATATGCCAGGGAGTCGAGCTATGAAAATCCGGTTAAGACACCGATCTTTGCGGATGCCAATTGGGCTGATTCGTGGCCCCTGGCAACCGACCGGCCGCCCAAGAGCTTAGCCACCGGTGGAAACGATGCCATGATGCAGCGTTTTTGCATTTCACGGCATGGATCCAGTTTTCGCGGCGCGGTCGCTGCGGGGGCAAAATTGTCGGGATCCATCAATGCGGTTTTTGCCGATGGTCACGTCGAGTTGGTGGCCCTTGAGCAATTATGGACTTTGGCCTGGCACCGGGGATACAAGCCCCCGGATAAACGCCCTCAATAACATACGGGAGGGAATGGAAAAAAGATCTCCCTCCGACCAAAGTCCGTTCCCTATAACTTTCCTAATTCTTACGTCTTCTTTCCGTAAATCTGCTCGGGTGTCTCCAATTGGGGCTCTTTAACCGTCCAACCGGTGCCTCCCGACTCGAGACTTTTAAAGAAACAGGATCGATAGCCCTCGTGACAGGCGGCACCGGTTTGATCCACCTGGATCAAAAGCACATCCCCATCACAGTCCACGGCGATATCGTGCACGACCTGGACATGGCCACTGGATTCCCCTTTCATCCAGAATTTCTGGCGGGAACGACTCCAGAACCAAGTCCGCCGAGTTTCAAGGGTCTTGTCGAGTGACGCCCGGCTCATCCACGCCATCATGAGGACCCGGCCCGTCCGGATGTCCTGAATAATGGCTGGGACGAGACCGTCGGGGGTCCATTTCAGTTGATTCAGCAATTGAGTATCCACGGGAAAGGGAGAGTAGCGGAGAAAACCCCTCAGTGTAATCGGACGGGGATTTTCAGGCTTGCCAAATGTTCCTTGACTTGACGGACGGTGTACGTGCCGAAATGGAAAATGCTCGCGGCAAGAACAGCATCCGCACGGCCCGCGAGAAGTACTTGTGCAAGATGATCCAACGTGCCAGCACCTCCGCTGGCCACGACCGGCACACCGACGGCTTCGCTGATCCGGCGGGTGATAACCAGGTCGAAGCCCGCTTTCGTGCCGTCCGCATCGATCGAGTTAAGCACGATCTCACCGGCACCCAGCGCCACGGCGCGTTCTGCCCAGGTCACCGCTTCGAGGCCGGTGGACTTTCGGCCTCCGGCGGAGAACACCTCCCAGCGGTCTGGTTGAACCTGCTTGGCATCAATGGAGACGACGATGCATTGGGTGCCATATTTTTCGGCCCCGGCGCGAATGAGATCCGGATTCGCGAGAGCGCTCGAGTTGATGCTGACCTTGTCGGCCCCCGCCTTTAGCATCTCGCCCATGTCGTCGACGGTGCGAATCCCTCCTCCTACGGTGAGCGGCATAAAGCAGCAATCGGCTGCGCGCTCGATTACGTCGATCATGGATTTCCGGCCGTGGGCGCTGGCGGTGATATCGAAGAACACCATTTCGTCCGCCCCTTGATCGTTGTAGCGGAGGGCCAGGGTCACCGGATCTCCGACGGCTCGAAGCCCGCCGTCTTCGGCACGGCCAAACTGGACACCGCGTGTGACCTGACCGTCATGGACGTCGAGGCATGGAATAACGCGTCGGGCGAGCATGAGATGTTAGTGTAGCAAAGGAGTAAACGGCTGGGTGGAAAGCAAAAAAAGCCCGCCGGTGGCGGGCTGAGGTTAGGGATCCAACAGGGGCGATCCAGGGTTTGCTAAGGGCTCGGAGTAGGAACTCAGACGGCTGAGAACTTACCATCCCGAACTTTGAATACCTTCTTATTCGAATAGAGCATCGCGCTCAGAGAATTCAGAGGATTCGTCGAAGAGAAGACGTATCCGTCCTTCTTGACCGCGTCGAGAATCTCCTGACGCGTGAGAGGCTTGGAGCGGATGACCTCAAGAGCCATTAGTTTCAATGACTTGCCGGTGGTGGAACGACCGCGACCGCCACGGCCGCGAGGGCGGCCGGAGCTTGCCCTGCGCCCACGACGGGCGGGCTTGGCCGGCATAGCGGCGGGGGCCACGGCAGCGACCTGTGTACGGACAGCGACCGAGCCACTCAGGGCTTGATTGATTTGGGTGAGACGCCCTTCGAGGGCACTCTTTTCTTTGACGAGAGCCTCGTGAAGGGCGACGTACTTTTGCAGCGAATCAGCTTTCATGGACGGGTATACTTTCATAAAAGAATAGTCCCTGACAAGTAGAACTATTGGTGAAATATAGTCAGTCGTTGTTTTTGTTCAATATGCGCCCAGGATTGTAAAGTTGAGGGAATCGGGAGATTTAAAACTCGCTCGACAGAAACGGTTTGCAGGCTCATTGCACTGCTGCAGTTTAGCGGTGTTTGCTCCCGGGAACTCGATTCTCTCGTTGTAATAATTCCTGGTTTTAGGCAGAACTCGACCCGGGCGCGGACTCGGATATTGCCGCCGGGTGGATGCAATTTCAAGAAGTTGAGGAAGGCTAATTCAAGTGAGCAGGGTCCTTCGTCGGCGGGCTGCAATGCAGTCCGGATGAATAAGAGAATCTATCCTGCGTCTGTAGCATTGGAGACCGGTGGTGTGGCCGTGCTGCCCTATGCTCGCCGATTTCGACCGATTTCCGCCGATTTCCGCCGTTGACCGGCCCTTGTTTTCCGCTCAATTCACCATTCACAATGAAGTTCTCGCTGATGAAACCGCTGCGCCCCTTGCAACCTCTGTTCTCGTCCCTATGGATTCCCTCCTTCTGGATTGCTGTCGTGCTAACAGCCGGGTGTACGTCCCCCGGGGTGCAGCGCCCGGGCGGGTCCCGGGTGACTGAGATAAGGGCCGACGAACGGGGGCGGGTGGCCGGCACAGGAATCGAATCCCAGGATTTGGTTGCCGTCGCAGACAAGATGGCGCGGAGTCTCCTGAATGTGCCCCAGGTGGCGCAGGGTCCGACGGCGCCGCGCATCGTGTTGGAACCGGTGTTGAATGAAACGCGATTTGCGATCAATAAGGAGATGTTCCTGGATCGGATCCGAATTGGACTGAACCAGAAGGCGGCGGGGCGAATGATTTTTCTCGCGCGCGACCGGATGGCGAGTTTGGAGAAGGAACGGGAGTTGAAGAGAACGGGCGCGGTGACGTCGTCGACCGATCCCCAGTTACAGGAATTCAAAGGGGCGGATTTTTTTCTGACTGGGAAGTTGCAAAGTTTGACCACTCGGAATTCTAAGGGAGTGAGTGACTATGTGCTTTATAGCTTCCAGTTAATCGATCCGCGGACGAGTGAAATCGTCTGGGAGGATGCCGCCGAGGTCAAGAAGGAGGGGTCGGAGGACGCGGCTTACCGTTGATGATTCCGGACCTTGCAGGGGTTAAGACGGCGATGGGTTGGGGATCGCCGGGAGGGCGGGCTTGCCGCCGGGTGACCGGCGTAATGGCGCGAGTGCTTCTCGGCGCAATATTTTGTGTCCTGGGTGGATTCTTGGGAGGATGTGCGAACGCGGGGAGCGGCGGCACTGCGGGTGGACGAGCCGAGAGAGATCGCTTGCTGCATGCCTATCGGGAGGCGGCGGAGAGGATGAAGGCACGGCAGTTCACCGAGGCCAAGATTCCCCTGGATGAATCGATTGCGGCGCTGGGTGGATTGACGGCGGGCGACCGGTCCGCCCGTCAGGCACGGGGTCTCTTTCGCAAAGAAGACGTCAAGAATTTCCGGGGTGAACCTTATGAGCGGGTGATGGCGTACTATTATCGTGGCATTCTGTATTGGATGGATGGGGAAATGGACAATGCCCGGGCCTGTTTTCGTAGCGGCCAGATCCAAGACGCCGAGGCGGAGGATGGCCGATATCGAAGCGACTACGTGCTGCTCGATTATCTCGACGGACTTGCGACGGCCAAACTAGCCGGGGATGGATCGGATGGTTTCCGCCGTGCGGTCGCCAATGTTCGGGGAGCAACGCCGCCTCCACTAGATCCGGCTGCCAACGTCCTGGTGTTTATAGAAATGGGGAAAGGCCCCGCCAAGGTGGCGGCCGGTGGGCATGGCGAACGGCTCCAATACGTCCCTGGATCAGCGCGCGCGGTCTCGGTCCGCGTGCAGGTGGGGGCACAGGGGCTGGCCGTCCCGTGGTATGATGATCTGACGTTTCAGGCGACGTCCCGTGGAGGACGGGTGATGGACGGCATCTTGGCTAACAAGGCCCGATTCAAGGAGGGCACGGGAGCCTTTGGCGATGCGGCAATCCTTTCCGGGGCGGTGCTCGGATCCCAGCAGGGTCATGGAAGCAATGTCGACGAGATCGGTGCCGGTTTGTTGATCGCGGGAGTTCTCAGCAAGATTGTCAGCAGTGTGACAACTCCCCGTGCCGATGTCCGGTGCTGGGATAATCTTCCGAACACGTTGGGTTTCGGCGCATTGAGCCTGCCACCGGGAAGCCACTCTGGGACGGCGGAGTTTATTGATTCTGCGGGGCAGGTGCTGAGTACCCAATCCGTGTCCTTCACCGTGGTCGCGGGGCGGGACACGGTGTTATTTTTTCCGGATCACAATTGAAGCATTCCGACGTTTCGATCGTCTCAGTTGCGGCCGGTTTGTCGCCTATTCCAAAATGAAAATTTGTCTTCTCACGGGAGTCATCACGATCTCTGTTTCCGCCCTCGCAGCCTTCTCGGGGGTGGGGTGTAAAACGAGCGGAGAGGGAAAGCCCCCTGCTGCCCCTGCCGCTCACGCCGGTCAAGTTGTCTACACACAGAGCGAGGAAAGTTCTGGAGGCCCGTACCCGGCGAAAGACACCGACGGCAACAACCTTGAGAATCAAGCCAAGTTTGTCCTGCTGGATTATCGGGCGCAACAGAGCGTGACCTATAATGGTATTCAGGAGAGACCGCTCCCAGACGGTCGGCTTGAGGTCTCAGTGAATATGCGCAATCGGCTTGAGCGCCAGTTTAAGGTGCAGATCCAATGTGTGTTTAAAGACATTCAGGGCTTCAGCACCGGCGATGAGACGCCCTGGCAGAGCCTTGTGTTTTCGAAAAATGGTCAGGAAACGGCGACCTTTGCTTCAATGAACAACCGGGCCAAAGACTACACCATCCGCGTCCGCGAAGCGCGGTAAACACCACGCCTCGATAGATTCTGATCCCATTTTTGCGGCGATTTGTTCTAATCGAACTCTGTGAATCTCATTGGCGTTATTCCGGCGCGTTTTGCGTCGGTCCGCTTCCCCGGCAAATCCCTCGCCCTCATCGCGGGCCGGACGCTCATCGAGCGGGTCATTGAGCGATGCTTGCGGGCACGTTCGCTCTCGGCCGTCGTAGTGGCCACAGACGATGCCCGGATCGCGGAGGTCGCCGGGCGATTCTGCCAGGTGGAAATGACCCGGAGCGATCATCCGTCGGGCACGGATCGGATCGCCGAAGTGGCGGCACGCGTTGCGGCTGACGGCTACATCAACGTCCAGGGGGATGAACCGTTGATGGATCCCGCTGTCATTGACGCCGTTGCCATGGCACTCGAAAGAGCGGAAATGTCGACGGCGGCAGCGCCGATCCGGGAAGCGGCCCAACTGGTAAACCCCAATATCGTGAAAGTCGTCGTCGGAACCAGTGGCGATGCGCTTTATTTCTCGCGCAGCACGATTCCATTCCTCCGCGATCTGTCGGAGCGTTCCCCGTCGGAGCAGTTGGCGGCTTTCCCCTTTCTGAGGCATCTCGGAATCTATGGGTACCGTCGGGAAACCCTCCAACGGTTGGTGGAATTCCCGGTTTCACCCTTGGAGCAGATGGAGAAGTTGGAACAGCTGCGGGCGCTGGAACATGGCATCCGCATTGCCGTCGCGGTAGTCGACCACGACGGAATCGGAGTGGACTTGCCGGGGGATGTTGCCCGGGCGGAGGCCCTGCTGGCGCGACTCGGTGAACGGTGACTCCTGTTCGGGCGGCTCCGTGGGACAATGCCCGCTACCACTTCAGTTTCGCGGGGAAAAATTCCGAGACGAGTTCCTCGTAGAATGGGCGCAACTTGGCCGCGTTCGGCTTTTCGTGGCTTTTTGTGTACAGGTCATAAGGGTTGAACGCGTTCACCCATTTCAAGTTTGCGCGATCTTTAGCGTCGAGTAATTGGCTGTACTCGCCCTCCCGATGCCACGGGTAGAAGGAATGGTAGCGGAGCATGTACAATGCGGAATCAGGAAGCCAGTCCTTGCAGACGTGGTAGATGTATTCGTCGTGGCCCCAGGACAGTGCGACCTTATCGAGACCACAGCCCTCCTCGTAAATCCCGGTTCGGCTCTGGAACCGTGGATCCTGAGAATCCAAATTGGCCTCGAAGAATTTCGGGAAGACGATCTTGTCGGAATATGCACATCCCGTTGGGAAGGTATCCCCTACCACGGCCCATTGGGGTTCACCCCAGAGACAGAGAATCTTCCCAAGGTCATGCACGAACCCGGTCATGATCATCCAACGCGGTTGACCGTCCCGGCGAATCTGTTCCGCGGTCTGCAACAGATGCTCGAGTTGGGACATGTCCGTGTCTGGATCACTGTCGTCGACCAGGTTATTCAAATATTCCGCCGCCTCCCAAATGCCCATCTGCATCCGGTTCAGGCCGAGAAACTCTTTCCGTTTGGCCATCGAAAAGGCGTGGGTCTGATACTGATGATTAAGGCGGTAGAACTCCCGGACCGTCGGGCGGGCATCCGCCTCGTAGTTCCGAAAAGCCTCCTGCTTTTTCTCAGGATCCGTTCCGACCGTTGGCTTTTTGGTCGCGACAGCGTTGGGATCGGGATACCGTTCGACGAGAAAATCCTCCCATTCATCGAGACTGCCCAGGGGTTGTTTATCGATAGGACTTGCGGTGGTCATAGATTGGCACGAGTGACGTCGGGACCCGTGGCGTTTTACATCGCCTCGAAATGGGCTCTCGGCAAGGGGTAATTTTCATCGGAAGAGGCAGGAACTCCGCTGCCGACATCGATCCTGCGTTTGCCTCGCGTCAATGCTGCCGTATGCTGGCCAGATGGACTGCACGCAATCAATCCGGATACTGATTCTCCTGGGCGCCACCGTTTTCTGCACCGGGGTCCAGGCCGGTCCGAAACCCTTGTTCAGTCAGGACTTTTCCAACGTAAAAGGTTCCGACGTACCGGATGAATTTCTCGTCCTGGATGGTCAATTTTCGGTGCAGGAAGAGAGCGGCAACCGCTTCTTGGAACTGCCCGGGTCCCCGCTTGACACCTTTGGCGTAATGTTCGGCCCGAATGAATCCGTGGGAGTTCGAGTGGGTGCCCGCGTCTTCGCGACGAAACAAGGCCGGAAGTTTCCTACCTTCGAAATCGGAGTTAGCGGTGTGGCAGGGTTCAAACTCCGCATTGCCCCCGCCAAGAAACTGGTGGAATTGCTTCGAGATGGTGACGTTCGGGCCACGGCGGCTTTTGAGTGGAAAAGTGGCGAGTGGACGAACCTGAGGCTGCAGGTGAGCAAGAGTGCCGAGGGATTGAAGATCGAAGGGCGGGCGTGGCAGGAGGGGGCCGAACCCCGCGAATGGATGGTGACGACGATGGAGAAAGGGGACGGGCCGGGCGGGAAGGCGGGGGTTTGGGGAATGCCGTTTGCCGGGACACCGATCCGGTTCGACGACCTCACGGTGACTTCGTTCGATTGAACTCCTGGCGGTCGGGTTGGCCCACGGGGTATCCGCAGGGCCGGACCCACCGACTTCCCCTCGATGGCGGCTAGCTTCGAAGCAATCGTCGCGCCAGGTCGTTATCGCCGCCGACGTCGGTTAATCGTTGTTCACGGCCCTGGTGGAGATAGGTCAACTTGCGGTGGTCCAGGCCGAGGAGGGACAGGATTGTGGCGTGGGCGTCGTTCATGTGGACCTTGTCCTCCACGGCCCGAAGTCCCAATTCGTCGGTTGCCCCGATCGCTTGTCCCCCTTGGATGCCACCGCCCGCCATCCACATCGAAAACCCGTTGGGATTGTGATCGCGGCCTTGCCCTCCCTGTGAGGACGGCGTGCGGCCAAACTCGCCCGACCAAATAATGAGCGTTTGCTCCAAGAGTCCGCGGGCTTCGAGATCGTGCAACAACGCAGCGATCGGTTGATCGACCTTGCGGGCCTGTCGCAAGGTACCGGCATAGGCGTCATCGTGGTGATCCCAATCCTTGGAATCTCCGCTGCCGGAGATCACCTGCACGAAGCGTACTCCGCGCTCCACGAGGCGCCTCGCGATCAGGCATCGTGTTCCGAAATCGCGAGTCACCCCGTCCTCCAGTCCATACAGGTGCCGTGTCGCGGCGGATTCGCGTTGAATGTCGACCGCCTCGGGCGCCGCGGATTGCATGCGAAATGCGAGTTCGTATGAGGCAATTCGCGAATCGAGTTCGTGGGCAACCGGAGTCGACATCTCGCGGTGGAGGCGGTTCAACCATTGTGATAGATCCAGGACTTTTCTCTGGCTCTGCGCGGACACGCCGGGGGGTCGATTCAGGTAGAGAATGGGTGTTCCGTGGGCCTGGACAGGCGCTCCTTGGTAGATCGCGGGCAAGAACCCGTTGCCCCAGCAGGGCGTGCCGCCCTTTAGTTTACCATCCGGCTCGGCCAGGACGACCATGGCAGGCAGATTGTCGGACACCGAACCCAAGCCGTACGTGATCCATGCCCCCATGCTCGGATAACCCAGCCTGGATTGACCCGTGGTGAGCACATACTGAGCCGGCGAATGATTGAAGGCGTCGTGGTGACAGCTGCGAATCACCGCGAGTCGATCGGCGTGGGTTTGCAGGTGCGGAAACGCCTCCGATATGGGCAGGCCGGATTGCCCGCACGGACGGAACGTCAGTTTGCAACCGAGCAGCGGTTCCTTCGTGACGTCGGTAAACTGCGCGAGAATCTTGCCGAAGCTCGGTGGCATGGGTTGCCCCGCAAGCCGATTGAGCAGCGGTTTCGGATCAAATGTTTCCATCTGACTAGGCCCGCCCGCCATCATCAGGAAGATGACGGATTTCGCTCTCGCTTGCAGATGGGACGGCTTGGCTGTGAACGGGTTCCCGGTTCCCGTTGGGGCGGCGGGGAGCAAGTCAGCTCGGCTGTCCCGTTCCAAGAGATCCAGAAGACCCCACGCTCCCATGCCACCCGCGACCCGCGTAATCCAATGCCGACGGGTGGCGAGCCTGCTGCTATTGGATATAGATGAACTCATTGGTGTTAAATAAAGCGAGGCACAGCTCTTGCAGCGCGTTCTGGAACGGGTTCGACTCACCGACCGATGGAGCGTTGCGCGGCATCTCAAGGAATTGAAGTGAACGCCGGCGCTCGTCTTCCGAGATCGGTCGACCGTAAGAATATCTCCAAGCCAGCTCAACGACACGTTCGGGATTCGCCCCCGCTTCGGTGATCAGTCGCTGGGCGAAGGCAGCCGCCTGCTCAACCATGCTTCGGTTGTTCAGCATTGCCAGGGCTTGGTTGGGAACGGTCGTGATGTCGCGAAGCCCACAACTGGTGATATTGTCCGGCAAGTCAAAGGAACTAAGAGTTGGAAACCGGAACGAGCGCTTAATGAGGATGTAAAGTGCCCGTCGGTTCGATTCGGAAGGCGTGCTCGTCGGCCACTTGAGAAAATTCCCAATCATCTCCTGATCATCGAGCGGCGGGGCGAATGAAAGCCCGCCCATTTCCCGATTCAGCGTTCCGGATATCGCCCGCAGGCTATCCCAGATGACCTCGGCTTCCAGGCGATGAGGCTGGAAACGGGTCAGAAGGCGATTGCCTGGATCCTGTGTGAGTGTGTCTGGGTCGGCCGAAGCCGCCATCTGCCAGGTGCTGGAGGCAAGGATTAATCGATGGAGATGTTTCAGGCTCCAACCGTGCTCCATGAACTCGACGGCCATCCAATCCAAAAGCTCCGGATGAGTGGGCGGTTCCCCGCGGAGGCCAAAATCGTTGGGCGTCCGGACCAGACCCTGGCCGAGATGCCATTGCCAAACTCGGTTGACGATGATGCGAGCCGTGAGCGGATTTTGAGGCGACGCGATCCACCGGGCGAGCGCCGACCGGCGCTGTTGGGGCGAAAGGTTCGTCGGGCAGGGTTCGCCGTGAAGTGCTGCGGGCACTGCCGAAGGAACGACATCGCCGGGGTGATCGAGTTCCCCACGCTTTAAGATCCGCGTTTCCAATGATTGATCCCGGTGTGCCAGAACGCGCGTTGGTATCAAAGAAGGACCCTCCAGGCAGCGTTCTCCCAGTGCTACCCGATACGTCTCGCGACCGTCTATCAAGCTGTCGGGTTGCCTCAATTCCGCCTTCTTCTGCGCGATGTTCGCGAGGAACTCCCGCTCCTCCTCGCGCTTCTGAGCGTCCTTCGCCAGATAATAGTCTCCCAGTCGGCGCAGCAGCGATCGCCGCAGCGGGGGATCTGTCTCGCGTTTGGCGCGCGATCTTAACTGCTCCAGCTCAAATTCGTTCTGCGTGTTAACCAGCGCCGCACGATCTCGCAAGCGCTTCCCGGCGGGGTCGAGGTCGAACTGATCCGAGGCGGCAAAGAACGACTGCAGAGAAAAGTAATCGCGCTGGGAAATGGGATCGTACTTATGGTCGTGGCAACGCGCACATCCCAGCGTCAGTCCAAGAAAGGCTGCGCCGGTCGTGTCCACGGCGTCGGTGAGTTGGTCATACTCTAATTTTCCAGGCACCATGCCCGCCTCTTGCAGCACCGGTCCCGTCGTATAAAGGCCCGTCGCCAGCAACGCTTCCGGATTCCCCGGCTCCAACTCATCGCCGGCGATCTGTTCCCGAATGAACTGGTCATAGGGTTTGTCGGAGTTCAGTGCATGGACGACATAGTCCCGATATCGCCAGGCGTGCCCGAAGAAAATATCCGTCTCGAATCCGCCGGAATCCGCGTAGCGGGCGACATCCAACCAGTGGCGCCCCCATCGCTCTCCGTATTGCGGGGATTCCAGCAGCCGCTCCGTGACTCGGAAAAATGCGTCGGGCGACGGATCCTCAACGAACGACGCCACGTCTTCGGGCGTGGGAGGAAGCCCCGTGAGGTCCAACGTGGCGCGGCGAATCAACGACGCACGGCTCGCGGGTGGAGCGGGCCGCAGCTGCGCCTGTTCGAGGCGTCGGAGCACAAATCGATCCACGGGAGTCTGACACCAGGATGCGCCCGTCACGCCGGGAATTTCAGGCCGCTTCGGTACGGAGAACGCCCAGTGGCCGGGGCGGGCGGTAGATTTTTTTTCGGCACCGGCGGCGCCTACGGAAACAAGGGCGATCCATGCGATGGTCGCACGGATCTTCAGCCACCGTTTTGTCGACAGGTTGCGCATGCGCGTCGTGTGCTTTCCCGAATGCCCACCCTCCGCCAACTCACAGCGATTGTCCATCGACGATGTGTCCCCTCGGATGCATTCACGCGTTGTCGGAGTGATGACAGAACCAAATAAAGGCAACGAAGTGGGACAAGGGTCGGTGAAATCTTTATGGCGTCCGTTTGCTTCCGGTCAAAGTGCCTCAATTCTTGGCCGAAACAGGCCTCGTTTCGTACCATCATCCCGCCAACGCTCGGCCATCGGGTTTGGTGAAGAGAAAATGAACCCTTTGACCCTCAGCCGTGATAAACCGGTGAGCAGCCACGAATCTGGGGACACAGAATACCAACTCACTCTCACTTCCATGAAATCATTTGCCTTTATGTTGTCGGTCGTCCTGGCGCTCTGGGTCCGAGGAACCGCTTCCAGCGAAGGCCGTGGCGGTTTGCGCACTAATATCAACCCAGCGCTGCTCTATGCCCAAGCCATCCTCGCGATGCCGGACTATTCAGCCCAAGCCTATCTTTACACCAACGAATGGCATGGACGTGCACTGGATCAACGGTTTGGCGAGGCCATGGAGCTCAATGACAAGGTCTTCCGACTTCTCCGCCAGGCCGCCCGACAAACGGTGCCGTGCGACTGGGGCTACGACCTCTCGCAGGGCCCGGAACTCTTACTCCCAAGCCTCGCCAAGGTGAGGTCACTCGCGCAGATCGCTCGGCTCCGTCTGCGGTGGCACCTGGAGAACCGCCGTCCGGACGATGCCCGGGAGGATCTCCTAGCGGCGTTCATCTTGGGACGGCAGACCGCGAAGGATGGCGTGCTGATCTCTGCCCTCGTCCAAGTCGCCATCGAGAATATGCTGGCGACCGGAATTGCCGAAAACTGGTTCCGATTTAGTTCCGAGACGCTGCAGCAAGTCATGGACGGCATTGCGGCGGCCCCGGTACGAGGCAATATGGCGGAGTGCGTCGAGACGGAGCGCACCTCGATGAAGGGCTGGTTTGTTCGCAAGATCGAGGAATTCCAATCCGGATCTCGCGACGAGGAAGAGGCGATGCGGAAGTCCCTCAATATGCTGCGCTCGGTCATGGATCCCGGGAACGAGTCTCCGAAAACGGCTGGCTCACCAACTCCCGACCTCATTGTTCAGGCGGCTGGCCGCACGACTACGGGGCTCCTCAAGCAACTGAAAGAGTTGGATGCGCTTTACGATGAAGCTGCCGTGCTGATGACCCTGCCCTACGAACAATTTCAGCCGCGGATCAAAGCGTTCAACGAGAAAATTGCGACCCACCCGAACCCATTTGTGCAGGTCTTCTTTCCAGCGTTTGAGAAATGCCGTAGCAAGGAATTCGCTATCGAAACCAAGCTGGCGATGCTGCATGCCGCGCATGCCTACCGGCTGTCGGGTGATGCGGGCTTGAGCCGGATTCTCGATCCACACTTCCACGAACCATTCCAATTCCGACGCTTTCAATTCGGGGGAGTGGACCGTGGACTTGAATTGAAGTCAAAGTTGCCCACCCGGGATGGGACCGAATCTGTGATTTTTGTCGAGAAAGACGGGCCTGCGTTTTATCTGGATGGCAAGAAAGTGGGTCTGCCACTCAAATGAGATCAGGGATGGCTTGTTACGAAATGCTGTGAACGTCGCGTCGACCATGGATCCACTGACGCCGCTGGCAAGCGACGGGCTTGACCTCATCAGTCGAGCTCAGGCAGGCGACAGCGAGGCGTTTGACATCCTCTGCCGGGAGCATGGTGGCCGACTCCTGCGTCAGGCCATTGGATTATGCGGTGACGCGAGCGTCGCGGAAGACCTCGTGCAGGAAACGTTGCTGGCAGCATGGAGAAGCATTTCGCGCTATAATGGTTGCTGCCGATTTTTCACCTGGCTTTGCAGTATCCTGATCCATCGGCATCAAAACCTACTGCGCAAACGCTGGCCTCGACCCTTTTCGTTCCTCTGTGGTGATGAAATCGACTCAATGAACAATTTCCTCGCCAGGACCCCTGATCCGGGGCCCACGCCCGGTATGCAGACGGAGGGAGCGGAGCAGGCCGCCCTCGTGCTGCGTAGTTTGGAGAAGCTGCCACCGAAACTGCGCGAAGTCGTCTATCTCCGTTTCTACGCGGAAGAATCCCTCGAGGGCATTGCTGCCGTCCTCGGCTGTCCGGTCGGCACGGTGAAGTCCCGTCTATTCCACGGGTTGGAACGTCTTCGCCAGATGAAATCGTTGCTTAAATAGAAACTCCCATGAATGCCAATTCTTGCGATCGCGAAGTCGTGGCGCTGCTTGCTTGCTCCGCATTGACCCCGGCCGAGGCAGACCGCACCCGCCAGCATGTGCAACAGTGCCGGGCCTGCCATGAATACTTCCTGCAGATGTCCGGGGTTTGTTCCGTCCACCTGGCGGCCGCTGAGGAATTGCCGGAGCCGAAGATGTCGGCGCGCTTATATGGCCGCGTCGGCAGGGCTATCCGAGCTGGTTCGCAGGGTGAGTGGTACAACTTGCTGACCCTCTTCA
The DNA here is from genome assembly GCA_945861565.1 of Akkermansia muciniphila. Lineage (GTDB taxonomy): Bacteria > Verrucomicrobiota > Verrucomicrobiia > Limisphaerales > UBA9464 > SIBK01. The sequence goes on from CAMAUY010000059.1 coordinate 27,307, forward strand.
GGGCGCGCTGGCTCCGAGTTAGCGGCGCAATCGCCGTCTTCCTGTTGGTCGGCGTCGGGCGGGTATTGTTGCCTAGGCCCGAGCCGCTGCCCGCACACGTGTCGCAACAACCGGTGCATCTGGCTCCCGTCAACGTTGAGCCCGTGAGTACGAGCCCCAGCCTGATCGCCTACCGCCTCGCGCTAAACCGGTCGCCCGAGGAATTCGATCGCTCGCTCGAGAACGCCGCCGCGCGCCCATCGTTGAGCGCGACGATCCCGTTGCGCCCCGGTTTGGTGTGGGAGTATTTGGAGCTTTGAAACGGGCAGGCGCTTGCGAATCGCACCCCGGGGACTTCACAGAACGCTCGGTGTCAGAAGCAGATCTCTGAAAGCGAGGCTGAAGCCGGCGAGTAATTTAGATTTGGCCATCTGCGCACCGACCGCACGGCTATGGAGTTGAAAGGCGCTCTTGACGAGGGCGAAGACCTCGATCGTTTGGCTGTCGGGGTCAATGATCCAGTATTCCAGCAAGCCCGATTGTTCGTAGAGCGCCTTTTTCTGGATACGGTCCCGTTGCCAACTGGCCTCCGATATGACCTCCATTGCCAGGTCGGGCACGCCATCAACGTAATTCTTTACGATGCCGAGCCGCGCTTTCGAGATGAACAGCACATCCGGTTGCACGACACGTTTTTGAGTCAGCACAACGTCACAGGGACTGACCAAAACCTCCCCTAATCCGCGCTTTCCTACAAACTGATCCAGTGATTTGTAAAACCTGCCAACGATGCGCTGATGATTGGGATGTGGCGCCGGGGACATAATAATTTCTCCATTCCACAACTCGATCGGCTGATGAGTCTCCGGCAGTTCCGCGACTATTTCGTCGTATGTCCAATGCCGTTGAGCCTTCGCTTTCGGCTGTGTTAGCGCTGCCGCGATCATGCTGGTACTGAGCCTTTAATCCGGGAAAAAATCAAATTGAATCCCGGCGTGTTACGGTGCATCCAGAAGTTGTCGGGACGACTACAGAAGGAAACGGAGGAAACGGAGACAGGCATTGCCCGGAGCAATCTCCATTCTCTTCGTTTGCTTCTGTTGAGAGAGTTTCCATTTCTCACGCGGGTTCGGTTGCTCCCCGCCCTCTACCGGCAACTCGTGAATGCACGGGGCGGGTTACGCGGCGCACACGGTGACTCGGAGCTTGGCGGCGAGTCCTTCCAGTTCGGGTTGATCCAGTAACAACGTCTTCTCCGGTTCAAATGCCAGCACCCGGATACCGGAGGTGCCGCAAACCTCGACCGTTCGTGGGCCGAGGCACGGGATGTCGAATCGCAGGTCGTGATCTGCTTTCGCGACTTTGACGGCGACGGCACCACCGGACTTCCCGGCGAGACCGCCGCCGCGCTGGAGGCAGGCATCGGTCCCCTCGAAGCCTTCCACGGAAAGCGTGGTGCCGTCTTTCACGACGACACTTTGACCGATCTCCAGTCGTGAAAGTTCCTTGGCGATTCGGAATCCGTACGCGACGGCGTCGGACTCCGAACGGCTGATTTTGGGTCCGGTCTGGTATCCGGTGCCGGGCATCCACGGACGGAGCCAGGGAATGGGTTCAATCAATTCGACACCGTCCCGTTTCAATTCATCGGCAATGGCACCAAAAATAGAATGGGCGTTCTTCTCTTTGAGGCGAAACAGCAGCGCGGCTGCCCGCAGATCGGGGCGAAGGTCGAACAGATTCTTTGGAGCGATCTGGCCGAGCATTACACACTGGGTGACGCCGCGATCCGTGAAGGCCCGGATCATTTTACTGAGTTGTCCCACCCGGAGCCAGACGGTTTCGTTCACGACCGCTTCGATCGCGGGGTCTGTTTCGCCCTCAACCGCGACGGCGATCACCTTCCGCCCGTCACGCAATGCCTCACGAGCGAACAGGAGCGGCAGCGATTTCGAGCCGGCGATCAGGCCGATCATGGGCGGGGAATGTTCCAAAGAATGGACATGAATTGGGACCATGAACCTGGGAGCGCCGACATCTCTGCAGGCGAGTGTTGGGCTCCGTGCAGGCTCACCGGCAGGATGCCGGTGCCACTATGGAGGCGGTTCATGGGTTGGGAATGGTGCGAGTGGGATCAAGGCATATAGAGGGCGGTCTTCAGGTCATGAACCAGAACGCTGGTGATGGGGTGCCGTCGCGCGGGATCCCGTTCGAGGCAGCGGTTGATAATTCGATCGAGGGACACTGGAATGTCGGGGTTGATCTCGTGCGCGGGCAGAAATTCGGAGCGGTCCAGCTGATGACGCAGGATTTCGTCGGGGGAATCCGAAGGAAACGGTTTCCTTAAAGTAAGCAGTTCATAGGCGCTCACGCCGAATGCCCAGATGTCGGCCCGGTGGTCAACCGGTTCCCTTAACAGTTGTTCGGGAGCCATGTAGGCGGGGGTCCCAGGATTGCGGTTCAGTTTTCGCGGCGGATTCGGAATGGGCTGAGCGAGGTCGAAGTCGATCAGGCGCAGACTGCCATTCCGGGTCAGTAGAATATTCTCGGGCTTAAAATCCAGGTGCATGTAGCCGCGGTCATGAACCCGTTCCAGCGCCGTGGCCATGTCGAGTAGGATTTGCGCGATGTTGTCGCCCAGCACCGGGTCCTGTTTGCCCATCATCAGCTTCAAATTCTCACCCTCGACGTATTCCATTACGAGGCAGAGTTCGCCGCCCAGCTTCCCATGCTCGACGTAGCCGATGATGAATTCATTGTCCTGGACGCCCTGCAGGACTTCGCACCCGGTGATGAATCGCTTTCGTTCGGTGAAGGCAAACGTCGAATTGTTGAGCATCAGGCGCATCGCGAACTGACGTCCGGCGTCGTCGGTCGCCAGCCAGATCTCCGACATGCCACCCGTGTTGATCGGTTCATGCAAGGTGTAGGGGCCCAGTTTGGAGCCATGACGTGACATCGCGGGGGAGAAGGTGGCGAAGCGGACGGCCGGGAGCAAGGTTCAGACGGCAATGGAGAGTTCCCGGCCTTAGGGGCGTTTCCCGAGACGGTCGAACACGTTGCGGGTAATTTGTTCGACGATTGGATCACGGCCTCTCAAACCATGAGCCCAATCGGTCGAACCGCAGGTGAAGACCGTTGCCCCAGCCGTGTTGGTGTAATATCCGAGCACCGAGGCTCCCATCCGATCGTGCTCGAAGCGCTCGTACCAGAAGGCGTCATCCGGATGCCAGCGTGCCGGGCAGGTTCCCAGGATTGTAAAAGACTTGGGTGTCCCGTCGCGTCCGGTGGGAACCGGGAGGCCGTCCCGAAGCTCGAATTCGCAGCCGTCACATTCGTAACCAACGATCGTATTCGTAGCACCAAATTCGTCACCGCGTTTCAGGCCCGTGCCGGAGAAGAGCCAGTGATCGGGCCGATGGACCGTGTACGCGCCCTTGCCATCCATGATTTGACCGTGACTTAAATGATATCCGCCAAAAAGAAACCCAACTCCGGTGAGTTGGTTCTCGGGTCGCTTGACAAGATGATGGCCCCAAAGAGTGCTCAGAAGGGTATGATCTCCCGAAGGGAAGAGGGGGTCCTGGGCGTAGTTTTGTTTCCAACAGGTGAGAGCGTGACCGTCGTCCTCGGTTCGAACTTGCCAGCAACAGGTGTTGCCGCTGAAGAAGGCGACGTTGCCGCCGCGGGCAATGAATCCCTCGAGGTTATCGCGCATGGGGGTTGACCAGTATTCATCATGTCCCACGCTCAGCACCAGGCGGTACGCGTCGAGCAATTCCGGATGCCGTTCCAGGTCGGAATTCGCACAGAAGTCGAAGAGGTATCCCTGGGACTCAGCCCAGGCGACAAAGGGTGCCTCCCAGGTGTTAAATTGGCCGATGGAGGAAGGTCGTTGAAAGGAGACCCGATGTCCCTGCAAGCCGGCCCGACCATGGAAAGCATAGAGACTGGAGCCACCCCAATTGTTGTAGGCGTTGTAGGTATTGCAGCTCAATTGCAGCAGCATGGACGAGCCCGAACCCGGGGACGCGGGGCGCAGGACGAAATACCCCTCGGATTCGGCAGTCCTTCGATTGCGTTGAATGTACTGGCCACCGGAATCCGATGCCCGGAACACGAGTTGATAGAAACCGCTTCGCCACGTAGCGGGCAGGGGAATCCGTACCGATTCCGGCCATCCGCATCCATTGGCCGAGGCGTTTTCTGGTACAGGAAACTCGCGGCCCGGGAGCCCGTTGGTGCTCCAGACGATTTCGCGCCGGGCACCCAGACGCGCAATCTCCAAGGACCACTTGGGTGCGGTGGTCGAAACGTGGACGACAAGATCGTCGCCGGGCTCGTAGCTCACTTCTCCCGCGTATCCGTCGATGAACAGATTCGGGGCCGCACCGTCGGCCGCCCGCAGCCACGGTATCAGGAAGATGGCAGCGAGGAACAGTGACGTGAGCGCAGGGCGGCGGAGACGTCGAGCGGCGACGTTGGAAATCCTAAGTTTCATGGATGGGCAAAAACTGCCGCAACCGCTGCCGGTTCGCCAAGTGGCAATCTGACGGGTTTCGCATGATTCGACGGATATCACCGGTGGGCAGTCGAGGACCAACGAATCCAAGCCCTGGCCGCTGCCTCTCTCCCTGATCCGCGGATAGGAGTCTGAAAATGAGAGAAAAAGCTCTCGACGGTGCCTCTTTTCCACGTGCAGTTGTTATATATGCTGTATTGAACACGGGCACGCAGCCCTATTTCCCCGGAGACAGTGCTTGCCATGAGAATTGAATTCG
>CAMAUY010000060.1 GCA_945861565.1 Akkermansia muciniphila
ATCCAAAAGCGTTTGTTGCTCGTGCTCGGGTAGCGTAAAAGGCTCGGCCATGCCGGCAGTTAAATAAAGTCAGCGAGTTTTGTCCAGTTTTACATCGTCTTTTGTTTCACCTGCCTCCTTAAAGTCAAAATCTTGAAACTGCCCTGTCCGAATAGCACCGTGTTTTCCCTTGCCCCAGCTTTGGACGGTGGTGTTTTTGCCGGGGGACAGTTCAGTGAATTCAACGGCCTTCCGAGAGGTTACCTCGCGCGGCTGGTGCCTTCGGGTTTGCCCGATGCCAGATTCAACGCCCAGGTCAATGGAACGGTTTGGTCCGTGGCGGCGCAACCAGACGGACGCGTCGTCTTTGGCGGCGACTTTGGCAGCGTGGGTGGTGTGGAGCGAATCCGCATCGCGCGAGTTCGTGGGGATGGGCAGCTCGATCCCGCCTTTGTGACTCCCGGAGGTGCGGACGCTCGGCTTCGGGCCGTCGCGGTGGAACCAGACGGCAATGTCCTCCTCGGTGGCCACTTTGGCAAGGTCGGTGGGGTCAATCGCCGGTTTCTCGCCCGGGTTCAGGGATTGGCGACGGCGGCGGGCGGCGAATTGGAGTTCTCCGCCGCGCGCTACACCGTATCCGAGGCTTTGCCATCAGTAACGATCGAGGTCCGCCGCAGTGGCAATACCGGTTCCGCGGTGTCCGTGGGATTCAGCACTGCCAATGGAACGGCCACTGCCGGTGACTACACGCCGCAGATAGGCGGAATTCTCAATTTTGCGGCTGGCGAGGCCCTGAAGCCGATCACCATTGCCCTACGTTCAGATACTCTCGTCGAGGACACGGAGACTTTTTCCGTAACACTCGAGAATCCCACGGGCGGAGCGGCCTTGGGCGCCACGCCTGTCGCGGTGGTCAACATCGAAGACAATGACACCGCGACACAGCCGGGATCCATTGATGGGTTGTTCGCGGGTCGCATTGCCGCCGGAGGGGGATATTATTCCTATGTCACCCTAATTCAAACGGACGGCCGAATCATTGCGGCGGGTCATTTTAATGAGGCTAATGGATCGTCCCGCAACCGCATCGCCCGCTTCCGGCCGGATGGCTCGCTCGATCCGTCGTTTCTCGCCGCCGCCTGGCTCAACGGGCCGGTCTATTGTGGGGCCATCCAGACGGATGGGAAAATTCTCATTGGCGGCGGATTCACCATCGCGAATGGCGTTACTCGGAATCGGATGGCGCGATTGAATGCCGACGGAACGTTGGACCGGTCATTTGACCCCGGGGCCGGTGCGAACTCCGATGTCTATTCGATCCTGCTGCGTCCGAACGATGACATCCTGGTTGGTGGTATCTTTAGCGTGTTCGCCGGGCAGCCCTCGTCGGCCTATTTGGTGCGCCTCTTCAGCGATGGAACCGTGGATTCGACGTTCACGGGGGAGCCCAACTCAACCGTGGTCAGTCTTGCCGCAGATAACACGGGACGAATCTTCCTCGGAGGCGACTTCACAAGGGTCAATGGTATCCCGCGTTTTCGGATCGCACGGATCTCGGCGGAGGGGGCAGTGGATGAGACGTTTGACTCGGGAGCGGGAGCGAATTCGACAGTTCGGAGCTTGGTTCCCCTCGCCGGCGGAACCGTGATTGTGGCGGGAAATTTTAACATTTTCAACGGCGTCCCGCAGGTCGGAATCGCTCGGTTGGTACCGGACGGAACACTGGATACTACTTTCGCCTCCTCGGTCAATGGGGTGGTCCATCGAGCGGTGGTTCAATCCGATGGGCGGGTAATTATCGGTGGGTCTTTCACCGATATTGCCGGTCAGTCCCGTAACCGCCTTGCACGCTTGCGGGCGGATGGATCCCTGGATCCAAGTTTCGATATTGGTACGGGAGCCAATGACATCATCTACGCCTTGGCATTGCAGTCCGATCAAAACCTGATCATCGGAGGAGCGTTCACCACCTATGGAGCGTTTGCCCACCCGGGATTGGCCCGGATCGCAGCCGCGGATATCGCCCCGGGCGGAGTGATCGAGTTCGTCGCGTTGGGATACTCGGTGAGCGAAGCGGCTCCGAATGTCCCGATCCAGGTGCGCAGAACGGGCGACACGACCAAGTCAGTCACCGTCAATTATGGCGCGACAAGCGGCACAGCCAATGCCGGCGATTACACGCCCCCGGCCGGCAAACTCACTTTTGGGGTGGGGGAGACGGCTAAATTTTTTACCGTCACCATTCGTCCCGACACAGTACCGGAGGATGACGAGACCGTCCTACTTTCGCTGAGCGCGCCGACCGGTGGGGCGGTGTTAGGAGCACAGGCGAATGCCATTCTCACGATCATGAATGAGGACACCTCCGCAGAGGCCGGAGCGGTGGATGGACTTTTTACCTCGGGGTTGGATCAGGAAGCATACTCCCTAACGATCCTGTCTGATGATTCAATTCTGGTGACCGGTAATTTTGCACGCGTTGGAGATGCCAACCGAGTGCGAATCGCACGCTTGTCGGTTGACGGTCCCGTGGATCCGAGCTTTAACCCGGCAGCATGGACCGACGGCCCCATTTTCACAGCGGTGATACAGAAGGATGGACGGATTCTCATTGGAGGCGAATTTAATACCGTCAACGGTCAGCCCCGAACTCGGATTGCGCGATTATTTGAGGATGGCACGTTGGACCCCTCGTTCAACGCCGGGGCCGGCCCGAACAGTTCGGTTTACACCATTTGGGTCTCGCCGCTGGATGACATTGTCGTGGGGGGGGCGTTCCCGGGGTTTGCGGGGGATGCGCAGCGAGGATACCTGGTTCGGCTCTTCAGTGATGGTAGCGTGGATCAGTCCTTTGAACCGCGGGTCAATAACAACGTGTACAAGATCGCCCCGCTCACGAATAAGAAGCTGATGATTTGCGGCGATTTCACGCGCGTGGGCGACCTGAATCGGATTCGAGTGGCTCGACTGTTCGAGGACGGCGAGGTCGATCCTGATTTCGATTCCGGTGCCGGCCCGAACACCACGGTGCAGACGATCTTACCTCTGGCAAACGGTTCGACCCTGATCGGGGGTAACTTTACCCACGTCAATGGTCTCGCTCGGGGCTACATCTGCCGGCTCTTGGCGGATGGCTCTCCGGATCCCTTGTTTCCGGGGCAGTTCAATAACTATGTCAGGCGGATCGTTCCCCAATTCGACGGCAAATTCATCGTGAGCGGTGGCTTTACTGCCAATGGAAGTGAACCCGCCAATCGCCTTGCCCGCCTGCTTCCCGACGGAGCCCTGGATGTCAGCTTCGACATGAGCAAGGGGGCGAACGACGCCGTGCATGAGGCGGCGCTTCAGTTGGATGGGTCGATCATTGCTGTGGGCCGTTTCACCCAGTTCAATGGTTTCAACAAACAGCGAATTGTTCGTCTGCAAGCGCAGCCGGCCGTTCTCGGTGGAGAAATTGAATTTAGCGCGACACGCTATGCGCCCGCCGAGGGGGCGGGATCCGTGACCATCGAAGTTCGACGACTGGGCAATACCAGCTCAGCGGTGACGGTGGACTACACCGCCAGTAACGGAACGGCTACCGCTGCCGATTATGTCAGCACCGTGGGGAAATTGGTTTTTGGCCCGGGCGAATCGAAAAAGACATTTTCTGTTTCCATCAAACAAGATGACCTCATTGAAGACGACGAGACCATTCTACTCTCGCTGGCCACCCCGAGCGCTTCTGCCATTCTCGGGGGAAATCGCCGGGCAACAATTTTCATCGTCAATGACGATCGGCGACCGGGGGATTTCGGGACCGTCGACACGTCCGGTGTAGCGGGTGCCAATGGACCGGTTTACGCCCTTCTCGTCCAGCCCGACGGCAAGTGGCTCGTTGGCGGTGAATTCAGTGTGATTGGCAACGTGGCGCGACTCAGGTTGGCTCGATTGAATGCCGACGGCAGCATCGATTCTTCCTTCGATCCAGCGACATGGTTCAACGGGTCGGTGCTGGCGCTTGGGTTGCAGTCCGACGGACGCGTGCTGGTTGCCGGACAATTCACGCAGGTCAATGGCGTCAATCGCAGCCGGATCGCGCGATTGAATTCCGACGGATCGCTCGACAGTTTTTTTGATCCGGGGATTGGCCCCAACTCGGACGTCTATAGTTTATTCGTTTTGCCCGATGACGACATCGTGGTGGGTGGCGCGTTCTCGGTCTTCAATAACAACGGAAACTACGGCTATCTCGCGCGATTGCTGTCTGATGGGACGCTCGCGACCACGTTCACGCCTGGCGTCAACTCGACCGTTTGGGCGATCGCCCCGGTTGGAACCGATCGCCTCTTCATTGGCGGTGACTTCGGTAGCGTGGGAGGGCAACCGCGCACACGGCTCGCCAGTATCCGGTTGGACGGTGGGTTGGTTGCAGGATTTGATCCGGGCACGGGGCCCAATTCAACGGTTCGAGCCTTGCGGGCACTTCCCGATCAGCGGGTGCTGATTGGTGGGTCTTTCAACAGTTACGCTGGGAAGCCGGCTCAATACCTGGCGCGGATTGGTACCGACGGTGCGTTCGATACATCATTTGGTGGATCGACCAACTTCAATTCCACGGTTTGGTCGGTGGAGGTTCAGCCCGACGGTCGGATCGTGGTGACGGGTGACTTCACAACCTTCGGTGCCTCGCCTCAAGGGTATGTGGCTCGACTTAGCGGAGCCGGATTGCTCGATCCCACGCTGGCCATTGGCACGGGTGCGAATGGCCATGTTCGCCGAGGGATCGTGCACCCCGATGGACACCTGCTACTCGGTGGCAATTTCTCGACCTTCAGTGGAATGAACCGGCCCTATTTGGTTCAGATCTTTGCCAACCCACCCTCCAATGCGGTCGGCCCTTCGATCCAATCGATTGCGCTCGGCGCGCCAAATCAGGTGCTGTTGACGATCGCGGGAACTCCCGGACAAAACTACAAACTCCAATCGTCACCTACCATCGGACCGCCCGTGTGGACGCAAATCTCCACCGGAACCTTGACCGCTCCCACAATAGTCGTCCCCCAGGCGATCCCGGCGCAGACCAAGACGATTTTCTTCCGAGTCGTGCAGTAGGTGGAATGGTACTTGGGGGTCTTGGTGGATTGGTTGGTGTAATCCAGAATTAAGGCACCCTCCCGTTTGGGAGGGTGCCTTTTTTGTCCTGGAAAGGCTGTAAGCCGAGTTCTGTCTGCCCCGGTTGCCCGGGGGAGAGGATCATTTATCTCAGCAGCCGATACCCGGAACCCGACCCGCTTGCGCGGATCTAATGCGGGCCGCATCACAGTTCCCTATTTGGCCTTGCTCCCGATGAGGTTTTCCGTGCCCCGGGACTCACGTCACGGGCGGTGGGCTCTTACCCCACCTTTTCACCCTTACCCCTGCCTTGCAGCCTGGGCGGTTTATTTTCTGTGGCACTGTCTGTCATATCCACCTCACGGTGAACATGCCCGCGGGCATCCCGGCGTTCCCCGGCTCGCGCCGAGTGCGGCCGGGTTCCGCGGCATCGTACCCTATGGAGTTCGGACTTTCCTCCCCTCCGCTTTCGCGGAAGAGCGACCCTCCACCCTTCCAGGACAGCGCTGACCCTAGACTGCCGGCAGCGGTGACGACAAGGCATGCTTATTGGGAAGTCGACTTGAGGTCGGGCTCCCTCGACACTCACGGCTGTGGCCCGATTGGAATTAGACCAGGTTTCCCGGTGGCATCCCGGTGCGGCCGGCGGTGTGAAGGCCTTGCTTAGCGTTTCCTTGACCATCAATTCCGGGGAATGCTTTGTCGTCGTCGGCCCTTCCGGCAGTGGTAAAACGAGCCTGCTGAGACTGATCGCCGGGCTGGACGATCTGACGGCGGGGGATATTCGTCTCGATGGCCGGTCCCTTCGGGGCGTTCCTCCGGCGGGCCGGAATCTTTCCCTGGTTTTTCAAAACCTCGCACTCTACCCACACATGACGGTTCGGGAAAACATCGTGTTCGGCTTGGAGATTCGACGGATGTCCGCTCCGGAGATTGCCGCGCGGTTGGAACCGCTCATCGGTCGCTTCCGGTTGGAGCAGTTGCTGGATCGGTGTCCCGGTGCAATCTCGGGAGGAGAGCAGCAGCGCGTTGCACTGGCGCGCGCCCTGGCTGCCAACCCGCGAATCCTCCTTTTGGATGAACCGTTCAACAGTCTTGAAACCCCGCTGCGCGTCGAGTTCCGTCGCGATCTGCGTCGGCTCCAACAGGAGTCCGGGTTAACCGTAATTCATGTCACGCACGATCCGATGGAGGCCATGGCTCTCGCCGATCGAATTGCCGTTCTTCGTGCGGGGCAACTGGTGCAACTCGGTACTCCGGACGAGATCTACGAGGACCCAATAAACCGGTTTGTGGCGGAATTGTTCGGACAACAGGGGATGAATTTTTTTTCGGGTAATCTGCGACCGGACGCGGGCGGCGTTTCCTTCGAGGACGTCGGCGGTGAGATGCGCTGGGCGGCACCCGGCACGGTGGAAAGAACCCGGGTGGATGCGGGGGTGAGGCCGGAAGATCTACTTCTCGTGGAGCCACCGGAAGCGGGATTTTCAGGGCGCGTCTTGGCGGTGGAGCGCGCGGGACACGACACCTGGGTCATTGCTCAAGTCTCGGGCCGCTCCGTTACCGCCCGAGTTCCGCCGAGAAGCCGACTCAGGCCCGGGTCCACGGTGCGGTTGACGGTCGACCCGATGCGGGTCCGCTATTTTGATTCCGGAACGGGAAGGCGAATTCTGTCCTGAATGCTGAGGCGGCTTCGAGCGGGGAGGACGAGGACGAGGGCGAGGGCGAGGACGGGGATGGGTTCGACAACTCATCTTCGATCCCCCGGTCCGAGGCGGGCTCGAGGAGTCGCGATGGCTGCAAACGGGAGTTGAATCTCCGGCCGAGTATCGCATGGTTCCGGGGTCTCGAACGAAACCCATTTTTCCAGTCATGTACAAAGTCAAGGGAGCCGACCAGAAAGAATACGGACCCATTTCAGCCGAACAGGTTCGGCAATGGGTTGCTGAAAACCGCCTGAACCGGTTTTCCTTGGCGTCCGACGAAACCAGTCCCGGCTGGAAACCCCTCAGCCAGTTCCCGGAATTCGCCACCCTTGTCGGTGGTGGGGGCATTGCGCCGACGACTCCGGCGGTCGGTACCGATCCGGGAGTTGTGATCGGTTCGAGTTCCGGGGGGACGCTGCCGCCGTCTGCCATGGCGTCACCGGGCGTCGCGGATTCGAATCTAGGCGCCTATTTCGCAGGAACTCGCGAGGGCGCGCAGCGTGCCGTCAGCGGCCCGGCCATCGCGATGATTGTGTGTGCTGTGCTGGGGGTGCTCATGGCTTTCGCCAGCGTTGGCTTTAGTCTCCTCTGGGGCGGTGAGGTGGCGGATTTTAGTAAAATCCCGGATGATAACGCGCGCCGAATCGTTGAGACCTGGATGGGAATGAGCAAGGGGTTGGGGGTATTTAGCTCACTGCTTTCGCTCCCGTGGAATGGGTTTATTTTGTGGTCGGCCTTGAAGTTGCAGAAGCTTGAGAATTATTCAGTCTGCCTCACCGGGGCCATCCTCACCCTATTGCCATGCTTTTCCGGGTGTTGCTGCATTAGTATTCCCGTCGGAATCTGGGCATTGATTGTGCTGAACAAACCCGAAGTCCGGGCGCATTTTCGTTGATCTTGCGGGAGGGACGCGATGATTCGAGGCTGGTTGGCGCTTTGGCAACGGGTCCGTCTGCCGACACTCGGATGGGTAACCGCGGTCGCCCCGGTTGGATTGATCGGCCTGTGGGGACTGTATTACTTCAATCCCCAGGAACATGCCTTTTACCCGCGATGCCTCTTTTACGAAACCACCGGATTGTGGTGCCCGGGATGCGGCGGACTCCGCGCGAATCATCAATTGTTGCACGGGAATCTAAGCGCCGCTTTTCGACTCAATCCGCTGGTCGTTTTTGTCCTGCCCGGGTTGCTCGTAGGACTGGCTGAATGGTGGCTGTTGCCGGCACGACAGCGAAGATTTCTGACGACCCTGGGGCGGCCGAATTGCATGGTGGGAGTCGGTGGAGTCCTGTGCGGATTCGGTATTGCACGCAATCTTCCCCTCCTCGAATGGATCAACCGTGCGTGGGGTTGATGATTTTAGTTGCCGTCGACCCAGCTTCCGGATCGTCCTGATTTTCAGATCGGCCAGATCTTTTCGACGATGACCAGTCGGAAGATCGCAGCCAGATCGCAAATCAAGCTCCACGCGACGCCGACCAGAAGGGGGTAAAGAACGGATCTCTTTTGCTTTGCTCGGCGCAGATAAAACCAACGAACACACCACCACCAGATGGCAGCACTGAAAACGCTAACACCGAGCAGGAAAATCCATGGATGTGCCGGCTGGGACCAGGGTGCGAGCCCGTACCGGGACATGACCGGTGAGTAGACAAGTCCGGCCAGAACACCCACGGCGGTGCGGGTGGTAACGACTTCAAGTTCTGAGGATCGAATCGCGGATCGGACTTCACCGCAGATTCTGGCGATGGAGCGAGCAGCGAAAAAGTGGGCCAAAACCTTGAAAACAAGGAGGGCTAGAATTCCGAACAGAGAGTCGTCTTCCATTGGGTGCTGAGGAAACTGACCTCTCGGGCCAAAATCACAAGGATTTCGGTGTGCCAAACTGGAAAAACCGGGATGACGTCCCCCGGACGCCGGGACGGGACATTGGCAGGGGAATGAAGAAGTCGAGTACCCTGGCTCGATTGGGAATCGATCCAGCGGCAATCCGAGTGGGTTTACCGGGCGGGGAGATCAACGGACGGGCTGTGGAGGGTCGCTGCATCCATTTTTTCCAAAAAACCTGTTGCACGCGAGAGTGCGGTTGATATTGTCCGCCTTCCGTTTCGCCCTGTGGAGCGGGTATCGTTCACTTTGGAATAACAGTCGGCGGACAATCCGCACGGCAGAAACGTTGGTAACTTTTACGAGGCTGCAAATGCCCACGATTAATCAGTTGGTCCGCAAGGGCCGCAACAAGTTGAAATTTAAGTCCAAAGCCCCTGCTTTGGAGAACGCGCCTTTTCGCCGAGGCGTATGCCTTCAGGTGATGACCCGCACGCCGAAGAAGCCAAACTCGGCCATGCGAAAGGTCGCAAAGGTCCGGCTCGTCAATGGATTCGAGGTGATCGCCTACATTCCTGACGAAGGTCATAACCTTCAGGAACACTCGATCGTTCTGATTCGGGGTGGCCGCGTGAAGGATCTTCCCGGTGTTCGGTACCATATCGTTCGTGGCACGCTGGATGCCGCGGGTGTCGAGAAGCGTCGCGTCAGCCGATCCAAGTACGGGGTCAAACGGCCGAAAGCTGCCAAACCAGCGGCGGCAAAGTAATCGCAATGGCCCCGTAACCTAGCTAATCCGCCCGGCTTTACTTTCGGAATTCATTCACAATTGATCCTCCTGCTAACGCGTCTTCAATTATTCCACATTTCTGGTTCCTCCGACTTAACACGTTCTTTTAATTGCTCTTTGTTTGTATGTCTCGTCGTCGCCAAGCCGTGAAACGGTCCGTCATTCCGGACGGAAAATTTAACAGTATCCTCGTCGGCCGCCTTGTGACCACGGTCATGGTGGACGGCAAGAAGAGCATTGCCCAGCGGATCGTCTACGGTGCCCTGGATACGCTCGCCGAGAAGAATCCCGGTGCAAACCCGCTGGACGTTCTCCAACGGGCGGTTGACAATACCAAGCCTCGAATCGAAACCAAAGCCCGCCGAGTAGGTGGGGCTACGTATCAGGTGCCGATGGAGGTTACGGTCGATCGGCAGACCTCGCTGGCGATGCGATGGCTCGTGGGTTTTGCTGACAAGCGCAAGGGTGTTCCCATGAAACAAGCCTTGGCAACCGAAGTGATGGAGGCGTATCAGGGGCAGGGGAGTGCGATCCGCAAGCGGGACGACGTCCACAAGATGGCCCAGGCAAACAAGGCGTTCGCACATTTCCGCTGGTAGACTCCAGCGTTTGACCGCGCCCCGAAGGCAACTCGGGGCGTTTTTCTTCCCCGAAATCCTACCGAATATCTATTTACCAAGATCATGAGCGACGCCTCTGTCATCAATACTGCGCTCAATTCGCCGCATCGCCAGTACCCGCTCGAGCGAACCCGCAACATCGGGATCGCTGCGCACATTGACGCCGGCAAGACGACCACGACGGAACGAATCCTTTTTTACACGGGGCTAATTCACAAGATTGGTGACGTGGATGACGGTAATACGGTCACCGACTGGATGGAGCAGGAACGCGAGCGCGGGATCACAATCACCTCGGCGGCGGTGACCTGCTTCTGGACTCAAAAGCCGGACCCCGGGATCGAGAAGCTCCGCGAGGGAATTGCCCACCGGGTGAATATTATTGATACGCCGGGTCACGTCGATTTTACGGCTGAAGTGGAGCGATCAATGCGGGTACTCGACGGTGCGGTCGCCGTTTTCTGTGGTGTTGCCGGTGTGCAACCTCAGTCGGAGACGGTTTGGCGGCAGGCGACCAAGTACAGCGTGCCTCGCATTGCCTTCATCAACAAGATGGACCGGACTGGGGCAAATTTCGATAATGCCCTGAGTGACCTTCGGAAGAAGCTCGGAGCCTATGCGTATCCGATCTTCCTGCCGATCGGGGCTGAGGATCGATTTGCGGGAGTCATCGACCTCGTGAATCAGAAGGCCATCGTTTGGGGCCCCGGGGATGTGGCCGACGAAGGTCTTAAATATAAAGTCACGGACATTGCTCCGGAGGATAAGGAACGGGCGTTGCAAGGACTTGAGGAGCTGACCGAGGCGGTATCCAACAAGGACGACACGATCGCAGAATTGGTGCTGGAGGGGAAAACGGTTCCCGCCGAGGTTCTGAAACAGGCGATCCGCCGACTCACCTGCAAAATCGAACTCGTCCCGGTTTTATGTGGATCGGCCTTTAAAAAGAAAGCCGTTCAGGTACTGATCGATGCGGTCATCGATTACTTGCCGTCACCGCTCGATATTCCGGCAGCCGTCGGGCACGAACCGGGAACGGAGGTATCCGTTCCGGTCGAACCCAACGATTCCTCCAAGTTTTGCGCCCTGGCATTTAAACTCTGGACCGATCCGTACGCAGGCAAACTCATATTCTTCCGTGTCTATTCCGGCCAGCTGAAGAAGGGTGACACCATCTATAATCCCCGAACTCGCCGCCGGGATCGCGTCAGCCGTCTCATGGTCATTCAGGGCAGTGAACGCAAAGACATTGATTCGGCCTACTCCGGTGATATTGCAGCGCTGGTCGGGTTGCGAAACATTATCACCGGCGACACCCTCTGCGACGAGTCTTTCGACGTGATGCTCGAGCCACCCACGTTTCCGGAACCGGTCATTAGCATGGCCATTGAACCGAAAACTAAGGCCGATCGTGACAAGATGTCCGAGGGACTCCAGCGACTGGCTGAAGAAGATCCGACCTTTCGTTGTTTTACCAATGAGGATACGGGTCAGTTGATCATCGCGGGGATGGGTGAGCTCCACCTGGAAATTATTCGAGACCGCCTCAAACGCGAGTTCAACGTCGAAGCAGATGCGGGGGCGCCTCAGATCGCCTATCGCGAGACGATCACCAAAGAAGCCGAAGGAGAGGGCAAGTTTATCCGGCAATCCGGCGGTCGCGGCCAGTATGGTCATGCCTGCGTTCGGGTTGAGCCGAATGAAAAAGGAAAGGGCGTTGAAATCATCAACGAGATTGTCGGCGGCACCATTCCTCGCGAATATATCCCGGCGGTAATCCACGGCGTGGAGGAAGCGACCAAGTCGGGAGTTTACGCTGGCTTCCAGGTTATTGACATCAAGGTGGCCATTACGGACGGTTCCTTTCATGAGGTCGACTCGAATGAACTGGCCTTCAAGATGGCGGGTATTTTCGCCCTCAAGAATGCGTTTGAGAAGGCGGGACCGATCCTGCTCGAACCCATCATGAAGGTTGAAGTCGCCACCCCGGACGAATATCAGGGTGATCTCATGGGCGATATCAACCGCCGGAGGGGTGTCATCCATGGCGTTGACGCCAAGAATGGGCAGACCATTCTGAATGCGCATGTTCCGCTCGCCGAAATGTTCGGCTACGCGACCGCCATCCGTTCACTCTCGAAAGGTCGCGCCTCGTACAGCATGGAGCCGCTTTCGTTCGCGCAAGTTCCCAATAGTGTGCTGAGCACCATCCTGGACGCGGCGAAGAAGAAACCTGCCGCACGAAGCTAGTTGCCTTTTAATTCATCGTCTGATTAAACTCACCTCTCAAAATTGTTCTTTGTATGGCTGGACAACGCATCCGAATTCGCCTCAAGGCCTACGACCACCGGCTGATTGACGCCTCGGCGACTGAAATCGTCGAAACTGTCAAACGCTCCGGCGCCCGTGTCGCGGGTCCGATCCCACTTCCCACCCAGATTGAACGCGTAACGGTGGCTCGTTCCCCGCACGCCGACAAGAAATCGCATGAATCGTTCGAGCAACGGACGCACAAGCGATTGCTCGACATTCTGGATCCGACCGCCAAGACGGTGGACGAGCTTAAGAAGCTCAACCTGCCGGCGGGCGTCGACATTACCATCAAAATCTAACTGACCGCCTCTCATGCCTCTCGGACTCATTGGAAAAAAACTGGGCCATACCCGGGTCTACGACTCAAATGGCCATATGACGCCGGTCACCGTGGTTCTCGTTGGACCCAACCGCGTCCTTCAAGTCAAGACGAAATCAAGCAGGGATGGCTACGATGCCGTCCAGTTGGGTTTTGATGACCAAAAGGAGCAGCGATTGACCAAACCTCTTCTGGGTCATATTAAGAAATTCAACGGCACTGCGGTGAAACGAATCAAGGAGTTTCGCGACTTCTCCCGGGATGTTAAGCCGGGTGATGTCATCGGAGCCGACCTTTTCGAAGTAGGGCAGTTCGTCGATTGTATCGGGACCACCAAGGGGCGGGGCTTCGAAGGTGTCGTCGGCCGCTGGGCTTTCCGGGGAGGTGACATGACCCATGGTGCCAAGGGTTGGCATCGCCGTTCCGGAGCTATTGGCTGCCGCCTTTTCCCAGGTCACGTGAATCGCGGCATGAAGATGCCCGGACACATGGGCCAGGACCGTCGGACCTCTCAAAACCTCGAGATCATTCAGGTGCGTAAGGATGATAATGTTTTGCTTATCAAGGGAGGGTTTCCCGGGAGTGAAGGGGAATACGTGATCGTGCGCGAGGCGAAGAAGATTGCGATCGCCTCCGCCCGATTCAAGATGATCCACGAAATGAGGAGGAAGGCGAAAGAGGGAGCCGCTGATAAAAAGGAAAAGAAGGCGGGCGCCAAGGCGGCAGCTGCGAAGAAAAAATAAGGAGGCATTGAGCGATGAAAGTTTCGATCCAAGATTTAAAAGGTCTCTCCACGGGTGAATTCGAAGTCAAATTCGAAGTGATTACCACGGGTAAGGGGACTCAGGCCGTTCACGATACCGTGGTGGCCTATCGTGCTGGCCGACGTGCCGGCACGCATAAGGTAAAGATGATCGGCGAGGTTAACGGAACCGGCAAAAAGCCCTGGCGCCAGAAGGGAACCGGTCGGGCTCGGGCCGGATCTTTCGCCAGTCCGCTGTGGCGAGGAGGGGGTATTACCCATGGCCCTCGGCCTCGCGACTATTCCAAAAAGCTGAATGTCCAGGTTAAACAACTTGCCCTCCGCAAGGCGCTCAGCGAGCGGCTGAAGGCGGGAGATGTCATTGTGGTCGACGAGTTGAAACTGTCATCACCCAAGACTAAAGACTTCATCGGCGCCGTAGCCGGTTTGGATTTGGACGGCACATCTCTCTTTGTGGTGGATGGATCTGACCGCAATGTCGAACTGGCAAGTCGCAATATTGCCAATGTCGGTTTGACCACCGGAAAATCAATCAACACGTACGAAATTCTCAAGTACGACAAGTTGGTATTTACCAAGGCTGGATTTGCCCAAGTGGAACAACGCCTCGCGAAGTAATTGACATGAATTCTTTTGATATCATCAAGACGGTCCGGGTCACCGAAAAAGGGACGCTGCAGGCGGATAAATTCAATCAGTACACCGTCGTGGCCGACCGCCGAGCGAGCGCCCCGCAAATTAAGCGGGCGGTCGAAGAGCTTTTTAAGGTGAAGGTTACCCGGGTGAATACGATGAACGTCGGCGGTAAGAAACGTCGGAAATCCACCAAGGCGGCTGGAGCGACCAGCGATTGGAAAAAAGCAATGGTTTGCCTGAAAAAAGGCGACAAAATCTCGCTCGCCTGATTGCCGGTGCAAAAAAGACCCTATCAGCGTCATGATTCACGTCGAAAATCTCGTAAAGGAATTTGGAACTAAACGGGCGGTCAACGGTATCTCATTCACCGTCAACAAGGGAGAAATCCTTGGATTCCTCGGTCCCAACGGTGCCGGGAAGTCGACGACAATGCGGATGATCACCGGCTTTCTGCCGCCGACGAGTGGGCGCGTTACCGTGGGGGGGCACGATGTTGCGGTCGAACCGGTGGCCGCCAAGAAGCTAATCGGCTATCTCCCGGAAAGTGCCCCGGCCTATTCGGACATGACGGTTCACGGGTTTCTTTCGTTCATTGCGGAGCTCCGCGGACTAAGAGGTGCCGCCGGTCAGGATGCCGTTCACCGGGTCGCCAGCATGTGTGTTCTCGAGGGTGTTCTCCATCAAAGCATCGACACTCTCTCGAAGGGATATCGTCACCGCACGTGTCTGGCGCAATCCATCATCCATGATCCTCAAGTGCTGGTTTTGGACGAACCGACGGACGGCCTAGATCCGAACCAGAAGCATGAGATTCGTTTATTGCTGAAACGCCTGGGACAGAACAAGGCGATCATTTTTTCGACGCACATCCTGGAAGAGGTCGATGCCGTGTGTTCCCGTGCCATCATCATCGACCGCGGCGTGGTGGTTGCTAATGGGAGCCCCGCTGAACTGCGGGGACGGCACGAACTCGCCGGCTCGGTAACCCTACGCGTTCTGGGGGTTGGTGCGGAAACGGTGCGTGCTAAACTGGGCGGTCTTTCGATCGTGGAGAAGTCCACGGCTCGCGAGGAGTCCGGTTGGGTGCATGCCCGGGTGTTCCCCAAATCCAAGGCAGTCAATGGGGACCTCGCTGGGGCCATTGCCGAACTTACGGTTCGGGAAGGCTGGCGGTTTGATGAGCTACACACCGAGGAAGGGCGGCTCGACGAAGTGTTCCGCAGCTTTACCTTGCCGGATACTGCGACCTCGAAATCGAAGTAGCTGGGGGCGTGTCATCAGTATGCCGACGGACGGTTAATCGATGACGGCTCCGGTCAACTTCCTGACGGATCGATAATTCTTTGCCATGAACGAATCCCTACGAAATATCTGGACCATCGCAAAACGCGAACTGGGCGGTTACTTCAATTCGCCGGTCGCCTACGTGTTCATTGTCATATTCCTACTGCTGAACGGGTTCTTCACGTTCATGCTCGGAAACTTTTTCGAAATTGGGGAAGCGTCCTTGACGCGTCCCTTCTTCAGTTGGCATCCGTGGTTGTATTTGTTCCTGGTTCCTGCGGCCGGAATGCGGCTTTGGGCTGAGGAGCGACGCGTGGGCACCCTCGAATTGTTACTCACGATGCCCATCACCGCTTGGCAGGCAATCGCTGGGAAATTCGCCGCCAGTTGGATCTTCCTCGGGATCGCTCTTTTTTTGACCTTTCCGGTGGTACTGACTGTCTCCTTCCTCGGCAATCCCGACTTGGGGGCAATTCTCGCCGGTTATCTCGGCAGTTTCCTACTCGCCGGGGCCTACCTTGCGGTCACGGTGATGACTTCGGCCATGACTCGGAATCAGGTGATTAGCTTTATCCTGTCGGTGGTTATCTGCTTCTTCCTGATCCTAGCTGGATGGGAACCGGTCACCAATCTGCTGGTTCGTTGGGCTCCCTCCTGGCTGGTGGAAACCGTGGCGAGCTTCAGCGTTATGCCCCATTTCTCCAGCTTCCAGCGCGGAGTGGTCGACTTCCGAGATCTGTTGTTTTTTGCCTCGGTCATGGTTTTCAGCTTGTTCAGCACCAGCGTCATCCTTCGCGGCCTGCGGAGTTCCTAAACCGTCCGCGAATTTTTTCCATTTCCGAACATGAAAACATCGAAATTCCAGACCCTGCTGTTCTCGGCCTTGGGCGTTGGCCTCGTGTTCATCGCCATTGTGGGCGCTAATCTTATCTTCAGCCCGGTGCGCGCGCGCATGGACTTGACCGCCGACAAACTTCATACGTTGAGCGATGGGACCAAGCGCATTTTGGCGAAACTCGATTCACCGGTGGAGGTCCGATATTACGCTTCGCGGGGAAATAATCGACTTCCCGGCGCGCTCAAGAACTACGCGCAAAGCGTTGAAGACCTGCTGAGCGAACTCAAGGCACAATCCCGGGGGAATATCGAAATTAAGAAGTTCGATCCAGAACCCGATTCGGAGGCAGAAGAACTTGCGAAATTGGACGGCATCGAGCCTCAGATGCTGCAAAATGGCGAAAGCTTTTATCTTGGCGTCGCGGTGGTATTGGATCCGCAAAAGGTTCCGCTACCCTTTCTCTCACCGCAGCGGGAAAAGCTCCTGGAGTATGACCTTGCCAGGGCAATTTCGCAGGTCATGAGCACGAACAAGGCGGTCATCGGAGTGATGTCTCCGCTCTCGGTGTTCGGAATGAGCGTTCCGCCTCAGATGATGATGAGGATGGGGCAGCAGCAGGGGCAGGAGCCTTGGGTGGTAATCAATGAACTGAAGAGGGATTTTCAGGTCGAACAAGTTGGGATGGATGTGGAAAAGATCGACGAAAAGATCAAGGTTCTCGTCTTGATTCACCCGAAGGATATTTCAGAAAAGGCCCAGTTTGCACTCGATCAATTTATACTCCGGGGAGGGAAGTTGATTGGATTTCTCGATGCTCTCTGTCTCGCCGACAATAAACAGCCCAATCCGATGGGCTTTAACATGGGAGGCGGTTCCTCGCTTCCGAAGCTCCTCAAGGCATGGGGGGTGGAGTTCGACACGAGCAAGGTCGTTGCCGATCCAAGTTTTTCGACCAAACCGCTCGCCGGACGCGATGGACGGCCGCAATACGTTCCATCCTTCCTATTTCTGACACCCGAAGGGATTAACAAAGACGATGCCGTAACGAGCCAGAGCGATGATCTTTGGATCCCGTTTCCGGGCGCATTTACCGGGACACCGGTAGCCGGACTGAAGCAGGACGTTCTCCTCAAGAGTTCCCTCAAGGCGCAACTGGTGGATGGCATTACGTCGCAGTTGAACGGCCAGAAGGTCCTCGACGAATTGCGGCCGGCCAACGTGAATTTTGCGCTCGCCGTCCGGTTGACCGGCAAATTCAAGACGGCCTTTCCCGATGGCAGACCGGGTGCAGAAAAGAAGGGCGGCATTGATGAGAAAGAGGACGCCGAGAAGAAATCGGAACCGGTCGGCGATGTTCTCAAGGAATCCGTCGGTAGTGGCATTGTGTATTTGTTTGGCGATGCCGACCTCTTATACGATCCCTATTGTGTCGAAGTGAACCAGATGTTCCGCATGGCTTTTCCGCGAAATGGCAATCTCGCGTTGATTCAGAATTTGGTTGAGCAGGCCGCCGGGGATGCTTTTTTGGTGGGTGCCCGGAGTCGTGCCTCTCTTCGCCGGCCATTCACCAAAATTCAACAAATTGAGACGGAGGCGCGGCTCAAGTACCAGGCGCGGGTGGAGGGATTGGAAAAAGATCAGCAAAAAGCGCAACAAGAATTGAGCCAGATTCAAATCAAGAAAGAAGGGAACACCGCTCGAATCATTCTGAGCCCCGAACAAAAGGCCGCCATCGAGAGGCTCCGCAAACAACAGCTGGAAACCGGCAAGGAACTGAAGCAGGTTCGCAAGAATTTGCGACAGGATGTTGAATCGCTCGAAAATAAACTGAAATGGAGCAATATTGCCCTCATGCCGCTCCTCGTCTCTGTCGCCGGTGTCGGCCTTGCCCTCGCCCGTCGAAACAGACAAGGAGCAAAATAAGCCCCTTGCCGATGATGGATCCGTCGGACTCCCCGTCACGCATCGAAACAAACCTTCCTTCGTGGTCATGAATTCCAAGCAACTCCTTCTCCTCATTCTGCTCGGATTGATTCTGGGCAGCGCCGGGCTCATGGTCCGCCGCAGTCAACAGTCCCAGTATAGCAGTTCCAGCGGGACGATGGGCGGAACACTCCTCGGTACGTTTGATGTCAACAGCGTCGCGGGCCTTCGAATCACCGCCGGCACCAACGCGCCGATGGAGGTTCTCAAGCGGGAAAATGACTGGATTGTCCCGGGGCGCGGCGGTTATCCGGCAAACTTCCCAACCATTGGCGAATTCCTTAAGAAACTCGCCGAGCTCAAGGTTGCGTCACCCGTGCGGGTTGGCCCCTCGCGACTTCCGATGCTTGAACTCACGAAGGAGACCGCGACGACGCTGGAACTGCTGGATACCACGGGGAAGCCGCTGAAGACCCTCCTTCTGGGACGCAAACATGCAAAAGAGGGAGGCGAGAGTTCTCAAAATTCTCCGTTTGGCGGCGGAGGGTTCCCGACGGGCCGTTACGTTAAAGTGGGTGAAGCCGTCGCCTTGGTGGCGGATCCGATAAGTACCGCCGACTCCCTTCCGGCCGATTGGATCGACAAGGATTTCTTCAAGATCGAAAAACCGAAATCGGTGGTGGTGCAAGGCCGGTCGCCGACCAATTCGTATTCGCTGATGCGGGAGAATGAGTTTGGCGAGTGGAAACTCGCGAATGCAAAGGCGGACGAGAAGGTTGATGTATCCAAGTTGAGTGTCTATTCGAGCCTCCTGTCGTCCCCGACGTTCAACGACGTCGTGGCCGATCCGAAGCCCGCCGAGTTGGGACTGGACCGACCGACCGTGGCCACGATCGGAACGACAGAGGGATTTACTTATACTCTGAAGCTCGGGAAGCCTCAAGCGGACGATGCACTCCCGTTGGAAGTCAGCGTGCAGGGTGAATTCAATGCGACTCGCACTCCAGGCAAGGATGAAAAGCCCGAGGACAAAGACAAATTGGACAAAGAGTTCCAGGCAAAATTAGAGAAACTCAAAGAAAAATTGAAAGCGGAGCAGGCCTACGGAAAATGGACTTTCCTCGTCAGCAAATGGACCGTGGACTCTTTACTGAAGGATCGGACGGGATTCCTGGCTGACAAGAAGCCTGAAGGGCAGCCCAGCGACCCGTCTCCGTTAGGGATTCCCTCGCTTTTACCCGACGATAAGTAAGAGGCCGGGTCCCGTGCTCGACCGGGATTGCCACACGGGAGTGGGCTGGTCGCGGCACTAAGGGCCGCGTGATTTTTCGGAGTTGCCAAGGAAAAAACCGCTCGTTGGGTCTACCAATGTACTGTTTTTCCAATTCGACCACGTTGTGCGGTGCGATAGGAAGAATGGTCAGGCTTGCGGTGGCGCTCGTTATTCGGTAGGGTTTGCACCGCATGGCCCTTCGAATTCTTGCGCTTCTCGCGTCCGCGCTTCTTTCCTCCACCCAAGGCGTTGCGGCGCCAGACGCCGAATGGTCCCGGGCACTGGAGACAATCAAATCCATTCGTGCCGAAGGGGAAGGGAATGATCTCGCGAAGCCCGCCTGGCAACTCCTTGCGGCCCGACCCGCCCGTTCCATTCCCGCATTGTTGGAGGCAATGGACGGCGCGAATGATTATGCCGCGAACTGGCTCCGGTCTGCGGTGGAGACTATTTCGCAACGCGCTGTCGCCCGTGGCGAGAAGCTCCCGATCGATGCGCTCGAAAAACATCTTCTCGATGTCCGGCACGCCCCACGCGCCAGGCGGATGGCCTATGAATTAATCGCCCAAGCGGACCCCAGCCGAGCGCGAAGGCTACTGCCGGGGTTCCTGAACGATCCCGGATCGGAACTGCGGCGTGAGGCCGTGCAACAGGTGGTCGCTGAGGCGCTGAAGATTCGCTCCTCAGGAGACAAGGCGGCGGCGGTCGCCGGATTTCAACGGGCCTTAGGGTTCGCACGCGATGTGGATCAGATTGAAACCATTGCGAAGCAACTGACGGAGCTTGAGCAGAAGGTGGATTTGCAACAAACCTTTGGATGGGTGACCAAATGGAAGTTAATCGCCCCGTTTGACAACGTGGGTGGCGCGGGATTCGCCAAGGCCTTCCCACCTGAACAGAAGGTCGACTTGACGGGGGAGTTCGACGGTAAGGCTGGCCGCATTCGCTGGCAGGACTACGAAACTTTGAGCGAATACGGCAAGGTGGATTTCAACAAGACCTTTACGGCGCTCAAAGGCGCCGCAGGGTACGCCTACGCGGAGTTTGTGTCGCCCACCGCCCGCGACGCGGAGATCCGCCTGGGATGCAAAACCGGATGGAAGGTTTGGTTGAATGGGCGGTACCTGTTCAGTCGTGATGAATATCACCGCGGGGTGGAAATAGATCAGTACCGCATGCCCGTGCGGCTCGAGGCCGGGATCAATCGGATCCTGGTGAAGAATTGTCAAAATGAGCAGACCGAGACCTGGGCCAGCGAATGGGAATTTCAGCTGCGGATCACCGATGCGCTGGGAACTCCGATTGCTTCCGCTCGATAGATGCGAAGTCCTCCCCCCGCCCGCGACCCAACTCTTTTCCATTTTGTAATCATGAATCTTTCACAAGCTCTGCTGACCATCGCTTTCCTCACCGCTGCCGTCAGTGCAGCCGTCTCCGAGGACTGGTTGCAGTTCCGAGGATCGGGCGGAGACGGCGTGTCGCTGTCAAAGCTTCCAACCCGCTTGGAGTCGAATTCTCTCGCCTGGGCGGCAAGCCTCCCTGGGCGCGGGCTTTCCTCGCCGATTGTCATTGGCAAGCGGGTTATTGTGACCTGTTCCAGTGGTCCTAAGCAAAACCGCCTCCACGTACTCTGCTTCAACCTGGAGGGGGGAGCGTTGCGATGGGAACGGCAGTTCTGGGCCACGGGACGGACGATGACCCACGAGAAGACGAATGGAGCGGCACCGACTCCGGTTAGCGACGGTGAGCGGGTCTTCGCGCTGTTTTCTTCCAACGACTGCGTCGCACTCGATCTTGATGGCAACCTAATCTGGTTCCGGGGGTTGGGCCGGGATTATCCGAACGCGAGCAACTCCCTCGGCATGTCGTCGTCTCTCCTGGTCGCTGGAGGCGTTGTGATCGCCCAGGTGGAAAACGATAGTGAATCGTTCACCGCCGGGCTCGACGCGGGCACGGGTGCCAATCGGTGGAAACTGGACCGTCCGCGCAAGGCGAATTGGACCTCGCCGTCCCTATTTAAAGGCACCGACGGTGTCACCTCCGTCGCGCTCCAATCCTCCGTGGGACTCACCCTGGTCGAGCCAACGACTGGCAAGACCCTTGCCAGTTACGACGAAGGCGCATCAACCGTGGCTTCGACCACAACTCGAGAAGGCCGGTTGTTTGTGCCATCGCAAGGGTTGACCGTTCTCGAGTTGACGGCGCCGGGCCAACCGCTGAAGCAGGTTTGGCGCTCGTCCCAACTTCGCCCGGGCACCCCCAGTCCGTTGGTGGTCGATGGCCGTGTTCTGGTGCTCGGTGACGGGGGTGTGCTGACGTGTGGCAGTATGGCAGACGGCACCCGGCTTTGGCAGTTGAGGCTCAAGGGGACGTTCAGTTCCACACCGGTGGCGGCGGGGGGATTTCTCTACTGCGTGAATGAAAAAGGGCTTTTGCAGGTCATTGACCCGTCCAAACCGGAAGGGGAAGTGGTCAGCGAGTTGGACCTGGGTGAAACCATCTTGAGTACGCCGGCCATCGCGCAGGGATCCCTGTTTGTTCGCAGCGATGCGAAGCTTTGGCGAATTGGGAAGCCGCCCGAAAATCCTTTGTAGAATTTTTGAGCTCAACCCGTGAATGCGAAGCGGAACTACCCCCTGCTGCTGGTGAGTCAGTTCCTGGGTGCGCTGGGCGACAACGTGATCCTGATGGTGATCCTGGGTCAACTGACCTTTCGATTTCGACAGGGTGAGATCACCGAGGCGCAGTTGGGGAGTGCGAATGCCGTCTACACAAGCCTGCTGTTCGTACCGTTTTTTCTTCTCGCTCCATTGGCTGGATTTCTGAATGACCGGTTTCCCAAGACCTACTGGCTTCTCGGAGGGAATGGGGTCAAATTTCTCGGCACTTTGTCCGGCATGCTGGCCGTTATGGCCGGGGGTGCGGTGCGCGATTGGGGGCAGGGCATCGGCTATCTCATTGTCGGGATTGGCGCCTGCATCTACTCCCCGGCGAAATACGGTATTCTTCCGGAAGTCCTCCCCGCTGCACGATTGGTAAAGGCCAATGGTACGATCGAAATGCTGACGTTGGTGGCGATCTTGGCTGGGAGCATTGTGGGCGCCCAAATGATTGATCATCTCTCACCGCAACGCTGCTATTTGATCCTGCTCGGGATCTACGGAGCCTCCTCCGTTCTCAATGCGCTGATGGCGAAGACGCCGCATGACCCGCGCGTGAGTTTGCAACGGAGTCTCGGCGAGTTCTTTGGTCACTTTCGCGATTTAGTGACTGCGCCACGACTTGGCCGTGTACTGCTGGGGACGACCTTGTTCTGGGTGGCGGGTGCCACGATGAAGATGAATTTTCAACCCTGGGGACTAAAGACATTGGGACTCGCGGACAACACCGCTATCGCCCTGCTTGGGCTGTGGCTCAGCGTGGGTGTCATGGCGGGCAGTCTTCTGGCGGGCCAGTTACATCGACTGGGAGAACTCCGGTCAACCCGTGGTTACGGTTTTGGACTGGCGGCTGTAATCCTGCTCCTCGGCCTGGTTGGAGGAATGCCATCGATGGTCGGATGGCGGGCGACACTCCCCGGACTCGGTTCCCAGATCCTGCCGGTGGTGGTGTTGCTCGCATTAGCGGGGGTATTTGCGGGCTTGTTTTTAATTCCGCTGAACGCGTCGCTGCAGGGGGAGAGTGACTCCACCAAACTGGGAAAAACCATCGCAGTACAGAATTTTCTGGAGAACCTCGCGATGAGTCTCGGAGGCGGTTGTATTCTGATCGCGACCCGTGCGGGGCTGGGGGCCTCGCAGGTCTTTATTGGATTGGCGATCTTCGTTGCGTTGGCCGTGGCCTGGCTTCGGATTCCCCAGCACATTGCTCCGCCGGTTCCCCTCTGTGATGCGCGTGGATTAGGGTCAACCCATTCATGAGAGCCATCATCCACTTCGTGGTTCGGTTGTGGTTTCGTTTCCGATGCGAGAATACGCAGGTCCTCGTCACGCCGGGGCCGGTCCTTCTCCTACCCAACCATACCTCCTGGCTGGACTGGGCATTTCTGGCGGCGGTGCTGGATGATGATTGGAAATTTGTGACGAGCGCGGTGACCTCGAATGCCAGTTGGTTTCACCGCAAGATCATGATCAACCGCCGGACGTTTCCCATCGATACCGCGTCACCGTATGCCGCGAAACGGATGGCGGAGTTCCTCGAAAAAGGCGGACGTCTCGTGCTCTTTCCGGAGGGTCGGATCTCGACCACCGGTGCCTTGATGAAATTGTTCGATGGCACCGGGTTTCTTCTGCATCGGACACGGGCGACGGTCATCACCTGCTACCTGCAGCATGCGCTGCGAGTTCCATTTGTTCGTCATACCGGCTGGACTCGATGGTTCCCTCAGGTAACAGCTCACTTCAGCGCGGTTCTGACGCCTCCCCGGTTAACCGGCATTTCCAACGTGCTGGCTCGTCAAAAAATGACTCTTTGGTTGCGGGATCAGATGGTGCGGCAGCAGTTCGACGTCGAGATGAGCCACGGGCCCCGACACGTGTTGGCGGCAATCGCCGAGGCTGCAGCCCGGCAGCCCGGCAAGGAGGTAATCGAGGACATCACGTTGCAGCCGCTGTCTTTCCGGAAACTGATGGTTGGGGTTGAAGTGCTCGCCGAGCAATGGGTGCAGGGAAGCTCCGGCATGTCCCGCGTGCCGGGCGAGCATGTCGGGGTGTTGTTACCCAACGTCAATGGTATGCCGGTGACTGTTCTGAGTCTCTGGGCGGCGGGTAAGGTGCCGGCAATCCTCAATTTTTCAACGGGGATGCCTACCATGGTGGTTTGTGCACAACTGGCGGGACTGAAGCGAATCATCACGTCGCGCGTGTTTGTGGAGAAGGCGAAACTGGAGATGAAGGTGCTCTCCGATGCGGGCATTGAGTTAATTTACTTGGAGGATGTCCGCACGCGTATTAGCGGCGCACGCAAGTTTGGTGCATTGTTGAAGAATATTATTTCGTGCGGGGGAGGGTATCACGGGATGGAAGATTCTGGGGCGGCGGGCGGCAGTTCCGGGACGGCGGTGATCCTGTTCACATCGGGATCGGAGGGTGTGCCGAAAGGGGTCGAGCTCACCCATCGGAATCTGCTCGCAAATATTCGTCAGATTAATGTGGCCTTGGATTTGACGGACCATGAACGGTTCTTCAATGCGCTTCCCTTGTTCCACAGTTTCGGTCTCACCGCCTGTACGCTGTTTCCGCTCGTGCGGGGCTTTTATATCTTCCTTTATCCGACGCCGCTTCATTATCGAATGGTGCCGGCGGCGGTTTACGACCGGAACTGCACGGTGATGGTGGGTACCAACACATTCTTGAACGGGTACGCGCGGAAAGCGCATCCCTATGATTTTCAGTCGGTAAAGTATTTGGTGGCGGGCGCGGAGAAGGTGCAAGAGGCGACGGCACAAACGTGGGCGCAGAAGTTTGGCATCCGGTTGCTGGAAGGATATGGGGCCACGGAATGCAGTCCGGTGCTCTCGGTGAATACACGGTTGGAGCCACGTTTCGGGAGCGTGGGTCGATTTCTACCGGGGATGGAATATCGGCTGGAGCACGTCGAAGGCGTCAGTAACCCGGCTCCGAGTGTCGCACCCGCGACGGGCACCAGCGTTGGGGCGCCGCCGCCCGTTGTGGAAGTGCCGCAAAGAATCGGACGGCTCTTTGTCAAAGGCCCTAATGTAATGAAAGGCTATCTGAATCCCGAGGCGAACGCGAAGTTTCTCGAATTGGCGGGCTGGTACGATACGGGGGATCTCGCCCGAGTGGATGAGGATGGCTATGTGTTTCTGCTGGGTCGAATGAAGCGGTTCGCCAAGGTGAGTGGGGAAATGGTGAGTCTAACCGCGGTCGAGGATGCCTTGGCCGGGGCATTTCCACAGTTTGGGCAGCGCTGTGAGGTAGCGGTCGTCGCCGTGCCCGATATCGACAAGGGCGAGAAGTTGGTGGCGATTTCCAATGAGCCACGGCTCAAAATCGAAGACTTACGTTCCGCCATCCGGGCGAAGGGTATGACCAATCTGTGTATTCCGCGGGAGATTCGATCCGTACGAGAGATTCCTAAACTAGGGACAGGAAAGGTGAATCACCGGGCGCTGCTGGAACAGGTCACGGGTTAGGCGCGGTGCAATAGCCCAGGAGCGATCGGGGCCAAGCTTTCGCGATGACGAAGAGGGGCCATTGCGTGACGGGTGAACGCACCGGAGGCGAATCGATTCTTAAAATGAGAATTTGAATTCGCGTCGGACCCCTCCATGCTTTCAGGCGTGCTTGACAGTGTGCCGGATGTCCACGGTGCCGCTTCTCGTAAGGCGGTGAAATCTCCCCGCAATCCAGCCGTTAGCCGGCCGAAGAACTACGTGCTCGACACAAATGTTCTGCTTCACGACCCGCATGCGCTCCTCAATTTTCAGGATAATCACGTCCTCATTCCCATTGAAGTAATCGAAGAGATCGACCGCTTTAAGCGGGAGACCACCGAACGGGGGCAAAACGCCCGCACCGTTTCACGGATGCTGGATGGACTCCGTTCCAAAGGCAGCCTGAGCGAAGGTGTCGGCCTTTCCAGTGGGGGTCGATTGCGCATCATCTTTTCGCATCAACATGATCTTGCGGCGACGACCGGGCCAGGGACGGTTGACAACCGGATTCTGGCGCTCGCGCTTGCCATCCGCAAACAAGACCCCGAAACTCCCACCGTCCTCGTTACCAAGGATATTAATCTGCGCCTCAAGGCCGATGCCTACGGTCTTCCTGCCGAAGACTACGAAACCGACCGCATCAATTTGCAGGACCTTTATACCGGATTTTTCGAGCTGACCGTTGCGCCGGATGTGATTTCCAAGCTGCGTCTCGATGGCGCGGTACTGCTGCCGGACCCCCAGAAGCGTGCGCCCAACGAGTACTGCACCCTGACCGAGGCGGGTAATTCGAAGCGGAGTGCGCTCACTAAAGTGGATGCTTCGGGCACGCGCCTGGTGCCCATTCATGACACGCGCGAAGGGGTATGGGGAATCAAACCGCGCAATCGGGAGCAGCACTTTGCACTGGATGCCCTGCTGGATGAAAACGTCAAGCTGGTGACCCTCATGGGCAAGGCGGGCACCGGCAAGACCCTCCTTGCCCTGGCGGCGGGTCTGAAGCGAACCGTAAACGATCGCGAATTCCGCCGATTGATAGTCGCTCGGCCGACAATTTCGATGGGCAAAGAGCTCGGTTTTCTCCCGGGCTCGCTCGAAGAAAAGTTATCGCCGTGGATGCAACCGATCCACGATGCTCTCGAGTTGCTCGGAGACTTGAACATGGGTCACGACGCGCGCCGGAACGGCGATTTGCTGCGGAGTGGCACGATTGCCGTTGAAGCGTTGAGCTATATCCGCGGCCGCAGTATCGCCAATCAGTTCATGATCATCGACGAGGCCCAAAACCTTACCCCGCTGGAAGTGAAGACGATTATAACCCGCGTCGGGCATGGGACAAAAATCATCCTGACCGGCGACCCGTATCAGATCGACAACCCGTACGTGGATGCCGCCTCGAACGGATTCAATTACGTCGTGACCCGGTTCCGGGATCATGCCATTGCCGCGCATGTCGAACTGCAGCGCGGCGAACGTTCCGACCTCGCAGAACTGGCCGCAAACGTGCTGTAGCCGCCCGCCTCCGCGTCGTCATGCCCCTGAATCCCCCTTTCTCGCCGATGACGAATCGCCCGGTTCGGGTTGCGGTGCTCGGCGTCGGATCCCTGGGCCGGGAGCATGCCCGCATCTACGCCGAACTGTCGCGAATCCACGCCGTCGAACTCGTCGGCGTTTTCGACACCCATGCCGACGTCGCCCGACTTCACGCGTCAAAAAATGGGGTGCGCGCCTTCGTGTCGGTGGAAGAAGCCGCCGCCGCCACCGACGCCCTCAGCGTCGTGACCCCGACTTCGACCCATTTTGAACTCGCCCGTCATCTGCTGAAACAGGGGAAACATCTGCTGGTTGAAAAACCCATGACGGATCGGGCCGACCAGGCGGGCGAACTCGTGACGTTGGCCCGTGACCGGGGACTGATCCTTCAAGTGGGTCATGTCGAGCGCTTCAATCCGGTCTATGGCTACCTGGAACAGGTGGTTACCTCGCCGCGCTTCATTGAATGTCACCGGCTATCTCCCTACCCGGCGCGCAGCACGGACATCGGAGTGGTTCTCGATCTCATGATCCATGATCTCGACGTGGTCATGGCCTTTGTAAAGTCGCCCATTGTCCAGATCGATGCCGTGGGCATCCCGGTGTTAAGCGAGAGCGAGGACATCGCGAATGCCCGCCTCCGCTTTGCCAATGGGTGCGTCGCAAATTTGACCGCTAGCCGGATCAGCCCGGAGCGCATGAGAAAAATCCGCGTCTTCAGCGGTGGATCTCAACCGGCCTATATCTCGCTGGATTACCGGGCTCAAGAGGGATTCCTCTACCGGCTCGCTCGGGACGGCGAATCCGAATCGTCTCTCTTCAAGAAACTGCTCCTCGCGAAGGAATCCACCATTGTCAGCGAATTTGCCGGAAAACGCATTGTCCGGGAACCGGTGCCGATTACCAAGGAAGAGCCGCTGAAGCTTGAGCTCGCCCATTTTGTGGACTGTGTGCGCGAACGGCAGACCCCCCGGGTCAGCGGTGACCAGGCCAAGGCAGCACTCGATGTCGCCTTCGAAATCGCTCGGCTGATCCGTGCCGGGGGTGGGGTTTGAGAACCTTCGTTCTGATCGAACTCCACTCCCATCGGCTGGTTGACTGTAGGGAGGCCAACCTCAGCCATCCGATTCGCAAGCATTAGATCGGCTCCACGGGCCGCTGCAACAGGGCACATCGACGCCGGGGCCGCGGATCGGTGTTCCGAGCAAGTTCCAAACCGGCTTCACCGCGGTGGTGGCACCGTGAAGTCAACTTCCCTCGGCGTGGGGAAGAGCAGTTCCAAGGACCGGATCACCGCATCGGTCGGGACTGGGAGTCGATAGCAGCGTACCCCGTTGGCGTCACCACGGAATCGCTCCGTCGTGATGACCTCCGCTCCGTCCGTCCCCCGGAGGCGCACGCCCAGAGGTTGGTCGATGAGGGAATCGACTGGGTTTTCCAGGCAGCGAATGAGGACAAACGGTGCGGGTGACGCGATGGACATTTCAGCGACTCCCTGGGTGCCGACGAGAGGGCGGAATCGGGACAACGAGAATCCGGCGGCAGGTTCGGCGGAGAGTGTGCGGAGCAGATCGTGGCGAACGTCGTACTTGCCGGGGCCGGCGAGCGCGATGATACGAAATGGGTGACCACCGATGGTAACCGGGGTGTTGACAAGCTGGAATTCGCCCGGGCCTGGAAATGCGGGCAAGTTCGTGGCCCAAATCTCGTGGCTCTCAAAATTGCCGCGCAGCTCGCGAAGAAATTGAGCGGTCACCCGCCATGCAGGTTCGGCTGGATCCAGAATGGGACCCCAGTTACCTGTGGCATCGGATAGTTCCCATTTCCCCAGACGCCAATGGCGGGTTCCGTCAGTTGCTTCGCCAATCTCGAAGACGGGCTGAAACGCATTGGTCTGCACCAATCCATCGAGGGTCAGTGGATCGAACCGGGTGAGTGACACCGGTGTACCCAGGATTGATTGCCGGCATGGGAGGGGGGCAGGGATCCAATCGGTGACCGGTTTCCAGAAGGGATTCGCAACGGTCTGGCGGATGGGTGGATTCGCAGGATTCCGATCGTGCAGCTCGATTTCAAAGGTGCGCTGTCGTCTCGGAAACGCGGGCCCGGAAAAGAAATCGATCACGGTCCGCCCGTGGTTCCACCGCCGGGTCGGCTGTCCCGATAACGGAGTCACTGGAAAACGGAATCCGTTCGTGGCGATCAAGTCGACCTGGGCGATAGATGTGAATGAAACGGTGCCGGTCGGTGCCATGAGAAACCGCTCACCGACCCAGATTCCGACCGAGTTGTTCGGAGCGAACTGGCTGTAGGGTTGGTCGTAGGCTGATTTCGCAACGGCAATACCTCGCGGAAGAGTGTCAAGGAATCGGGTGAGAGACCAGTACGGGGGAACCAGGCGATGCTGGGCGATTGAATTAAGGCCGGTGTTGGGAGTTGCGGTCTGAGGCATCGGTAGGGTCAGTCTGAAAATACCCACCGAGGAGCCATTGGGCCGCGGAACAAACCGTTGCGGACCGCGCCGCCGCACGGAGGCGAAAATCGCCGCGGCACTGAGCACCAGCGCCAGCAGCAGCAGGGGCAGGCTCCGAGAACCGGAGAGCAATCGATACCAACGAGACGTCATGGAGCGATTGGGTGTGATCCGCCGCCCCGGGGTGTCATGGGACTAAAGGCGACGACCCGTGAGACGTTCAAAAGCGTCGAGGTATTTGGCCTGAGTTTTCGCGACCACGTCGGCCGGCAGCGCGGGAGCAGGCGGAGTCTTATTCCAGGGCAAGGATTCCAGATAGTCGCGAACGAACTGTTTGTCGAAGCTCGTTTGGTTTTGCCCAGCGTGATAGAGGTCGACTGGCCAAAACCGCGAGGAATCCGGTGTCAAAACCTCATCGATCAGTAGGAGTTTTTCCTCGAACATTCCGAACTCAAACTTGGTGTCCGCAATTATAATGCCGCGTCGTCGGGCGTGATTACGTGCAAAGGCGTACAGCTTCAAACTCTGGTCGCGTACCGCTGCGGCGACCTCGGGACCGACGATCGCCGCCGCTTCAGCGAACGGAATGTTTTCGTCGTGACCGGTCTCGGCCTTGGTGGCCGGAGTGAAGATGGGCTCCGGCAACTCACTGGATTCCAGCAACCCGGGTGGCAAACGAATACCGCAGACCGTCTGCGACTGCCTATACTCTTTCCATCCAGATCCGGCGAGGTAACCACGGACTACGCATTCGATGGCGAGCGGACGGGCTTTCTTAACGATCATGCTCCGACCTGCCAGCGCTTCAGCGAACGGCTGGAGTACGGGCGGCAGCGGATCCGTGGCCCGGGCGAGGCGATGATTCGGCAGCCAGGAGTCCGTCAGGTCGAACCAGAAATCGGAGAGCTGAGTCAGTACTTCACCCTTGCGTGGGATGCCATTGGGCATGACGCAATCGAAGGCCGAGATGCGATCGGTGGCGACGAAGAGGAGGCGGTCACCGAGATCGAACACTTCGCGGACTTTGCCGCTTTTCAATTTCGGAACTCCGGGCAGGTCGAGGCGAATGAGAGGTGTCGTGGACACGGAGCGGAATGTCGCTGGTCAAAGCTGGGATGTCACCATTGGGATACGGTGAAACTACGGATAGAAACCCCTTGCCAACGGGATCTGGACCTACGCTACAGTTCCCGACCCGTGAGGCTGGGTAGCTCAGTTGGTAGAGCAGCGGATTGAAAATCCGCGTGTCGCCGGTTCGATTCCGGCCCCAGCCACCACGGTTCTTCTTCAATCACTTACGCAACTTCAGCGTAAAAGTGCTAAAGCCTAGTGATAAAAAGTCCCCAGACGTCCAGGGTCGTTTACTGGTGTTTGGGAACGTCCCAAATCCGGCTTGAGGGATTCCAGTAGGCGAGTGTTGGGGCCCGTTCGCGAGGCACTTTCGGGTGAAACAGAGGTCCGCGGGCAATTCAAAACCGACCTTGTAAGCTCAATCCCGTCGACGTCCGTGAGCAATCCGAGACTGGAGGGCGGGCTCCGGCGGCCGTAGTCTCCGCTCATGACAGATGAGCTCAACCGTTCCGTTCCACGGCCAACCCATGAGGCTTTCTGGCCAGCGGACCTTTTCACCCAAGGCATTGGCTGGGTCATCCTCGCCCGGTTCAGGTCTGGTGGAGCCCGAGTCGAAGCGGGTATTTTTCTAATCGACGTTTTCTGTCTGGGAGCAAAATTGGCCGTCTATGAAGACTGCGATGCGGCTGATTACCGTCACCGTATTCGCGATCATTACCAGTCGCGTTTTCCCTTAGTTCCCACCGAACCTGGGTGTGCCCGCAAACTGGTAGAGCAAGCGGTCCAGTACTCCAAAGGCTTGGGTTTTTCCTCGCATGCGAACTACAAAAAAGCCGCTCGCGTATTTGGCGGAGTGCGAGCCGAGCAATGCCCTCAGCAGTTCACCTTCGGACACGAAGGCAAACCCTTCTATCGTCGCGGCCCCAGAGAAACCGAGACGCAGGCCCAGCGCATTGTGTGGCAATTGGAACAAAGCTGCGGCCCCGGCAACTATGATTACTTGGCAATGCTCGGAGAAACCGACGACATCAATCGCGCGCTAAACGAGTAGATGGACCACCCAGAATGGCGGCCCCGGTGTTCGGGCATCTGCCCATAAGAGTGGTGCACCCGCCAGAAATTGAAGCGATGTCGGGGGGTGTTTGCCCCACTTCCATTTGGCGAAGAGCTACGTGGCAGTGACGGTGAAGGCGCTAATGAAGTTGCTTCAAATTGGTGGAGAGAGAATTGGGCAAATCATGCATCATGAAAGCCATTAAAAATTCTTCTCCCAAATCCCGCCGCAAATTCGACGAAACCTTCAAGCGCGAAGCGGTCAATAACTGGCTCGCCAGCGGCAAGTCCGCCGATGTCGTCTCCGAAGAACTGGGGCTCAGCCCCGGCCGACTCTTTGCGTGGAAGAGGCGCTTCGCCCCCGCGG
>CAMAUY010000061.1 GCA_945861565.1 Akkermansia muciniphila
GGACTTGCCGCTGGCGAGCCAGTTATTGACCGCTTCGCGCTTGAAGGTTTCGTCGAATTTGCGGCGGGATTTGAGAGAAGAATTTTTAATGGCTTTCATGATGCATGATTTGCCCAATTCTCTCTCCACCAATTTGAAGCAACTTCACGCGCTCGGGACTGCTTGTGACCGTGAGCACCCGGAAGCGGTGCAAGCCCAAGCGGGAACGGTGAAGGTTCTGCGTCCAGGTCGCCTCGTAGGCGAGCATCTTTCGGTAGAACGACGACTGTGAAAGGTTCTGTCGGATCACGGGCATCGTAGCCCGGTCGGCTTCCAAGAAGTAGAAGGCGCGGGTAGGCTTGCCTCCGGAACCGGTGAATTCCAGGCCGAACACTTGGTCGGGGATGACGCCGAGTTTCTTCCCGTTGGTCAGCCTCACGTTCCACTGAAACGGCTCGCGTTGACAGCGAGCGGTTTCGGGCAGCGGCAGTTCGTCGGCGGTGAGCAATCGCACGTGTCCATGCCGGCGACACGCGAGTTCCAATTCCACCATGATGTCGCTGATCATCAATGCGTGCTCCAGGAACACCCTGCCGGTGTCCCGATTCTTGGCCCCCCAATCCAACCGGTGGAATGGAATCGTTAACTCACGTTTCAAGAGGGCAGCGCCCTTGTTGCCAAGTCCGTAGGCGATGGCGCACGAGCCGCCCTGGTGGAAGTAGTCGATCTGCGCACGCGGTCGCTCCAGATATCCGTGGTGGTAGAGCAATTGGAGCCGACGCAAGACGTGCTGTCGGCTGCCACCGATCAATGAGACCACGTGGGACGAACGAAGAAACCGGTGCCAATGCACCTGCTGAAGAATCTCTCGGTCGCGTTCGGTCAACTGAATGCGTGCGACACCGGGAGCGCGTTGGAAACGGGGAAGACGGACTTGGGTCATCCCGTCATTCTACCATGCCGTGAGAAAAGAAAGTCAGGGGGCCTTCGGTTTTGAAGCGGCGCCACGAGCCCGCTTGATTAAATCTTCAAGCTCTATGTCCAACGCTGCCGCGAGACGCAACAAAGTGTCGAGCGTTGGATTCCGCTCCTGCTGCTCGACGTAACTCACCATCTGGCGGGATAGACCTGCCCGCTCTGCCAAAACATTCAAAGACAGCTTTCGCTTCTGCCGTTCCTCGATAAAGTGACAGGTTCAATGTTGTTGACATTCGGTCTCCGGTTTGGCATGAGTTGAAGCGACATTTGTTAAAGAGAATCTTTATGAGAATGGCACGGATCAAAATCGAAGGGGCGACCGCAGTGTATCATTGCATATCGAGAGTCGTGGGCGGGCAGATGCTGCTCGATGATCTGGGCAAGGAAAAGCTGGTCGGACTCCTCGGGAAATTGGCCGAATTCTGCGGTGTCGAGGTGATCACCTACTGCGTGATGTCCAATCACTTCCATCTGCTCTTGCGGATACCAGTTCGGGTCGAGCTTTCCGATGAGCAACTCCTGGCCAAAATGGCGGCGTTCTATGGCAAGAAGGGAATCCCAACGGTATTGGCGCAGGAAAGCCTGAAGCTGCGGGGGAAGATTGATTTGGATATTCGAGATTCGGTGGTGGGTCGAATGGGGGACGTGTCTGCCTTCATGAAGGAGTTCAAGCAGCGCTTTAGCCGATGGTACAACAAGACAACGGGACGATTTGGAACGTTGTGGGCAGAGCGGTTTACGAGCGTATTGGTGGAAGACTCACGGCGCGCCGCTCGGACGGTGGCGGCCTACATTGATTTGAATCCGGTGCGGGCGGGATTGGTGAAGGATCCCAAGGAGTATCGATTCTGTGGTTATGCGGCGGCGTTGAACGGAGTGGCAACAATGCGCCAGGGGCTACTGAGTTTCTTGGTGGAAACGAATTGGGCGAAGGGCGCCGCGGAATACCGGATGTTGTTGTTTGTGACGGGGGGATCGGCGAATCGAAGTGACAAGGTGGTATTGGATCCCGAGGCGATAAGGGCAGAACTGGCACGTGGAGGAGAGCTTGGGCTGGGTCAGGTGTTGCGGCTGCGAGTGCGGCATTTGACGGACGGCGTGATTCTCGGATCGAAGGATTTTGTGAACGAAATGTTCATTCGACATCGAGACCGCTTTGGAGCGCGACGCAAGGATGGAGCACGACCGATTCGGGGAGTCCCGTTGCCGGGCATTAGTGTGATGCGAGACCTGCGAGTGAATGCGATCGGTTGACAGTTGAAAGCGGGCGATTTTCTGGCACCGAATCTCAGGGCTACTCAATGCGTCAGCGCTAACCAAAATGGACCCACCCTGTGCTCATGAAAACGGAGCGCCTTCATAGCACAACTGCGGAAGCGGACTATCCCACTGCATAAACAACCGATCCAAGAATGCCTTTTCAGCGGTAAGTCTATATGATATTAAGCCTGTCACGTTATAGATCCGTTTGCCCCGGTGAATTCGACGGGCGGGCTAATCCGCCGATCTGCATGCCCTCGGGCCGGTTGGCCCAAACGATGAAGTCTCGCCACGTCTCCACTCGCCTCGCGAGAGGCGTGGCAATTTGGATGGCCGCCGGATGTGCCACAGTCGGCGCAACCCTTCGCGGCATGGCAGCCCCGCAGTTGGCGATACTACAGGAAACCAACCAGTTCTGGCTCGTCTGTACCAATGACAATGCGACGGGGATGCTCTACCTCCGAGGGGCGACGGACGTTGCGAGCCTGCGATTTGGCAGGCTCCTGGACATCCGGCCCGGAGAATCCACGGAATACCTCGTGCCGCTCGACACCAACAATGTTCCGCAGGGTGCGGCGCTCGCTTTTTTCCGGCTCGAACATGTCATCCCTCCGCCCGCACCGTCGTCGAACCTGGCGTGGATTCCCCCCGGTACCTACACGATGGGCAGCGCTCCAACCGAGGCGAATCGAGACGAAGACGATGGACCGGAGACGGAGGTAACCCTGACGCAAGCGTTCTGGATCGCCCGTCACGAAACGACCCAGGGTGAATTCCTCGCTGTCATGGATGCAAACCCCAGCTTCTTTTCGACCCGCAATGGATTCGCGGAAGACCGGAGTCGCCCCGTCGACTCGGTGAGCTGGCACATGGCGACCAACTATTGCGACCGGCTGACCGCTCTCGAAGAAGCGGCGGGAAGGCTTCCGCCGGGAATGGTTTACCGCCTGCCCACGGAGATGGAATGGGAATACGCGTGCAGGGCTGCAACGACCACCCCCTACTCGTTCGGATGGACCCTTCGGAAATCGATGGCCAACTTCAACTGGGGTTGGGAACACGACGGCCGCACCGGTGGGATCATTCGCTTCGACCAGGACCCATCCACGGGAACCGTTCCCGTGGAACAGTACGCACCCAATGCTTTCGGCCTCCATGACATGCATGGCAATGTTTTCGAGTGGGTTTCCAACGGGCACTTCAGCCCGCTCCCGGGCGGTCACATCACGGATTTTGCCGGTCCCACTAACCGAGTGTACCGGGTCTCCCGGGGCGGGAGTTGGTTCAATGAAGGCTGGCATTCCCGTTCCGCCAACCGATCCACCAGCATCAAGCAGTTTGACCAGGAGCGGTACTCTGGCTTCCGCGTCGTCCTCGCGCGCCCCCTGCCACCAAACATTTACTGAGTTAGTCGGCGAAAAATCCATCGCCGATTTATCGGGGCTGGGCGGCGGTTCGCTTCGCGAGAGTGTCGAGGTCGACAATCGCCGCACGGTCGCCCGCCTTCTTGACGAGTTCGCAGACCAATTCGATGGTCTTGAATTCGGGATCGCTCGGGTACAGCACCGAGGGATGCGAGAGCAGATCAAACACGGCGCGGTGCTCGATGGCCCATTCGACGCCGAGCCGGACGGCGCGCAGGAAATCGTCCAGCTTCCAGCGCGCATTGCGAAACGCGCCGACGTCGCTAATCGGGCTCATCGGGATATCCATGAGACCGCTCGGATACACGAAGGGTTGGGCGGCCGATTGCGCCTTAACAATTCCGTTGAGCACTTCGGCGGTCGCGGCTTCGCCGGGATTGCCGTAGGGGTGCGCCGGGTATTTGCAGCTCACCCACTTGAACCCGAGGTCGAGCATCATCTGTTGCACGTCGGCGCGGCCATTCAGGCCATCCGCAAATCCACCCGGCGTACGAAACCCCGCCGGGCTGAACCCGAGGCGAGTGCGCATCGCATCGGTGCAACGCTGAATATTTTCACGGATCACCTGCGCCGAAGTCTTACCCTCGATCAGCCAAGGCGCACGCTTGAAGCGAAACTGAACGTCCTCGGGTTTGGTCGCGAGAACATTGACGTGGTCGTACGTGTGGTTTCCGATGGAATGGCCGTCCAGGTTTAACTCCTTCAGCCAGTCAACGTTTTCCTGCTCGAACACCTGGCCCACTGCGAAGAAGTGAATCCTGCCGCCGTGCGCTTTGACCCGGCGCGCCGCCTCGACCGCGTATCGCTTGGCCTCGGCATTCAGGTTGCCTTTCTCGTAGTCCCAGTGGGAGTCCTCCCAGCGCGGGAAATTGCGCGCCATTTCGAGATCGAGGGTGATCGCAATCAACGCCTTTTTTTGCGGGGCGGGTGCCGACGATGACTCCGCGGAGAACAGCGACCCGGGATTGAGCGCCGTGGCGCCAATCGTCAGTGCCGAATTGCGGAGAAATTGCCTGCGCGGAAGCGTCGAAGCCGCCTTCCGATCGGGAGAAGGTCGAGCATCAATTCCAAGTTGGATAGGGTTCATAAAGCATCGGTAAGTCGGGCTTCATCCACGTCCACGCCAAGTCCCGGGCCCGTCGGAACGGTCAGTGCGCCATCGACCACTTCGAATGGCTTCCGAAGGATGCACCCTTCCAGGAATTGCGGCGCATTCAGTGCCGCAGGATACTGGAGATCATACGCGCCAAACAACGACAGAGATGCCGCCAGCGATAGGTCCGGGTCGGTCAACCCGCTGCCGAGGAATAGCAGCCCGGCGTTCTGCAGAATCGTCACCTGTCGGCGCGCGTCGCCGAGGCCGCCGCAACGCGCTACTTTGATCGCCACGCCGTCGAGCAAACCCAGCTGGATAAATTCTTCGAGTTCGATCGAGGACACGACGCCCTCGTCCATAATGATCGGCAAAGCGCCCTGCTGCTTGAGTCGCTGGTAGCTCGCAAGCCGATTGGCTGGCAGCGGCTGTTCGAGCACCGGCACACCGAGGTCAGCGAGTTTTGGGGCGATCTCCAGGGCGGTCACTTCGGTATACCCGCCGTTGGCGTCGGCCCAGAGAAAACCGTCCGGCACGAGCCGCTTGACCAGGCGACACAACTCAAGATCAAATCGCGCATCCGGCGCGACTTTTACGTTGAAACTCCGATACCCACGCGCCAGTCCTTCGCTGACCGCTTTTTCTGCCTCCGCCAGGCTCAGCACGTTGACCGTCCAACTCAGCGGAATCGAACCACGCCCCGCTTGCTTCCAACGTTGGGCGGCGGTTTGTCCCAGCAGCTTTCCAGTCAGATCGAACAAAGCCAGATCAATGCCCGCCTTGCAGATCGGCTGTCCGGTCGAAAACGACGGCGCGATGATTCGTTGCATCGCGGCTTGAATGGCCTCGTCGTCAAATGGGTCCATCCCGAGCAGTTCCGGCGACAAGTAGTGGGCAATCGTGGATTGCACCGTTTCGTGCGTCTCGTAACTCCAACGGTGCGCCGGCACACTTTGTCCCCAACCTACCCCTCCATTCTCCGCGGTGATCTTCACCACCACAGTCGGGCGGCGCGGAGGAATTCCTTTCGGCCCTTCCAGAAACTTGAAGTAACGGACGGGCCGATAATTGACCAGGAAGGTCTCGATGCGCGCGATCTGGTGATTCATCCGATCGGGCGGTGAAAACCGGCGGCAGGACGGCAGGGCCTCCCCCGGCCTTCACTTCGGCTTCGCGTTGGGCTCATAGTGTATCCATGAAATCTGTGTAACGAGCTGGTTAAGCGAAGCAAAAGCGATGTGCGCACTCGTCGCGAACCGCGGAGTGTCGTGCGCTGGAAACGTCGCCAGCGTGGCGTCGCCGACCAGGAAGACGTTGAAGTGCTTCGAGAGATTTTCGTAGCCAGCACAGGTGCGCGCGTAGCACATGTCGGTTGCGTAACCCGTAAGCAGCACATGCCGGATGCCCTGCTGCTGGAGAAACACCCGTAACTTTTCGTAGCCCTCGCCGTCATAGATCACCACATCCTCCGGGTGAACCTGAAGATCCTGCGTGACCGGAATCGGCAGTTTCCAAAAGTTTGCATTGTTGTAGCGGTCCGAGGCATCCAGGCCCGGGAATTGCCTGAAATAATCCACGACCGGTTTGTCGCTCGATAGGGTGAGCTCGGTCACCAGAGGTTCTCCACGGTACTTGAAACCGCGCAGCGTTGCGTCGAGTTCCCGCGCACCTTGCTGGCGTTCGCTCCGATCCGGGTTGTGCGTGAACGACCGGTACAGCTTGCGACGGATGGGATCGCAATTGCCCGGCAGGCTATAAAGAATGGCCCCGACTTTGCCGCGCAGCGATTTGTGGAATGGATCAATCACTCCGCGCGTGTGCTTCGCCGCAAGATGGTTTTTCTCGGGGGTGCAAAAGTCGGCGACACCCGCTGGTTCGGGTGTGTTCCAGCCCTGGCCATCATCAATGCCCCAGGGATGAACCATGATGATCGCCGTCTGGCTGGCGCGGAGATGATTTGGCATCTCAATGATGCCCCGAGCGTTGTAACTCCACCGCCAGGCGCGCACGTGGAGATCGGCATCCGGGTCGTTTACAATGGCAGGTGCCTCCCAACGATTGGTTTCACGG
Source organism: Akkermansia muciniphila (assembly GCA_945861565.1). GTDB lineage: Bacteria > Verrucomicrobiota > Verrucomicrobiia > Limisphaerales > UBA9464 > SIBK01. The sequence continues at coordinate 6,805 of CAMAUY010000061.1, forward strand.
ATCGGTTCGACCCATTCCGGATGATCGCCCAGCAGTGGTTGGGGTCGCTGGATAGGCGTCAGCGTGTTCTTGTAGGCGCGGGGCGCATCGGCGGCGACGAGCCAGGCGTTTGCCGCCAGCAGGCTCAGACTCAAGAACGTGATACTTCTTTTCATAGCTCTTCTTTTCACGGCGTTGCGGAAGTCGGTTGGGTGCTCTGAAGGTAGCTAAATAAGTCGCGCAATTCTTGAGGCTTTAATTGTTTCACCAAGTCCTCCGGCATCATGGATACCGTCGACTCGCGGAGCGACAGAATCTCGGCGTGTGAAACCACCGTACGTTCGCCCGTGCTGAGGGCAAGCGTGACGTTGCCACCGGATTGTTCGGCGATCACTCCAGAAACGATGCGACCATCCTTGGTCTCGACCTCATAGCCCAGATACTCTTTTCGGATGGCCGCACTCGGGTCCACGATGCTCCCAAGCAGGAATTCGCGATCCGGGCGGTTGGCATGCGTCAGATCAGGGCCCACTTTTCCGCCCTCACCGAACAACACGTGGCAAACAGCGCACGCCTGCACGAAAATCGCATGGCCGCGCGAGAGATCTCCCCGACCCGCGTTGAGATCGTTGTTGAGTCGGCGCATTTCGGCCAGTTTTTCCTCGCCGCTACCCCGGCCGATACTGCCCCAATGCTGGCGCACCCAGTCGTTGAGTTCCGGGTCCTCGTGCAGGGCAACAACGCGAAGTTGTTCAACCGAAAAATCGGCGACGGCCATTCGGCCGGCGTTCACCTGGCGCAAAACTGCCCGCGCCCAATGCTTGCGGCTCAGCAATACCTGGCGGACACGTCCACGCAAACGATCGCCGAATGTCGGGTAACGGTCGAGCAACTGAGGAGCAATCTCCGGAAGATCAAACGAGGACAAGGCATCCAGCGCCCGGAGTTGGAGGGGTTCGGGCGCATCTCCAATGAGCGTGAGCAATCGTCCCGCGTCGGACGGATCGCCGAGTTCGCCCAGCAGTTGAACCATGCTACCGCGGAGTTCGGACGGGGCCTGAGTGTCCGCCAGGAGCGCGCGTGCCCGGACCCAGGCTGCCGGATTTCCCAGACGGGCCGCGACTCGGATGAGCACCGGATCTCGGGTGTCGTCATGCCAGAGCAATTCGAGTTGAGCCGACAACGAGGGGGGCACCGTCTCGGTGTGATTTTGAGTGACATGGGTCTGAACCTCCGCGACGGCGGTACTGGCAAACAGTCCGCCCGAGCCAAATTTGACCGAGCCCACCGGACGGTCGTGAAACCCTTGCTCTAAGCTTGCCAGCAGACGATGGCGCTGCCCAGCGTCCGGCGCGCTGGCAAGCAGCCGCGCGCACGCATCGTAGGTCGCCGGACTTCCCTCGGCGGTCCATCGACGCATCAGTCGCTCGTGGAGCACGTCACGCACAAGCCCCGATTTCCCAGCCGCCGGTGTTACGAAGAATGCCACCACTGCCGGCAAGGCGCTCACGGCGTGGCGCTCGACGGCCCACCACAACAACAACGGCACGTAGGGATCCCCTCCGTCGATATCACGAATCAACAGGGCTTCAAGGATTGGCAACGCGGCTTCGGCGGGCAGGCGTTGGGCGGAGGAAGCGAGTTGCGCCCGCACCCGAATATCCGGTTCTGTTTTCGCCAGCGCGGCCAGGCGACCGGCCATGGTAGGGGACACCCGCTTCTCGTCCCCCAAGAGGCGAACAGTCCATTTTCGAACCGGCGCGCTGCGATGGTTGAGCGTCTTGGCAGCAAACTCCTCATTGAATCCGCCACTGACGTCGAGCGCCCACAACGCTTGCAGCGCGACCGAGCCTTCCTTGGTTTCCATCACGAGCGAACGCAGCGGAAGAATCGCCTCGGGATCCCGGCGGTCTGCAAGCAAGCGACGGGCCTTGCGCACCATCCAATCATTGCGTCCCCCCAGCAGCGCGATGAGTTGCGGCGTGGAGTATTTCCGGAGATCAGGAATGGCGGCGGGCATGCTGCCGGATGCCGAGATGCGATAAATGCGCCCATTGCTCCGGTCCCAGTCCGCATCGGGGTCGGGATGCGCCGTGCGCGGGTCGAACCAATCGGCGACATACACGGCACCGTCCGGCGACATCGTTAGATCCGTGGAAGCGAACCATTTGTCATTTGCTTCGAGTAGGTAGCCGCCATGTGAGGAAGTAAACGTCGACCCTCGCCGATACATTTCGTGCCACTGCACGCCGTGACCCAGCAGGTCCCCGCAAAGGTAACGGCCTTGAAAACGCGCCGGCAGATTGGTGCCCTGGTAAATAATGCCGCCATCGGTCACGTGCCCCCCCAAGAAGTTGGTGTGTGGAATGTGATCGAAGTAGCCGAAGGCATACGGATTATGGAGCGCACCGTGTTTACCGAAGCTTTTCCAATAGTACGCGCCCTGCACTCCGTGAAGGTTGCGATACGGGCCAAGGTTGGTGCTGTAAATGAGTTCACCCTCGGAATCAAAATCGAGGCCCCAGGAGTTTCCTCCGCCTTCGCAAAACAGTTCGAACGCGTGCGTCAACGGATGGTATCGCCAGATTCCTTGCTGAAATTCAAGACCCCGGATGTGCGCGGTAACCGTGCTCCCCTGGCAGCCGTACAGCCAGCCGTCCGGCCCCCACGTCAGCGAGTTGGCAATCGAATGGGCGTCTTCCATCCCGAATCCCGTCAGGCAGACAATCGGATCGCTGTCCGGAATGTCGTCTTGATTGCGGTCCGGGTAAAAGAGCAGATACGGCACGTTCAGGACGAATATCCCGCCGTGTCCGAACGCGAGGCCGTTGGCGAGGTTGAGCCCGTTGACGAAGTCGTGCGCTTGGTCGGTACGGCCATCCCCATGGGTGACTTCGAGAATCGTGATGCGGTCGGCCCCCTTTGGCCCGTGAGGTGGCGGCTCGGGAACGCGGTCGTAAAGAGTGCGCGACCATCGATCCACGACCGAGCGCTTTAGTCCCGCGGGATTCGGATATTGGAGGTACTGGACGACCCAAAGGCGTCCGCGATCATCGAACTCGATGCAAACCGGCTGCGCGATCATCGGCTCGCCCGCAACCAATTGAACCTGCAGGCCGGAGGAAAGCGTCATGTGTCGCGGCGCCTCGTTCGGGGAATACCCCTGGGCGATGCTGATCAACGGAGCACAAAAAAGTGCGAGCCAGACCTGCGCCCGCAGGGCTTTGCAGCGATCCCGTCTGAACATTGGGTCGGACTGTTTCCTCAATTTTCCGAAAGGTCAACGGAATAAGGCTTGAATCACGGCGGGGAAATGATACCAATTCAAAACGCCTTCACCGGGCACCGATGCAATCCAAGTTCGAACGGTGGAGATACACCATGAAAGACAATGCCATCCCACTGTCGTATTCGAACCTCGATAAAACCCGTCTGCGTTCACTCAGCGCCTCGAGGCTCAGCAAGTCGGGTTTCACCTTGATTGAGCTGCTCGTCGTCATCGCCGTCATCGCGATTCTGGCAGGACTGTTGTTGCCCGGTCTCGCGAAGGCGAAAGAACGGTCCAAACGTTCGGCGTGCACCAGCAACCTCCGGCAAGTGGGCCTGGCAATGCACATGTATGCCGATGACAGCGCCGATACGTATCCGCCGAGCGATGGTTTAGGCGGCCTGGGTTCCTTCCATCTGATTTTTCCCAGCTCGATTCATGATACTCTCGTAAAGTTATATCTCGGGGGAGCCCGGCGTGCCCTTTGGTGCCCGAATGAAGCAGTCTGGGCCGGGGGGCATTACGCGGAAAAAGAAAGTCACATTGTTGCCGGCGATTTTTGGTGGATCGGCTACTTCCTCTATGCCAACGAGCCCCGAGGCCGATTCGGCCCGGGCAAGCGGGCGAAGGACCCCGCGCCCAGCACCACCCGCATCGCCCAGGATTATGCCTGGAGCGGCCCCAAGGGCCAACCCGATATCTACACCTACGCTTCCTTTGCCCCGCATACGATTAAGCGGCAGGAAGGTATCAATCAACTCTACGCCGACGGCCACGTTGTGTGGCGAAAGTATCAAACGCTAACCAACATGACCGATATCAAGATGTGGTGATCGCAAACCGGATGACTCACGCCAGCAAGGCGTTGACAACCTGGCCATGCACGTCGGTCAGGCGAAAGTCGCGGCCGGCGAGATGGTAGGTGAGCTTCTCATGGTTTAAGCCAAGGCAATGAAGGAGCGTTGCCTGCAGGTCGTGAACGTGCACCGGGTTTTCCGCGACATGAAATCCGAGGTCATCCGTCGCGCCATAGCTCAACCCGGATCGGATGCCACCGCCTGCCATCCAAATCGTGAAGGCTTGAGGATGGTGATCGCGCCCCTGGCTGCGGCCGAGTGCGGTATTCGATTCAACCATCGGTGTTCGTCCAAATTCGCCCCCCCAAATAACCAGCGTATCGTCGAGCAGGCCGAGGCGCTTCAAATCGGTGACGAGCGCCGCGCTCGCCCGGTCGGTCGCCCCGGCGTTGTTCTTTACGTTGCCCGCCACGTCGCTATGCGCATCCCAGCCTTCGTGGTAAATGTTTACATAGCGGACCCCGCGCTCAATCATCCGGCGCGCGAGCAGGCAGGCACGGGCGAAGGATGGTTTCTCTGGATCGCAGCCGTAGAGCTCGAGTGTTTCCTTGCCTTCCCGCTTCAAATCCATCAGCTCGGGTGCCGAGGTTTGGAGTTGAAATGCCATTTCGTAAGCGGCAATGCGGGTGGAGATTTCCGGGTCGCCTACCTCAACGAGACGGCGCTGATTGAGGGTTGCGACCGCGTCCAACGTGTCGCGCTGCAGGGTTGCATCCACGCCGGAAGGGCTGTTCACATTGAGGATGGGTGGCCCCTGATTGCGGAAGCGCACACCTGTGTAAAGAGTCGGCAGGAAGCCGCTCGACCACAGGGCGGATCCGCCGCTCAACCCGCCGGCGGTGCTCATCACGACGAAGGCGGGCAGGTTCTGCGTCTCGGCACCCAATCCGTACAGCGCCCACGAACCGATGCTAGGCCGGCCCGGTTGTGAAAAACCGGTGTTGAAGAAGATCTGAGCCGGCGCGTGGTTAAACTGGTCCGTATGCACCGAGCGCACCAGGCAGATGTCATCCACCACGTTTGCGAGGTGCGGCAACATCTCGGACAACTCCGCCCCGGACTTCCCGTGCTTCGAGAACTTGAAACGCGGGCCGAGCACCGCAGCATCGGGCCGGATGAACGCGTAACGCTGTCCGCCGATGACGGAGGGTGGCAAGGGCTTCCCTTCGAGCTTCGCCAACTCTGGCTTGTTGTCGAACAACTCAAGCTGGCTGGGTGCGCCCGCCATGAAGAGATGGATGACGCGCTTGGCCTTGGCCGGGAAGTGCGGTTTTCGCGGAGCCAACGGGTGGATCGCAGTCCCATCGGCACTCCGCACCCGCCCGGCGAGCGAGTCGGTGAGCAATCCGGCGAGCGCAATCTTTCCCAGACCGACACCGCAGTCGCGAAGGAAGTGGCGGCGCGTGACATCGAGGCAGTGTTGTTGCAGCGGGTTCATGGCCTATCCTTTCGTAATCATCTCGTCCAAATTCAGTATGGCGCGGACCAGCGCGGTCCAAACGGCACGTTCGACGAGGTCACCCGGACCCTCGCCCGCGATGAGTTTCGCATCGAGCTCATGGCTGGCCATCCGTCGCTTCTGCACCGCGACGAATTTCACGAGCACACCGACTTCGTCGTCGGTGGGTGGGCGGGTCAGGCAGCGCCGGAACGCGGCGCGGACCCGCGCCTCGACGGAGCCCTCCTGGGAGGCGAGGATTCGGCCCATGGCCTGCGACACCTCGACGAAGAACACGTCATTCAACAGGGTTAACGCCTGCAGCGGCGTGTTTGATACATCGCGCCTCGGCACGCACGATTCGCCCGTCGGCGCATCGAAGGTATTGAACATCGCAAAGGGTGCGGTGCGTTTCATGAACGTATAGACACTGCGTCGATATCGGTCGTCGCCGGTGCTCGTCGGCCAGGCCGGGCTGCCGAAGGCGATTTCCGTCGCGCCCGACGTTTGCGGCGGGTAAACGCTGGGCCCACCCATCTTTTCGAAAAGCAGGCCGCTCGCCCGGAGCGCGGCATCCCGAATAATCTCCGCCTCCATCCGCACCTGGGGTCCGCGCCCGAGTAGCCGGTTTTCAGAATCTTTCGAGAGTAAGTCCGGCGTTACGCGTGAGGATTGCTGGTAAGCCGCGCTCATCACAATGAGTTTGTGCAACGCCTTCAGCGACCATCCGTTCTTCATGAATTCCACGGCCAACCAGTCGAGCAGTTCCGGATGCGATGGCGACTCGCCCTGGAACCCGAAGTCTTCCGTTGACCGCACCAACCCCCGGGCGAAGAACGCCTGCCATTGGCGGTTGACGGTAACGCGCGCGGTCAGCGGATTATTCGTCGAGACCAACCAGCGCGCGAACCCGAGGCGATTGCGCGGCAGGTTGCTTGGAAACGGCGCAACCGCGGAAAGTACCCCCGGTTCGACGCGCTCGGTCGGCTGGAGGAATTCGCCTCGCTTGTGAAGGAACGTCGGGCGTGGATTGTCGGGCAACCGCTCCCGCATCACCATCGTAGTCGGGTGCACTGGAGGCCTCCGCAGTTGTTGGATCTCTTTGCTCGGGCCGGCAAGCTCAGGCGTGGTGAGAAGAAACTGGTCACGCAAGATTTGCCGCTGAGCCGCAGAGAGTTGAGCTTCTGGAATTTGCAGGAGCAACCCGATTTCCTCGGAGAGGTCGCGCGCCTGCGCGCCACCGGGATGAGTCGTCACGGAAATCCGGAACCGCCCGAGCGAACAGGCATAGTGTCGACCGAACATCATCTTGATCTGAAGCTCGCCGGCTGCGGTGAGCGGTTCGGAAAGCACGAAAATCGCCTCGTGTCGCTCGCCCTCACGATCGGCGGTGGACCACCCGCTTTGCGGATCGTCATCAATCGCCAAGGCCGCACTGGCGTTTTTGCCGAAATTATTCTTCGCGTAACTCTCGGTCGCGCGCGCGAATTTCACCGGTTTTCCGGCAGCAAAAAGTTGGAAATTTCCCATGAAGAAATCACCCTTCGGCCCCTCATAGTAGGTCATCCCCGGCCCATGCCGCGGCAAGCGATCATCCGGCAGCGCTTCCAACCGGACCGCAGTAATGCCGGTCAATTCCGTTCGAAACGTGAGCTCATACGTATCGCTCTTGGTGATATCCCCGCTCGCGAAGACCGAGTCGTCGGGCTGCACGGTCAGCAACGGCATGTTCGATTTCGCCTCCCGTGGACGCAGCGGCGTCCAGTGAACCGCGCTCGCCCGTTCGCGCGTGAGCCATTCGGCGAAACGCATCTCCAACGACTCGAGGCGACGCACATCCAGGGAACGAGTGTCGGCGGCACTGACGGGATTGGGAGTCGACGACAGGTTGGTTGCCAGCGGGAACTTGCCAGGCAATTCGGCCAGCATTCTCGCAGCCAGATCGAGATTCGCGCGGTGCAGTTTCTCGGAATCGAGCTTGGGAAGATCGAAGTCGGGTTCGTCCGCGTTGTTGAGAAACGCCATCATCTGGTAATATTCACGGTGCGGGATCGGATCATACTTGTGCGTATGACACTGCGCGCAGCCCACCGTCAACCCAAGCCAGGTGGCACCCGTCGTGCCGACGCGGTCGGTCATTGCGTGAAAGCGAAACTCGAGCGGATCAATGCCGCCCTCCTCGTTCAACATCGTATTCCGATGGAATCCCGTGGCAATGATCTGGTCTGCCGATGCGTTCGGCAGCATGTCACCGGCAATTTGCTCGATGGTGAAACGGTCAAACGGCATGTCGGCGTTCAGCGACTGAATGACCCAATCCCGCCACGGCCAGAGGGTGCGTTGGCGATCTTTCTCGTAACCGTTCGTATCCGCATAACGCGCCAGATCCATCCAGCGCCGTCCCCAACGCTCCCCATACCGCGGCGATGCGAGCAGGCCGTCGACGAGTTTCTCGTAGGCATCCTCCGAGCGGTTCTTCACAAACGTGTCCGCCTCGTCCGGCGTCGGGGGCAACCCAACGAGATCAACATATACCCGCCGGACGAGCCGATAACGATCCGCGGATGCGGAAGGAGCGAGCCCTTCCTTTTCCAGGCGGGCGAGAATGAAATGATCGATTCCATTTCGCGGCCACGCGGTTTGTCGCACCAACGGGTACGGCGATTGGACCGGTGGCACGAATGCCCAGTGCTGTTTGTATTCCGCACCCGCAACAATCCAACGCCGCAGCATCTCCTTCTCAACGAGTGTCAGCCGGTCTTTCGTGCTCGGCGGCGGCATCACCTCCGCCTCGTCGGACTCGAAGATCCGTCTCACGAGCTCGCTCTCGGCGGGTTTACCCGGCACGAGCGCGAGGGCTCCCGATTTTGCCGGCCGAAGCGCCTCCTCGCGAACGTCGAGACGTAACTTCGACTTTCGCGCCGCATCATCCGGACCGTGGCACTTGAAACAATGTCGGGACAGAACCGGCCGCACGTCGCGCGTAAAGTCAGGAGAGCTCACGTCCGCTGCGCTCAGATGCAACTGAACTGCGGTGACCAAGGCCATGCCGAGAATTGAAATAGTTCGCTGGTTCATACGCACCATCGCTTCATCGACAAGACGTTCCCCGCAGCCCGTTGTCACCAAACACTTGAAACGACGACCTCACAATCGCTGGCAAGCGGGCGCGGGTCCAGACGGATTAAGCTCCTTTGCAGACATTCCAAAGGCGGTTGCTGCAGCAAGTTTCAGGTAAGACGGATGTTGTCGGGATCGGCGTGGGGGTGGCCGGCCAGAGCTTTTCCGACGCGGAGTGTTGACAGTCCGTAGTTCGCAGTGTTACAGGGGATGTGTGCAAGATACGATTACGATTCGGCCAACCATTCCCAAAGCAGAGCTGCAAACGGTTTCGGGTGGTAATCTCAACAAGTGGATCAACGGACTGATCGAACGGGCCGTCGGTGAACGCAGCGCCGGGTGGAGTGAGTTTATGGATCAGCCGCGCCGCCGCTTCAAATCCCAGGCCGATGAAGTCCGACAGTCCAGCCGATGAATTTTGCGGACACCAACTGGCTGGAGGCAATGTTCTTCGATCTGGCTGACGACAAGAAATCGCGCCGGGGCACCGTGGATCGGTTCATGCGCCAGAACCCAGGCCAGTTGGGCCTTTCGCATTTGGTTTATCTGGAGACGCGCAATGTTTTTTCACGGGTCAGCGGCGAAGCTGAACCCCCGGAATGGAATCAACTGCAAGAAAGACTAAGCGGTCTGTTTTATTTGGACCCGATGAATTGGGATATGCTGCGTCGGGACGCTTTTGCGCTGTTCGCCAAGTACAGCCCCAAAGCAACCGTGGGCACCTTCGATCTGACGTTGCTCGCGTCGGCCAAACTGGCCGGGGCCACGCGGTTGCTCTCTTTCGATCACACCCTCAAAGCTGTGGCCGTGGCGGAAGGGTTGGAAATTTTTCCTGAGCTGAATGAGGCCGGCAAAACTCTGCTGGCGAAGCTGATCCGTTAGGACACTCGCCCGGCATGGCTCACAAGCCGAAGGTCGAGCATCCCGGCGCTCTCTCTATCCCGAAGCGCCAAAACGACCTTGACGCAACGCACCCATGACTGAAACTGGCGATTCATGAACACCTTAGCAATGCGACATCGGCGGAACGCCGGTGCGTCCAAGGCAATGCCGGGCAATCCGTACTAATCCTTTGCGATGCAGACCACGCTCAAGATCAAGCTCAGCTGCTTCATGTTCCTCCAATATTTTATTTGGGGCTCGTGGTATGTGAGCATGGCGACCTATCTCGGCAAGACGCTCGGTTTTGCCGGCGGGCAGATTGGTCTGGCCTACGGGGCGTTTGCGATTGGGGCGATGATCTCCCCGTTCTTTGTGGGCTTGATTGCCGATCGCTATTTCGCCTCCGAAAAACTGCTGGCCTTTCTCGGAATCCTGGGTGGCTTGCTGCTGTTCCTGCTGCCAAAGCTGACAACCTTCAGCGCATTTTATCCGATGCTCATTTTATATTGCGCGTCCTATGCGCCGACACTCGCTCTCGGCAACTCGCTCTCGTTGCACCACCTCGCTAACCCGAAGCGCGACTTTCCACTGGTCAAAACCCTCTCCGCCGTCGGTTGGATCGCCGGCGGTGTTACGCTCAGCCTGCTCCTCAAAGGAGAACAATCCGCGGTGCAATTCTATCTGGCTGGCGCGGTCTCGATTGCCCTGGGGCTCTTCTCGTTGACGCTTCCACACACGCCGCCGAAGAAGACGGGGAAGGATGTTCGCCTCGGTGAGATTCTCGGCCTCGACGCCCTCGCGCTACTAAAGAAGCCGTCGTTTGCAATCTTCATCGGGTGCATGTTTCTCATCTGCATTCCTCTGTATTTTTACTTTGTCAACATGAACATGTATGTGACCGAGCTCGGTTGGAGATATACAGCCGCAAAAATGTCCCTGGCGCAGGTGTCGGATATCCTCTTTCTCGTTTTGTTACCTTTCATGCTGAAACACTTCGGCTACAAGAAGACGATATTCATCGGCATCCTTGCCTGGGTCGCGCGCTATTTCCTGCTGGCCTCGAGCGTGAACTCGATCGGAATGGGAACAACGCTCATTTTCGCCGCGATTCTGCTCCACGGCGTTTGCTACGATTTTCTCTTTATCGCCGGACAACTTTATGTGGACGACGAAGCCAACGAGCGCATGCGGGGTGCAGCGCAGGGTTTTATCGCATTCATTCTCTGGGGCGTCGGTAATTTCGTCGGCAGCACGCTGGCCGGGAAGTCGCAAGCGTTCCATACGCTCTCCCAACCCCGGGGCGCGATCGCTCACGACTGGCACGGCATCTGGATCTACCCAGCCTGGGGTGCCGCGGCGGTGTTGGTACTCTTTCTCATCTTCTTCCGCGATCCACCGAAGAAGGCGGCCAATGGAATCACTGGATGAAACCGCTAATCATTCAAGCGCCGAAGACAATCCCACATGCCCGTCCGCCAGTGGCTGCAAACCAAACGGGTGCACAGTCAAAGGGGTTGAGGTTCACGCCTGTCCAAGGACGCGCCCATTGATAAGCTATAAGCTGGAGGAGTGCGCCTTGTGCCAGATTCTCTGTCGCCCCTCCGGGGCTTGCGTGCGGCGCACCGGGGAACCCACGGCTAACGCCATGGGCTACGTTCTGACGGCGCTCCGCGCCTCCGGAGTACGCCTCAGCTGTTAGAAAAGCGGACTCCTCCACGACCCACTTTAGGATACACGCACGCACGGGGATTCCTTGCGGAAAACAGCAAACTCTGTGTGCATAGGTCGGTGCAGCTGATCCTGGCGTTTTTTTGGTTTTTGCTTGCGGGGGTTCCAGCACTCCATGCTCAAGGCTTTAGCACCACGTCCATTCTCCTCGAACCGGACGTGCGACTGAAATATTTAGAGGACAATTATTTTCTTGGGCCTGGCCTCGGCAAAACGAATTGGCATCGGTTACACTCGATCGGGTTGCGGTACGGCGACAAAGTAAGGATCCGCACCCGAGGCACGTTTGCGGTGCGCGCTCCGGGTGAGACAGAGTTTGGGCCGGAAGTACCTCAGCCATTCCTCGGCTTCTTCACGGGTGTGGTTGTCCGGCCCGGGTTATTTCACGCCACCCCGCTCCAAGACTCGGGCGCGCCCGATTACAAAACTCCGCCCATCGAGGTGAACGGCCAAAGCGTGTCGACAGACGTTCCGTTGGATTTCTTGATTCCCGAGGCGGGAGTGACGGTTTGCCTGCCGGTCGACGGACATTTCCTTGGGATGCTCAATGCGGACCCGCGAGTTTTGGCAGGAGATGCTGGCGGGGATTTCCGGATTGAAATCACTCCGTTGGAGGGTGCGCGAATAGCATCCGGGGTGATTTTCAGCCCGCCAAAAGTCACCGTAGGCGAGTCGGTCACCATGACGCTCACCTTTACCAATTCCGGCAACGTGCCTGGGTATGGCTTCAGAATGTATGACATTGGCTTTGATGAAATGGAGTTCGACAAGGATTTAGTGGTGGAAGTTTCGGGACCCATTCCTCCGGCGATTGACAGCATTCCGCCCGCCGGCTTCGCGACTATTCAGTATAAGTTCCAGACCATCAGCCCGGGCACCAATCACTTTTACTCGCGAGTCGGGCAAACGGTGTGTGGAAACCAATTTTGGCAGGCGCTCACACGCCAAAGCTCTCTCACGATCGAGCCAATCATCGAAACGACTCTGCGCGCTCCCGATGAGGTGGGTCTGGCTTATGACGAAGCCAAGTATTGAACAGGGCAATGATAACGCCAACGCGCCGCTCCGCTTTTCCGACGACGAAAAGGTGCTGACGGAGGCAGCCCTTTTTCCGGGACGAGGGCTGATCGCGGACGGGGTCACGCCGGTTTTGCTGCGGCTCGAGATCGCGCCTGACAAAATTGATCATTACCCAAACGAAGCCACCCTTCGGCTCGAGGCGAAGATGGTTTCCGGTGCTCTCGAAGGACCTCCGATCCAGGACCGTTTGGAAGTGTTCGAGGACGGCCACTGGAAGGTGAACGGGCGTGCCCGCGTGAGCAAGGACAAGCCCGTGGCGCACGCCATGTTCAACGCAATCCTGGCAGATCAAGTCAACCTCGCAGCTGGCAAAGTCGAGGTGGTGCTGAAGATAGATGTGCGGGATCACACGGACCTGATCGTCGGCACGATCCGAATACCGATCCGCCGGCCTCCCATCGTGCTGTTGCACGGTTATAACACCGAAGGCGATTGGGACCCGGCATTTCTCAAAGCCGCTCAGCGCTTCAATTCGCGACGCGATTGATGCACTCGCGCGTGAATTTGACTTCAGGCTTTCCGAGACCACGGTTGCCCCTACTCCGCCCGCAGTTGCCGGAAATCTGCGCGCGGCTTCCAGTATTCGCGATTTCACTTTGCGCGTGATCGAGCCCGAAGGCCGGCCTATGACCGCCAAATATTTTTGGTCGGCGCGATTATTCTGGACTAACGGTGTGACCGCCGCGGGCGTGCAAGTCCGGCCTCCCGGAGCGGATCGACGCAACATTACCGTGCGCGTGAATTCGGGAGTTTACGGCGATGTCGTTTTAGAAGGGATGTACGAATCGACCGACCAGAAGCGGGTGCTCATTCGGCCGCACCTGGTGGCGTCCCTTGCGCCGTCGGGCGTCACCGCGGAAAGTTTTCAAGTCGTCCCGGGCGATGGCGCACGCTACCCGGTGAACGTTTCGGTTCCCATTGAAGTATGGACAACCTGGAGCGACGGGGGAAAGTCGAGGCGCTTCATCGCTCCCGCGAACATCACCGTAACGAGTTCCGCTCCTAATGTTCTAAACGTAAGCGACCCGCTGAATTGGCTGACTGGAATACCCGGCGAGACCACTATTACGACTACGTTTGACGGCAAGACTTACATCGCCAAATGGACGGTTTACGATCCTGCGGCCAGTTCTCCTCAACCAAGTGTTTCCCTGACAATCGAGGAAAGTGCGGTCACTGGCGCGGCGCTCTCCTGGCCGGCCAGTATCAGCGAAAATTACATCCTCCAGTTTGCGGACCGATTAGGCGCGGGTGCCAACTGGCAACAAGCGTCCGAGGCGGCAACCCAGGTGGGCACCCGATTCGTTGTCCAGGTCACTCCCAGCTCAGCTATTCGCTTTTTTCGGCTGCACAGGTCAAGTCCGTAATGCTGGAACTGGAACTGCCAGCACCGGTCGTGAATCCGTGCGCCTATGGCGCCTGTAACTCTATCGCCTGCGCCCCGTCACCCGACCCATCCCGACTTAATCTAAAGGGCACGTTGCGCTAGAGGTTTCCCGCGGACTCCCATTACAGCATCGGCTGTTCTTGAACTCCCGGTAGTGTTCCTCGTTAGGCCATTACACTAGGGAGTCCTGCCAACCACAACACGCAATCCGAAGTAATCGTCTAGGCCGTCGGAAGGATCATAGTTTCCCCGAGCCGCCGACCGGCAATCACCACCGAAGTAAAGCCAGCTGCCGCCCCGCATTGCCCGGTTCAAACCCGACGACGGACCGGTCGGATCCGTGACACTTCCCCCCGGATACGCCGCATACCACGTGCTGCACCACTCAAAAACGTTGCCGTACATATCTTTGAGGCCCCAGGGATTCGGTAGCTTTTCTCCGACCGGGTGAGTTTGATTGCCGCTATTGGATCGAATCCACCCATATTTTCCGAGATTCGCATACCCGGGATCGTCGCCGTAGCTAAATCGGGTCCGCGTCCCGGCACGACACGCGAATTCCCATTCGGCTTCGGTCGGGAGTCGATAGGAGTAATCATCCAACAATCGCCCGGCAGCGCGTTCCTGAGTTGTCAACGCTGCACAATAGTTGGTTGCGACGAACCAGCTTATTTGTTCGACCGGGAGCAGGTCACCCTTGAACCGACTGGGATTTTGATGCATCACGCGGGAGAACTCCCGCTGCGTTACCTCGTGGATGGCCATCCAAAATCCACGGGAAATCGTCACGCGTGTTTGGGGCCCTTCGTTGTTGTCACGGTCCGATTCCGGTCGCGGGCTACCCATCACAAAGGTCCCCGGTTCGATCCAAATAAATCCCAGGGGCAAATTGTTCTCGCCCTCGATCCAGGTTGATTTTGCCTCTGCAGCCGCGGGGAGTATGGCCGGCGGGTTGGTGGAGCGCTTTTCCTCGTTTTTCCCGGGCGAAATTCCGGCGGTTACCGCGGCTCCGGCTCTACCGCCGCCGGACTGCACCGCGTCCGAGTCCACTGTGAGGAGAAACGCTAACGCGAGGACACTTGCCTTGAATGCCATCCTTTTTCGCGTTCGGCGCAGTCTCGTTGCTGTCGCACACCATTACCACGACCCGCGATGCCCGCCATTACCCGTGTACGTCCAATAGATATCACGCATTTTCGCCATGGGTTTCCACTGAACCGAGCCATCCAACTGCCCGACATTGCCTCCCAGGGAACCGGCTTGACGGGCGGTCGTGGGGTTCTTGATCGGATATTGGTACACTTGATTATTCAGTCGCATCGGTCCGCCCTTTCCGTGGGGAGCAATAACCCAGTTGTAACCACCCACGCCATTGGCGGCCCAACTGTTTTCATCCGAGAAGAGCACCATGGGCTCATTGACTGCGTTGGTGTTACTTGGAAGAGCGACGGGAACATCCGTCAACTTGCGCGCCGACGTCCATCCGGCCCCCGCCGGCATCTCCCGGCCACCGTGGTAGTGATAGCCGATATAGTAACCAGTCCCGGTTTGAAAACGGCCTTTCGGGCTGTCGGTGATACCCGGAAGTGAGAGCGGCCACAGGTTCGGGCAGTCAAAGACTTTTTCCCCGAACTGATTGCTGATGGATCGATACATGACCGTGGAGATACTCATCAGGAATGAGTCTCCACCGTCCCGAACGCCATTAAAAACGCTATCGCGGTAATCGAGCGCGTAGACGTGGGTTGCCAGCCCGAGTTGCCGGAGGTTGCTAATACAATTTGCCCGCTTGGCGCGTTCCTTGGCCGTGGCGAGCGTTGGCAGGAGCATCGACGCAAGAATGGCGATGATCGCTATGACCACCAGCAGTTCGATCAACGTGAACCCCAGGGATCGTCGACTCGGCAAGACAGCAGCCTGCGGATAACAATGGGAGCGATTCATGATGAACTCAGGCTGAAAGATCAGCCCAAGAAGTCAAGCCTATCGATACCTTGGCCGCCGACCGGGTGGATGACAAAAATCTTCACGCGTTCCAGCATCACCCTCGTTCCTCCTGCCAACGGGTCGATGCCTCTCACCTCCTGAATGAGCGCCCGGAATCAGCGTTTATCAGCGTTCATCCGTGGTTCCAAACTCCGGTTAATTGGATTCCTATTACCGGCATCTTACCGGAGGAAACGAAGGAGGAGTTCTGGGACGCACCCCAGCAATACCACGGCAAGGGCCAGCAGCGACACCACCAAGACAAGCGGTCTGCTCGCCCGGGCTGGCACGGAACCCTCCACCGGAATCGCAACCCAGGCCTGCTTCAAGACCTGAAGATAGTAATAGAGCGACACGCAGCTCATGGCGATGGCCACCAAGACAAGCCAGAAGGAACTGAGCGTGGGGCCCGATTTGGCAACGGCTACAAAGAGGTAGAACTTCCCAAAAAAGCCCGCGAAGGGCGGCACCCCAGCCAGCGAGAGTCCGAACACGCTCAAACAAGCGGCCAACAGCGGCGAGCGCTGACTCAACCCGGCCAACTGGCCCATCGAATCGTCGCCGTTCCCACCCTCGACCACCGAAACCAGCCCAAACATTCCAACCAACGTCAAAGCGTAGGTGGTAACGTAATAGAGCAGAGCCGGCTTCGCGTCTGCCGGTTCAGCCATGATCGCGAGCAGGGCATACCCCGCGTGGGCAATGGCCGAGCACGCGAGCAGGCGGCGCAGGCTGGACTGCGCGAGGGCGGCCAAATTGCCGAAGACCATCGAGGCCGTCGCGAGGATAGCCACAATTGGCATCCAACCGGGAACGAAGGCATTCCACGCGCCGCTGCCAGCCGCCCCGGGCATCCCCGCCTGGAGGAGGGTTGCCAGGATGAAAAAACTGGCGACCTTCGATCCGGAAGCAATAAAAGCGGCGGCGGGCGCCGGCGCGCCGTCATAGGTGTCCGGTGCCCAGAAGTGGAAGGGCACGGCCGCGATCTTAAATCCAAAGCCGGCCAATACCATCACGATCGCCGCCATCGCCAGTGGGTCGGAACCCTTCGTTCGAAGCGCCACCGCAATGTCGGGAAGATGAATGGAACCACTCAAGCCATACAGGAAGCTGAATCCAAACAACATGAATCCTGCCGCCATGCCGCCAAAGAGAAAGTATTTGAGAGCGGCCTCAGCGGAGCACGAGCTGCGCTTATTGAAGGCCGTCATCACGTAGAGAGACAGGCTGACCAACTCCAAAGAGACAAATATCATCAGCAAATTCTCCGTGCTGATGAGGAGCATCATGCCGGTGGCCGCGAGCAGCAATAACGCGAGAAACTCTCCAACGTGATCCGTAAAGTCGGCGTCGCTGCAGAGCCAGACCGTCCCGAGTGTGAGCAGCAACAGCACGAGCTTGAGAAACTGAGAAACGCGAGTGAGAACCAGCGTGCCCAACAGCAGGTCGGCGGACTTTTCTCCCATTCCGGCGAACAAAGCCGCGGCCAAAAGACCGACCGTAGCGAGAGCGACTCCGCGCCCGAATCGCTGTCTGCTGGGTAATCCCCGCCAAAATTTGAGGTCGGCGAACAACACCCCCAGCGCCGTGAGGACGACGAGGCACTCGGGAGCCAGCAGTTTGATCAGGCCAGGATAGTCCATGATTACAGACCCGCTCCTTTCCGCAGTCCGTCAAAGAGCGGCGAGTTGAAGCTCGGCACAATCCAGTCCAGTAGAACGCGCGGGTAAAGGCCGACCCCAACCGTACAGGCGATGAGCAGACACGCCCCCACCTTCTCCGGAAGACTGATGGCGGAGTCGCCGTGTTCCGCCGGAAGGCGGGCGGGCGACGGCAACTCGTTGCCGCTGTAAAATGCCTTCTGAATGGCCCGGAGCGTGTAGGCCACACCAATAACGATCCCGACACCGGCGATCACCGCGAGTTTTGGAAACGTCTGCCACGCGCCAATCAGGACATAGAGCTCGGCGATGAAGCCGCTGAATCCGGGCAGTCCCATGGAAGCAAATCCAGCCAAAACGAATGTCACGGCGGCAAACGGCAGCATCCGGCTGAGCTGGCGGGATTCGAGCTGCTCCAAGTCGCGTGTATGTTCGCGGTCATATATCATACGACCGACCACACCGAAGAGAAGGCCCGCAAGTATTCCGTGTGAGAACATTTGCAGGACGGCACCGCTCAAGCCAAGGGTCGTGACCGTCGCCAGACCGAGGAGGACGAAACCCATGTGACTCACGCTCGAAAATCCAACCACAAACTTGAAATCCCGTTGCACCAACGCCACCAGCGCGCCATATACAATCGCGATGACAGCGAGGACGCCGATCACATCGCGCCAGGCCGCCAACCCTTCGGGAAACAAGGTCATCGCCACTCGAAGGCAGCCATAAGCCCCCAACTTCATGACCACGCCAGCGAGGAGCATCGAGGCGCCGGTGGGAGCGGCGACATGCCCGGTGGGTGCCCAGGAATGAAAAGGCCATAGTCCAGCAAGTATTCCGAATCCGACGAACACCAGCGGAAATGCCCAGAGCTGGAACTCGCGGGGATACTCGAATTTCGCGAGCTCCAGCAGATTGAACGTCTCCGCCCCGGAGACGACATAGGCAGCCACCAATCCCGCAATGACGAGGGCGCTGCCGACAAACGAGTAGAGCGCCAATTTCATGGCTGCATACTCGCGGTTCGTCGACCCCCAGATCGCGATCAGAAAGTATTTTGGCACAATGGCGATTTCATAAAACACCAGCAACAGCAGCAGATCAAAACTAAGGAACACCCCATAAACGCCACCAATCAGTGCGAGATAGAAGGCGAAGAATTCGCGGGGGCGTAGCTCGATATTCCAGGAGAAAAGCACGCCCGCCGTCGCCACCAACCCGGTCAACAAAACCAGCGTGAGTGAAATGCCGTCCGCTGCGAGAAAGTAGTCCGCACCGAGTGTTGGAATCCAGGGGAGCTTGATGAGGGTGACCACACCGCCGACAGCCGAATGCCGGAGCGCACCACCGACCGCCACGAGCAACCCTGCCAGCGCTGCAATGAGCGCAAGGACACGCGGCGCACGGAGGCTTTCCCGCGGCAATAGGAACATTCCCGCCGCCCCGGCGAAGGAAATATAAATGGTCCAGGCGAGCATGTCAGGTCAGGGCGCGAGGCGTTTCACAAATTCAAGCACGGCGGGATTCACAAGATTGAGAATCAGCCCGGGCGCCAGGCCGAGAACAAACATCACGACGGTGGCCGGCACAAAAAGAGCTATCTCACTGCGAGTCAGGTCGGGGAACCTCGTCCAAGCCGGATTTAACGGACCGGCGAAAACCCGTTGGATCATCGTCAGATAAAAAACCGCGGTCATCAGTATTCCCACCGTCGCGATCGTCGTGGGAACCGGCGCGAGAGGAAACGCGCCCTTGAAAATCAGAAACTCCCCGACGAATCCGTTGAGCCCGGGCAGCCCCACGGAAGCAAAGATGGCAATGCCCATAAAACCAGCCAGCACGGGCGCGACTTGACGCAATCCGCCGAAGTCACCGATCGCGCGCCGTCCGCCCGAGCGCTTTTCAAATAACGCGATAAAACCGAAGAGGGTCGCCGCGGTGATACCGTGGTTGAACAACTGCACCAACACTCCGCTCAGCACCGCGGCCCGTTCCCCCGCGCCGGCGGCCGAGTTCAAGGATGGCATTAAGGCGGCAAAAAGACCCAGGAGGCAGTATCCCAGGTGATTCATCGAGGAGTAGGCCAATAATCGTTTGAGATCCTTTTGCGCGAACGCCGCGAAGGCCGAGGCAACGATTGTGAGCACGGCGAGGGGCATCAGCAGGCTCAGGCTATCGCGCATCGGCTGCGGGAAGATCGGGATGAGGATGCGGAGCAGACCATAAACGCCCATTTTCGACATGGCGCCGGTGAGGATCATTGTGACGCTTGTCGGTGCTGTTGCATAGGTGTCCGGCAACCAGGTGTGGAATGGCATCACCGGAATCTTGACTGCAAAACCGAGAAAGACTCCGGCAAAAAGCAACCCGCCCAGGGCCCCGCTACTAAGGCCGGTCCAGT
Source organism: Akkermansia muciniphila (assembly GCA_945861565.1). Classification (GTDB taxonomy): domain Bacteria; phylum Verrucomicrobiota; class Verrucomicrobiia; order Limisphaerales; family UBA9464; genus SIBK01. Next base: position 26,592 of record CAMAUY010000061.1, read on the forward strand.
GGAGTTTCGTTTGAAGATTCCGGCCCAATTCTCCGGAACGCGCGAGGTCGGCGAGCTGGATCAGGTCAAAAGTGTCGGTCGCGAGATACACCGCCTGCATGGCCAGCAAGAGGGTGACGCTACCGACGAACGTGTAGACGAAGAACTGCGTCGCGGCAGCCCGACGATTCTCGCCACCCCACAACTTGATCAGAAAATAGGCCGGTACGAGGCTTAACTCCCAATAGATGAACCAGTGGAAAAAATTGAGCGCCGTAAAAGTGCCGAAAAGCCCCGTCTGCAGGAGCAGGAAAAGCCCGTAGTACCCGTGCGGTTGGTTTGGCGCGACGGGACTCAGGGCGAGGGCGAAAGGGATCAATAACGCCGACAAAAAGACCAGCAAGATGCTCAGGCCGTCCACCGCGACGAAGTAATCAACGTGCAGCGCCGGAATCCACGCATGGCGCTCAACGAACTGAAGCCCGGTAGCGACCGTGTTGAATCGCATCACCAACACCGCCGCCTGGAGAAACGCCAGGAGCGAGAACCCAACAGCCGAAGCACGGGCGGTGCGGGCATTATCCCGTCCGATGATCCATGTCACCAACGCCCCGAACAACGGCGTCAGAGTCAAGGTTGTGAGAATAGGCCAACCGTTCATCGCGAAGAATCCCCCATCCACGCCAGGGCGACAATCAACATCACCACTCCAAACGCCAGAATTCGCAGGTACCGCTGCGCCTGACCGTTTTGCAGCAGACCGGCCAGCCGACCCCATCCGCGGACGCCTTCACAGGACGCAGCAAAGCCCGAGTTGATAATTCTTTGATCAAAATACCGACTGATCCAAGCGAGCCCCATCGTCAGCAGGCGTATCAGATCCACGCACGCCGCCCATCCGAATCGATCGATCCAATCGGACAAAACCGTCAGGCTCCGGCTCAGTCTCAAAATCGTGACCTCGTAAAACTCGTCCACCCGCAAGCGGTCACGGAGTGCGCCAAAAAGACCCGGAAGCCGCGTCTCCACCGGGTCCCGGGCTTCGCCGTCGTAGACGCGGGAGTAGAGCGCCCATCCGCCGCCCAAACCAACGGCAACAGCCACCATCGACAGTAGCATGACAACCACCGTGGTCCCATCCCCGCTCCATCCGACGTGGAGATGGGACAAGTGTCCCGCGAGATAGGCGTCAAACCATGGCCAGACCGGCGTGGAAAAAATCGAAAGCAACACCGTGCAGGCGGCCAGAATCACGAGCGGAAGGGTCATGATCGGTGGCGATTCGTGCGGTTCCGAATCGTGAGTGTCATGGCCGTGATGGGTTTCATGACCGCTGCCGGGACGGTATTCGGTCCGCGATCGAAAAAATACGAACCACATCTGCCGCGTCATGTAGAAGGCCGTCAACCCCGCGCCAATCAGCGCCAGAAGGAACGGTCCCTTCGACGCCGGCCACTTCAAGGCGGAATGAAGGATTTCGTCTTTGCTCCAGAAACCGGAAAAGATTAGCGGAAAGCCCGCCAGCGCCAGCATCCCGACGGCGTAGGTGGCAAACGTGACCGGCATCAACTTGCGTAATCCGCCCATCCGCCGAATGTCCTGTTCCTCGTGAAAGCCATGAATAACCGAGCCGGCCCCAAGGAAGAGGAGCGCCTTGAAAAATGCGTGCGTCAGCAGATGAAACATACCCACCGCCGGTCCACCGACGCCGAGTCCGATGAACATGTAGCCAAGTTGTGATACCGTGGAATAGGCAAGGATGCGCTTTATATCGGTCTGCGCCACGGCGATGAGCGCGGCGAAGACGGCAGTGACCGCACCTGTCCATGTCACCACTTGCAGAGCAGTTGAGATGGGACGCAAGGATCCACCAGAAGTAAGGCTGATCGCGAACTCCGCATTGAACAAGGGATACACGCGGGCCACCAGGAAGACACCGGCCGTCACCATCGTGGCAGCGTGGATCAGCGCACTGACCGGTGTGGGACCCTCCATCGCGTCCGGCAGCCAGACGTGCAGGGGCACCTGCCCCGACTTGCCCACGGCACCGCAGAACAGCAGAAGCGAAATTGCCGTACTGACCAGCATGCCGCCCACCGTGGTCTGGGCGACGAGCTTGGCGAGTGCACCGTGTTCGAGGCAGCCAGCGCCACGGTCGTAAAAGAGCAGCGTGCCTGTTTCGTGATAGAGCCAGACGATGCCCAGCAGGAAGCCAATGTCACCGATCCGTGTGGTGATGAAGGCTTTCTTTGCCGCAGCCGCGGCGGAGGGTTTCTGATACCAGAAGCCAATCAGCAGATACGAGGCGAGGCCGACCAATTCCCAGCACATGAAGAGCAGCAATAAGTTATTCGAAATAACGAGGCCGAGCATCGCCGCGGCGAACAACGACAGGAAACAGAAGAACCGGGTGAAATTCCGGTCCTGGGCCATGTAACCAATGCTATAGATAAAAATAAGTCCACCGACGAACGTGATCATAACCAGCATCGAGGCCGTCAACGGATCCAGGATCCATCCGAGCCGCAACACCGTGCCGCCGAACTGGAACCACGGGAAATTATGGACCTGCCGCTCGGCGTGTTCACTCAGCGTCTGAGCAAACGCGCCGCAGGCGAGCAGAAACGCCAGTCCCATCGCACCGACGGACAGGATCGACGCAAGCCGCTGCTGCGGGCGCTTGAGCAATGCGCCCAACCCCGCCGCAAGCAACGGCAGCGCAGGAATCAACCACAGGTTAGGAATGAGCCATGTCATGGGTTCATGGGGGCTACGGTCTGTCGGCGCTCCCCGCCTTCGGAGAGGTCGCCGGGACACTCCGGTCCGCAGCTGCGGAGCAGCGACAGACCGTAGCCCACGGCGTAAGCCGTGGGATAACGTGCATAAAAGATTTGAGCCCCGTCAGGGGCGACAGAACGCGACAATGCCGCGAACCGTGCGAGTTTCCCTGCCGCCCCTCCGGGGCTCGTATGCTGCGCGCGCCGATACCCACGGCTCACGCCGTGGGCTACGGTCTGACGGCGCTCCGCGCCTGCGGATTGCAACGTGCTTTTCATCCCTTCAGCCGATCTACCTCGTCCACATTGCTCGTCCGCAAATGCCGGTAGATCGAAATGATCAAGGCCAGGCCGACGGCCGCCTCCGCGGCGGCGACGGCGATAGCAAAAATGACGAACATCACCCCGGTCAATGCTTCGGGATTCGGGCCGTAACGCCAAAAGGCCAGAAAGTTTAAGTTCGCCGCGTTGAGCATAAGTTCGACCCCCACCAGGACGAGAATGGCGTGGCGACGAGTCAGTGCGCCCGCCAAGCCCACGCTGAACAGCAGGGCGGAAAGGAGGAGATATTGATGCAAGGGATTCATCAGGCGCGCCTTAAATCGTTAACGTGTCCAGCCACGGAAAGGGTCGTGATTTCCCGATCCGCTCCACGATCCCAGGATTTCCGCGGTGCTCTCATTTCCATCCTTTCCTTTCGTGTAAAGCGATGATGACGGCACCGATTAAAGCCGCTGTGAGCAGCAGACCCATGACCTGAAGCGGAAGCACGTATTCGGTGACCAGCTTGCCGCCAATCTCTTTCACGGCGAGGGTATAACCTCCGGGAGAATTGCCGGCGAATCCGGCGAGCACTTTCGACTTGATCACCGTCCAAGCCAGCGTGATGAAAACGGCTAAAGCGACACTCAGACCGGACCACGGTGCAACCGTGACGCGACCGGGTGGCGCTTCAGCGCCGCGCGTCAGCAGGATTGCGAAGACAATCAAAATAGAGACTGCGCCGACGTAGACGAGGATTTGGATCCACCCAATGAACTCGGCGCCGAGCCCTAGGTAAACCAAGGCAAGCCCGACGAGCGACACGGCTAGGCAAAGCGCGGAATGGACGAGATTTCGCAAACACATGGCAGCCACCGCAGCGCCGATGGTCAGTCCAGAAAGAATGGCGAAAGAGAGGCTCACAAGGATTTATGGTTCCAGAATTCAACTCGCATAGCGGTAGGTGCGGGGCCGGAACTTCGCCTCGAAACCCCGACCAAGAATCCAATAAGAGAATGCAAGCAGGGTTGCGCCAAACAACCAGCGAAGCGCGGGATTCCATGAGTTGGTGAAATGCCAGAGGGCTGCCACCATCAGATTGATCAACGTCATGGGGAGCAGGAATTTCCAGGCGAAATTCATTAGCTGATCAATGCGCAGACGGGGAAGCGTACCGCGCAGCCAGATGAAGAAGGAAATCATCAGAAAGAGTTTGAAAAAGAACCAAAACCAGGTGGGCATCCAGTTCAGAAACGTAAAAGGCGGCAGCCATCCGCCCAGAAAGAGCGTAATGCCGAGTCCGCTGATGGCGAAGAGTCCAAGGTATTCACCGAGGAAGAAGAGGGCGAACTTGAAGCCGGAATACTCGGTGAAATAGCCCGCGACCAGTTCCGATTCGGCCTCGGGGAGGTCAAACGGCGTCCGGTTGGCTTCGGCGCAAGCGGCGATGAGAAAGAGCCAGAACCCGGCGAATCCCCAGGGCGTGAACACATGCCATCCGTGGAGCCAGCCGAAATGAACCCCCGACTGACGCTCGACGATCGTCACCAGGGAGAGCGAGCCCGCCATCATCACGACGGTGAGCGATGACAGGATCAGGGGAATTTCGTAGCTGATCATTTGGGCAATCGCCCGCATGGCGCCGAGCAGGGAATATTTGTTGTGGCTCGACCAACCGGCCATGAAAACGCTGAGTTCGGTGGCGGCCCCGGCGGCGAAAAAGAAGAGCAGACCCGTTTCCCGCAGATCGAGCGCCGCCATGTTCCGACCCACGGGCAGAACCGAGAACGCAAGCAACACCGGGACGAGCAAGACCAGCGGCGCGAGGAAATGGACAATTCGATCCGCCTCGCGGGGCACGATGTCTTCCTTGGTCAGCGATTTGATCCCATCGGCGGCGAACTGGCCGAAGCCCGCGAGCCGAAGTTTGGGGAGCCACGGAAACAGTGTGGGGAGCCGCGGAATCCCCACCCGGTTCGGACCCGGCCGATTTTGAATCCGGCCAAGCGCTTTGCGCTCAATCACGGTGGTGAGAGCAAACAGCAATGGAAAAACCAGCACGATCGCGGTGACAGAAATCAGAATCGACGCGAACGGCTGCAACCCCTCCGGCAGAAACGCGACAATCCAGTGCTTGAGGTTGACGAAAAGTTGGTCGAGTTTTTCCATTCCAGAAGTTCTTTACATCGGTGGCACAGGCGGTGGCCGCGGCGCGGGCGGAATCGCACTGGCTTCCGGCGACGACGGCGGAGGCCGGGGAATCGCGGCCTCCGC
>CAMAUY010000062.1 GCA_945861565.1 Akkermansia muciniphila
CATCCAAAAGCGTTTGTTGCTCGTGCTCGGGTAGCGTAAAAGGCTCGGCCATGCCGGCAGTTAAATAAAGTCAGCGAGTTTTGTCCAGTTTTACATCGTCTTTTGTTTCACCTGCCTCCTTAAAGTCAAAATCTTGAAACTGCCCTGCATTGGACTCAATCGGATACCGTCCCGGCGACCTCGCAGCGCGGCCCGCCCGAAGCTCGTGCATCCGGTGAAACATTCCACCGCGGATCAAATAATTGGGATGTCGCACGGTGCAAGAGCAGGCTTTGCTTCCCCGCGAGGCTTTCCTAGACTGCCCTCTGCGGATGGATCAGATGCCCAGTGTCTACATCAAAACGTACGGTTGCCAGATGAATGAGCGCGACAGCGAAGCGGTTGCCGCCCAACTCGTCGCGCGGGGCTATTCCCTGGCTGCATCCGAGTCGGGTGCGGATGTCGTGTTGATCAACACCTGCTCGGTGCGGGATTCGGCCGAGCAGAAAGCGGTTGCGCGGATGGAGAACGTCATTGGCCAGGCGCGCCAGCAACGACCGTGGCAACGCTTCGGATTTCTCGGGTGCATGGCGCAAAGCCGGGGACAACAACTGATCGACCAATTGCCCGACGTGGATCTCGTTTTGGGCACCCAGAAGTTTCACCGGACGGCCGAGTACCTTGACGACCTGCTGGCTGGGCGCAGAAGTCAGGTGGTGGACATCGGCGAAGAGCAAGGTTCACAGGCCACGATCCGCGAGCACCTTCCATCCCCACCCGGCGGTGCGGGCTCCTCGCCCGTCACTGCGTTTGTCAGCATCATGCAAGGGTGCAACCAACATTGCACATTCTGCATCGTCCCGTTCACCCGTGGCGAAGAACGCAGCCGCACAATTCCCGACATCGTGGGTGAATGTCAGGAATTGGTGACAAAGGGGGTGCGGGAGATCACGTTGTTGGGCCAGATTGTGACCAGTTATGGCCGCAGGGACTATCCGGAAAAGGACGGCCAAGGGCCCTTTGTTCAGTTAATTGAGGCGGTCCATGCGATCGATGGCTTGGAACGGATTCGTTTTACCTCACCGCATCCGAAAGGCTACGGAATCGACCTGATCGCAGCCTACGGTCGCCTGCCCAAGCTCGTTGAGAATGCGCACCTTCCGGTGCAGAGCGGTTCGGACCGCATCTTGAAGCTCATGCACCGGGGGTATACGCGGGAGCGGTACCTGCAGATTATTTCGGACCTTCGAGCGATCCGCCCGGAGATAGGGATTAGCACCGATTTCATTGTCGGGTTCCCGGGGGAAACGGAGGCTGATTTTGCCGAAACTCTGTCTTTGTGCCGCGAGGTGGCCTATGACATGGCGTTCGTCTTCAAATATTCACCCCGCAAGGACACCCCGTCCGCATCCCTGCCGGGTGCTTTGCCTGAGGAAATCATCGAGGAGCGCCACCTGCGTCTCCACTCGCTGGTCAATGAACTCGGGCGGATGCGCTATCAACGTTTTGTCGGGCGGACGGTCGAGATCCTCGTCGAAGGGCCGAGCCGAAAAAACCCTTTGCGGTATGAGGGCCGAACGCGATGTAACAAGATCGTGGTGTTCCCCGGCGGAGAACGGCATCGTGGCCAGGTGATGAACGTCAACGTCGAACGGGTCGGAACATATACTCTCTACGCGGACCCAGCCGTCGTCGGTTTTGAGCGCCCCTGATCCGCAATCCCACGCCCCTTCAGCATGAAGCTTTCCACTCTTTCAATTCTGCTCGGCACGGTCTATGCACTGGTCTGCATCTGGGGCCTACTTGACCGGCGTCGATTCACCCATTGGCTTCGGGGATTTCATCGGAATCTACCGTTTGGAGTGATGTTAATGCTCCTCGGGACAGCCTGGTTTGAATACAATTTAGCGGGGGATACGATATCCGATTTTAAGGACTGGAAGCCGCTGCTTCAGATTCTGTTCGCCGCGGCAGGGGTGGGTGCGTGCTTCTTCCTCCAAGACTACCTGTCGATTCGAGGTCTTGCGATCGTCATGCTCATGGGTGCATTCGTCCTGCTTGAAACACAACGCTCCCATGAGAGTCCGTGGAAGAACGTGATCACAACCTGGGCCTATGGCATGATCGTTATGGCCATGTGGTTTGTGGTTTCGCCTTGGCGCGCCCGCGATTGGATCGGCTGGCACCTCGCTTCGGAGAACCGTCTCCGGACGGGTCTGATCTGGCGTACGGTATTGGGGGTGTTCGTAGCGGTTCTGGGCCTCACCCTCCTGAAATGAACCACTGCTTTGATGAGCCACGGTCCCGAAACTCAAACGCACTCCAAACGCTCGACGCCTGCTCTGCCCCCGCGTCTGCAGGGACACATGCCGCGGGCGGTCCCCCCAGCAGCTCCCGGTAACTATCCATCCTAAACATGGCCCCCACCACTCAAGGCAGTCGCGCAATAGCGCTCCCAGCCCCGCTCGGGCGTGGCGGCAGGCAGCTACCGGAAGCGGGGCTATTTGGCCGGATTCTTTCGTCCGTCATGCAGGGCAACGCGTTGGCTGCCACGCTCCTGCTCACCGCCATTGTCATCGGGTTTGTGCATGGATTGATGAAGGTGCGATACCGAGGTCCCCTGGTTACATTTGCCTTTGATATCCCGCTCACGATTTCCTTTGCCGTCACCCTTCTTTCCATCAAGCGCGGACGCAACATTTTTCCGGTCCACCCCATTAGCTCGGCCTTGAAAATGCTGATCGGACTTTGTGCACTCTACGGGCTGCTGCCGTTTGGGCTGCCGTTCCTCGTTACGCTCGCGGCATTTCGGGGGTGGTGTTTCATTCCGTTGATCTTCCTCCTCGGCTATCATCTGACCCGCAGTCGACAGCAACTTGACGCGTTCATCTGGCTCTTGCTGCTGCTTGGGCTGGTCACTCTGCTGTATGGAATGAGGCAGACCCCGGAGGAGGTTCGCCGGATGATGCAGGAAGACTCAGTCCTCGAGGCTCGCTTCCGCAATCAGTTCTACGCCACCAAGTCAGGAAGCCAATTCCGAGTGTTCTCAACGTTCGTCTCCTCAGGCGCTTTCGGGGGCACGATGGCATTCTGTTCACTCTTCGCCGTCGGCCGGATGATCTCCGCGTCCATCGGAACATTGCAGAGATTAATCCTGATGGCGCTGTTTGGAGGCCTTGTCTATGGCATCCTGCTCAGCGGTTCCCGATCTTCCCTGCTATTACTCGGGATCGGTCTCGTGGTTATCACCGCCTTCATCCGCCGCATCCGGCTGCCCGTGATTAGTGTGTTGGCGCTGGGTGCGATCGCAACACTGAGCACCGTGAAGTTGAATGAAAACATGCTCGGACGATTCCGAACACTGCTGGATCCGACTGAACTCTTCGGCCGAATCTGGATCGTCATCTTTCCAGGATGGCGGGCACTCTCGGAGCAACCGTGGGGTTGGGGACTCGGTCGATCGAGCCACGGGGTTCCCGGATCCCTCTTGCGCTTCATTGGACCCGTCGATTGGAAACCGATTGATGGCGACCTCGGCAAGCTGATGGTGGACTTCGGTGTGCTGGGAATCCTGGTGTTAAGCTGGCTGCTGTATGTTGCGACGCGGGAGATATTCCGTGTCGCGCGCGACCTGGGAACTCGTGATGAGGCCCGGATTGTACTTCCGGCGGCAGGTTGGTTCCTTGGCTCCGTATTCACGGTCTCAGTCGGGTCTCCTTTTCTAGGAATACCGACGGGTGCACTGACCTGGTTTTTCCTCGGCGCCAGTGTCCGACTGCATGAGATTGCATTCGGAGCATACGGCGCCGGCAAGCGCCGGCCAAGCCTCCTGGAGCGACGTCATGCGGCAGCCCTCGAGGATGTTTCTACCCAGTCCGCCGCAAACAGTGGGCTGAGTGCAGACCAAGCTCTCGCTGCGGAGCGGGTTCCGGGGTCCGCACCGCGTTTTCTTTACTCCGGTCGCCGCTCACCGGACGGCGCAAACCTCGAACCGCCGGGCACGCAACGCGGCAACTCGAAGGTACGCCGCCTATTCGACTAGGCTGAGCTCGCCGATTTCAACCGCTGGCGGGCCAGGACCGCACCGCCGTGAATGCCCGCCTCGTCGCCCAGGTCACTGGCCACAATTTCAATTCCTTTATCCGTCCCGGGCATGGCGTAGTCACGCGCAGTTTCGACGATGATCGACATCATTTCATCCTTGAGGGCGTCGATCACGCCACCGCCCAGGACGATGACCTCCGGATTCAGCAGATTCAGTACGTTGGCGACTGCGACGCCGGTATATTCTGCGGCGTCCTCCACGATCTTTTCGACCAGTTTATCCCCTTTGCGAATGGCCTTTCGAAGGTCACCACTCTTGAGGTCCGCGAGAGTTTGACCCGGCCCCAATAATTCGAGAATCGAAGTTTTTTCGCCGGCCTTCACCGCTTCCTGAAGGTTACGGAAAATGGCGGTCCGACTCGCGAGTGCTTCAAAGCAGCCCTTGTTGCCACAACCGCATTTCGGCCCGCCCACCTGCAACACCATGTGCCCAATTTCACCGGCCGTTCGATTAAACCCCGAATACAAATGCCCGTCCAAAATGAGGCCAGATCCAATCCCGGTCCCAAGAAAGATTCCGACCATATGGCGGGGTTTCCCCTCGAGCTCGATTTCATGAACGCCGAGGGCACAGAGGTTGCAGTCGTTCTCAACGAAAACGGGAATTTCGAGACGTTTCTCCAGGGCCTTCTTCAGGGGGGCCTTGCTCCATTCAAGATTCGGAGCAAAAAGGACTTCGCCGCTGCCAGGGTCGACCGCGCCGGGAGCTCCGATCCCGATGGCCTTCACCTGTTTCAACGAATAATCAGCCTCATCAACCGCATCCTGGATGCACCGCGCAATGCGTTCCACAACCTCTTCGAACCCCCTCACCGCCTTGGTGCTTAGCTTGGCCGTCTGCAAGCGCTTCAACTGGGGCGTAAACACCCCGGCCAATATCTTCGTGCCGCCCAAATCGACGCCAACGATCAGCTCCTGTTTTGAACTGGGATCCGCCATGGCCTGATCGTCTTCAAGACCCCGGCGAGGGCAAGGAAAGAATCCGCTTCTGAATCGCCGGCGCGGTTGGACTATTGGTCGTGACTGTCGGTGACGGAGCCGATCGGGCCGGACCCACCCCCGTGCCGTGCCCGGTGTAGAGGGGCAATGCAATCCCGCCCGCGCGCGCGGGAAGCTTCGCATCGGGGCTATTGTTGGAAAGGGTTCGGGACACGGTTCCGCGCTTCTCGGAAACTATCGTCATGAACGGGGCGCGAGAGAAGGATGCTTCGGGCAGCGCAAAGGACCCTTGCCCGCCGTCAAGTCGAAACATTGGCTCGTCCTTCCAGCTTCCACTGGAAAAACACAATCCGCCCAACACCTCACTCAGTCCGCCCCCGGAGGTTCGTACCAGACAACCGGTGCGCTCGCAGCTCAGGCCCAAAACCCAGAAACGCCCCTTGTCATTCACAATCTTTGGACCGTCGTGATCCAAACACAATTGTCGCGCCCAAACATTCTGGCCGTCGAATCGCATCACGCGACTCGCATGAACATCTTCAAGGAATACATCGCCCGAGCCGGGGAATTCGGCGCGCACTCCGGCGCAATCACGCATCACCAAAGTGCGGGACGAGCGCTGGGACAATAAAAGTTCATCGAAGCTCTCCGCTTCCAATCGCTCAAAAACAACGATCGGAGACGTCCCGTCGGCTACGATGATCCCCGGCCGGCCCTTCAATTCATCGAGCCGGATACGCGCTTCGCACCCAATGACCCGGCGTACATTGCCGCGAAGGATTACCGTATCCCGCAGTGTCCAGGTTCCGTTGGGTAGATAAACGGTTGACTTGCCCGAATCGATCGCCGCCTGAATCGCCTTGGAGTCATCCGCGACATCGTCCGGTTTCCCCCCGAACTGTCCCGGGCTTGCCCAATCCTTCAGATCGTCCCAAGGAACCTCGGGCGTCTCCTTCACGGGCAGATTCAGCGAATATTGAGGGGCTGGAAACAGGTTGAAAACGGTGTGTGACAGAAACTCTCGAACCTCGGGGCCCGCGATATCGATCCCGGTTCCCGTCCGATTTTCCACCGACTTGACATAGCCTGGCGTCGTCAGATTACGGGCGAAGAGGACTCCTTTGTTCTGAATCGCCGGAGGGGAACGATTGGTCGCCGTCCCCACCAATACGGCATCGGCAATGACCACAAATCCATTGGCCTCGTTGTTCTGGAGAGCCGCCACCCGATTGGTACTGCGCAAATCTCGAATGCTCACCGATTGGCCGAGATTTCGAAAACCCGCGGTCGTCTGCCCGATCAATTCGAGATGCTCAAAGACCACTCCGTGTACCGCAAAACCTGTTCGCACTCCAAAATCAAATCCCTCTATCCGGACGTTTTGGACGAAGCACGGACCATTTTCATCCGACTTGGACAGATCCAAGCCGACCACCGCCCCCGCGTCCCCTGCCACCACGCGTAGGTCTCGAAGGCATCCTTGCTTGTTCGCAAAATACTGAATGCCGATCGCCATCGGATTATGACTGCCGGTATGTACCGTCAAATTCCGGATTGAACTGCGAGTTCGCACGGCTCCATATTCGCCGGTCCAAATCATCGGCCGAGGTTGATTTCCCTTCTGATAGCCACTGGCATAATCGACCAGCCGGATCTGAGTTCCCTCCCGGCTTTGCCCCTGAAGTATCGTGGCGCGATAGCGGGAATTGATGTTAGTGCTCCACGGCCATCGAACCGGCGCGGAAATACGATAGGTCCCGTTGGGAAGGTAAATGATGCAATTCCGTCCACCGTTATCGTGCAACGCCTGCTGCAATGCCTCGGTGTCGTCCGTCCGCCCGTCCCCCTTCGCAAAATAAGGGCTCTGCGTTACGTCAACCACCTTCGCGTCTGCCGGGAATACGACATTCTCTGCCCGCGCTACCCACGCGGAAAGAAACACCGCCACCCACCCAAATCTGGAAATCTCACCCAATCCCATGGTCGATACGCGAGAATGCCCAGTCCGGGAAACCCCAACGTGCGGGAAGAATACCGCGCCGATGCCTCAACGCCAGTCTTTTACAGGTCTCAGTGCCCGCTCCCGAAGCAATAGAGGTTCTTTGCCGTCCGCACGAAAACCTGTCCGCGTGCCAACGCCACGGAGGATCGGACCGGGCCTTCGTCCAAATCCAGCCTCGACAACACCTTGAACTCGTCCCCCGCACTCAGCACAACGACAGATCCTTTTTCGGATACCACATATATCTTGCCATCGCCCCCGGAGGGCGATGTCCAAAGAGTGTCCGTGTCAAGCCGGCCCGACCATTTTCGAGCACCGGTCGACGGATCGAGGCAGCTCACGATCTTCTTGTTCCCATCCAGCACGAATAGCTTTCCGCCCATCAACAACGGCGTACTCCAATCGGTCGGTGCATCGGTAAACTCCCATGCCCGATGGGATTGAGTGACGTTGCCTTCTCCCCCGTCCTTGAAGGCGACGACCGGCTGCCCCTTCGGCCCACTCGCATACACAAGTCCGCCGCTCACCACCGGCGACGTCACAATCCGATACCAATCATCCCGCTTCTCGTAGAGTCGCGCCCTCCAAACTTCCGAACCGTCCCTGAGTCGGTGCGTGCTGACGTGATCCCCGCCCACGACCACGAATCCGGCACCGTGGGCCCCCTCCCACGGCACGGGCGTCGCATACGATTCCTGCGACTCCTTGGTGGAATCCGTCTTGCGCAGGTGTCGCCAGACATCCTTCCCCGTCCGTGAATCAAGGGCCAGAAGGTACGATTCACGATGCGGCCGATTGTCGAGCGCATGCGAGTAGTTGGAGGGATCGTCCCGCTGAAAAACCTGAACGATGAGCTGACCACTCACCAAGAGCGGACTCGATCCGTAAATCCACATGACGCTGAATTTTCCAAAATCACGCCCCAAGTTCCGGCTCCAGCGCAGTTTCCCCGTGAAATCAAACGCCGCAATGTCGGATGTACCAAAAAGGGCGTAAACCATATTGCCGTCGGTCACGGGCGAGGGCGCCGCCATGTTGTTGCGCTCAATCTCCTTGTCGCCGACCGCCACCTGCTGCTGCCAAAGAATCCCACCGGTCGTTCGGTCCACACAGAGGAGCAGCAGATTCTTCGCGGCATCCGGAGTGGTCAAAAAAATCCGGTCCCCCCACACCACCGGGGTGGATCCCGCCTTGCCCGGCAAGGGGAGCGCCCAAGTGGCATCCCCCTTGATGAGATTCGCCGGTAATCCGCGGATATCGGTGGAACCGTTGTGGGAGGGACCCCGCCATTGCGGCCAGTTCTGCCCTGAGAGGTCCAGAGAAAAACCCGCAGTGATCGCGAGTATCGAGGCAATGAGGCGAGTAAGTGTCATCATGGGATCAGGGGTAAGAAAAGTAGCGTACCCTTGATGCCGATGCCAGTCCCGAATTTGCTTTGAGGCACCGAGAAACGGAGTGGTTCCAAGTTGCCCGCAGATCACGCCCAACGATACTCAACCCATGTCACGTAACCACTGGTTGGTAAAGCAGGAGCCCGAGGCGTACTCATGGAACACCTTCCTCCAGGACGGACGGACGGCATGGACCGGGGTGCGAAATTACCAGGCGCGAAATTTTCTGCGCGCGATGAAGGAAGGCGACGCTGTCCTGTTTTATCATAGCGTCCGCGAGAAACGCGTCGTGGGAATCGCTAAGGTGGTGAGGGCAGCCTACGTTGACCCCTCCGCATCGGACGGGGATTGGAGTGCGGTGGACCTGGTACCTGTGAAACCCCTCGTCCAGGCCGTCGCCTTGGAGGCGATAAAAGAAGAGGTCACCTTGCAGGATATTTTACTCGTCCGGCACTCGCGCCTGAGCGTGATGCCCTTGGCCCCGGCGCAGTATCGTCGGATCCTCTCATTGGGAAAAACCACGGAGAGTCTCCCCAACGAAGGTTAAGGGGGACCTCGCGGCCATTTTTTATGGCGCCGACAGCTCTTCCCTTGTCGGGGGAGTTTCCACTAAGCTTCAACATCTTCTCTGTGAATCAGAACCGGCATCATCAACCAAGCGGCGGCTACGCCCCTCCATGGAACCGGGTTAACGGTTTGTTTTGCCTGGTTTTCTTGTGGGTCATTTTGCCCCTCGCCGGACACGCCGCCCCGGCAAAGTCCGCGAATGGATCGGCCGATGCCGCGCAAGCAATCCTGACCACCCATTGTATCGCCTGTCACAACCCGGAGAAAAAGAAGGGCGGCCTGGTTGTGACCTCCCGTGAATCCCTGCTGCGGGGAGGAGAAAATGGTGCCCCCGTTTCCCCCGGGGAACCCCGCGGACGCCTGTTCGATCTGCTGCTTCCGGGTGCCGATCCCCACATGCCGCCCAAAGCGCAGTTGACCGAAGGGGAAATCCAAACCCTGCGAGACTGGGTTCAAGACGGCATGGTTTGGACGGAGGGCCCCGCTGCAGCGACCCGCCTGGAATTGGACAGCGCTCGGCTGCAACAAATGCCCCCAAACTATCGACCGGTTCTCGCGCTTTCACTGTCGCCCGACTCCCGGTTTCTGGCGGTCGCCCGCGGGTCGCTCCTTTCCGTTTTCAATGTCGGATCGCCGGAGTATCGGCTGCTCGGTGCCGGATCCGCCCAATTGGAGTCTATTCCCGCGCTCGCTTGGTCCCCTGATCAACGCTGGCTCGCGTCCGGTGGATTCCGATCAGTCCGATTCTGGCAGCCCGAACCCTTTTCCGTGGAACGGGAATTCGCCGCGGAAATCACCGGGTTGGTCACGGGCATTGAATTTGCGCCCGATGGACACTCGATGGCCCTTGCCGACAGCCTCGCGGGGCATAGTGGCACGGTTCGTCAGCTGGATCCCGTCACCGGCCGATCCCTGAACTCCTGGTTGGCGCACGCCGACTCGATTCTCGACCTGGAATTCAGCCCCGACGGGCACCGTTTGGCCACCGCGGGTGCCGATCACCTGATCAAAATTTGGAATGTGAAATCCGGCATCGAACATTCTCGCCTCGAAGGTCATACGGCGCAAATCCTCGCCATCAGTTTCAATGCCGATGGCTCTCGCCTCGTGAGTGCCGGCGCCGACAAGCAACTCATCGTCTGGGAAATTGGGACGCGCGAAAAATTGATCACCCTTGGCTCCCACAACACCGCCCTCTCGGGCACTGCCTGGTCGGCCGATGGAAAAACGATTGTCGCCACGACCGAGGGTGGCGCCCTCTGGCAATACACGGATTTCAAGACCCACACGGGTGAGCAAAGCTCTGCGTCGGCGCAGGAGAAGAAATTGATCGATCTTGATGAACCGCTGGCGAGCCTCACGATGAGTCGCGGTGCAACCCTGGTAGCTGCCGGGACCCAGGACGGCATCGTCTACCTGCTAGATGCCCAGGGGCGTCGACTCGCCCGACTCGCTCCGGATCGGCCCGTGCCCGTGATTGGGTTCGCCGCCCCGCCCTCGGCACCCTCTCCCGCAAAGTCTTCCTCGGCGACTTCTCGTGCTGTCCAAGCTTCCGGTAACACCACGAACTCTCTTGTCGCGTGCCCCATATCCGCCCGCGAGTCGCTGCCAAAGGGCGCGGTTTCTTTGCATTCCGAACTGCCCGACATCACCCTCGCCGGCCCGGGTTTCCATCAACTCCTGCTTTTTCACGTCAAGACCGCCAACGGATTCGAAATCGACGTCAGTACCCAGGTCACCTTGTCTGTCGTTGCGGGTACGCCGATCGAGCTTGTCGGCCCGGCGGAAATCCGAGCGCTTGCAACCGGTTCCGGAATGATTCTGGCGCGACTGGGGCCGTTTGAGACTAAGATCCCGGTAACCGTCCGTTCAGCCGACATCGCAGGCCTAAGCTTTGTCCGCGATGTGCTCCCGGCGCTCAGTCGTGCGGGCTGCAATGCCGGGGCTTGCCACGCTAAGCCCGATGGCCAGAACGGATTCAAACTTTCCGTATTTTCCTACGATCCGAAGGCGGACCATGCCGAGATTGTGCGCGATGTCCGAGGCCGTCGCGTCTTCCCCGCCGCGCCGGAGCATAGCCTGCTCTTGCAAAAGCCAACGGGAGTCTTACCCCACGAGGGCGGGCGCCGATTCGAACGCGGCTCGGAAACTCATGAACTTCTCGTCCGGTGGATCCGTGAAGGCATGCAATACCAAACCCCGGAGGAACCGGAACTGCATCGACTGGTGGCGTTCCCCGCCACCCGTCGCTATCCCCACGCGGGCTCGCAACAACTCTGCATCCAGGCTTACTACTCCGACGGAAGCGTTCGCGATGTCACTCACCTGGCCGCCTTCGCCTCGAGTGATAAGGAAATCGCCTCGGTCGACGATCAGGGGCGAGTCACGATCGGCAACCTCACCGGGCAGGGGGTTGTGATCGCTCGCTACGCCGGCTTGGTGGCGGACGCACACCTTCTCATTCCCGCGGAACAAGCGCTCCCCGCGGCGCGTTACGCAAACTGGTCCACCAACCATTTCATCGACGCACTCGCCCTCGCTCAATTCCAACAGCTCGGTCTCTTTCCATCCGAGGGTTGCACCGATGCCACGTTTCTCCGGCGCACCAAACTGGATGCGATCGGACTGCTACCCACCCCCGAGGAAGTCCGCGCCTTTCTCAACGATTCAACACCGGACAAACGGTCTCGATGGCTCGATCGAATCTTGCAGGATCCGGCATACGCCGATTTCTGGGCCAACAAATGGGCCGATCTGCTGCGCCCCAACCCGGACCGGGTCGGCGTAAAAAGCGTGTTCCAGCTCGACCAATGGCTGCGGGAATCATTCCAAAAAAATCAACCGTACGATCAATTCGTGCGCGATATTCTCCTCGTTGAGGGTACTAACCATCGCAACGGGCCGGCGGTCATCTATCGGGATCGTCGCGAGCCCGCCGACTTGACGACGATGTTCAGTCAGCTGTTTCTGGGCACGCGATTGGAATGCGCCCGCTGTCACCATCACCCCAACGA
This sequence comes from Akkermansia muciniphila, assembly GCA_945861565.1. GTDB lineage: Bacteria > Verrucomicrobiota > Verrucomicrobiia > Limisphaerales > UBA9464 > SIBK01. Next base: position 11,997 of record CAMAUY010000062.1, read on the forward strand.
AAAATGGGGCCAGGAGGATTTTTACCAACTCGCCGCGTACTTCGCGCCCCTGAAACAAAAGGGGGCCGGACTGAGCCCACCCATTTCGGCGGGAACCGAGACGTTCTATTTCGCTCCGGGCGGCTCCGTGAAGCATCCCGTGTCCGGCGAGATTCTCAGCCCGCGCCCGCCCGGTGGTCCCCAGCCCACGCTTTCGCCGGATCAAGATCCCCGCCGGGCCCTGGCCGACTGGATGACGGCACCCGATAACCCCTTCTTTGCTCGCGCCGCCGTAAATCGCGTTTGGGCGACTCTCTTTGGCCGTGGTCTGGTCGATCCCGTGGATGACTTCCGCATCTCCAATCCGTGCGTCAATCCGGAGCTCCTGGACGCTCTCGCCGCCGACTTCGTTAAAAACCGCTTCGACTTCAAGCACCTCCTGCGCACGATCATGGAATCCAGGCTTTACCAACTCAGCTCGATTCCCAATGAGTTTAACCTGGCTGATACCCGGAATTTCTCCCGCTCCTACCGACGGCGCCTTCCCGCTGAAGTGCTCCTCGACTCCGTGAGCGAGGCCACCGGCGTCGCCGAGACGTTTTTCGCCCTACCCCCAGGCTCCAAGGCCGTTCAAACCTGGAGCTACAAGATCGATTCGCAGTTCCTCGATGCCTTCGGACGTCCCAATTCCAGCAGCGACTGTCCGTGCGAACGGGATACGCATCTCAGCGTCGTGCAATCGCTCCACCTCATGAACTCAAGGAATCTCCAATCCAAACTCAGCCACGAAACGGGACGCGTCCGAGCCCTTGCCGACAGCTCCCGTTCGCCCCACGAGATTGTCACTGAACTTTATCTCGCGGCTCTCAGCCGCCCGCCCGAGCAAGCGGAGATCCGAGCCGCGGTCGCCGCCTTCGCCCAGGAGAAAGCGACGCGGCGGACGGCAGCGGAGGATGTCTTCTGGTCGCTGCTCAATTCGCCCGAGTTTGTTTTCAATCATTGACTACACGGACAATCCACCTTCCCTTCCCCATCAAGGAATGCTCCACTAGCGACCTCCATTATGTCCGGATTGACTCGCAACTGTGCCGGGATGCCCCGCCGGGACTTTCTCCAACTGGGCCTCGGTGGCGTGATCGGCCTGGGTTTCTCCGACCTTCAACGCCTGCGCGCCGCCACACCCAACGTCGGGCCTCGTCGCACCGTGAATTGCATCCTCGTCTGGCTGGATGGAGGTCCGTCGCACTACGAATCGTTTGATCCTAAACCGGACGCCCCGGCGGATATTCGGGGTGAGTTTAAATCAATCCCCACCGCCGTCCCCGGAATTCATTTCAGCGAAGCCGTCCCCCAACTGGCCAAGGTCGCCGACAAGATGACCATCGTCCGGTCCATCTGCCACCGTGACCCCAACCATGGCGGTGGTAATCATTACATGATGACCGGTTCGCCAACACCGGTTCCGGTTGCCTGTGGGGCCTATGTCACGTTTCACCCTTCGTTCGGAGCGGTCGTCTCCCACCACCGCGGCCTGCGCGACGGTCTCCCCGCCTACATGGCGATACCCCAGGTTTCGCGGAGCGGAGGTGCCAATTTTCTGGGTGCAAAAAATTCCCCGTTCGTCATCAACGGAAGTCCCAATGACGAAACGTTTAAGGTCCGCGACGTGGTGCTGCCCCAGGATATCAGTGAAGGACGTGCCTCGTCCCGACGCGAACTCCGGCAGGCCCTGGATCAGATGGAACGGTTTACCGACCGCCTCGCCGACGATCCCGCTGTTTCGTTTGATCAATATCTTCAGAACAGCATCCAACTGGTCCAATCGCCATCCGCTCAAGCCGCATTCAATATTCAAAAAGAAGACGCCAAGGTCCGCGATTCCTATGGGCGCAATGACTTCGGACAACGCCTCCTGCTCGCCCGTCGGCTCGTCGAAGTCGGCGTCTCTTTTATAACGGTCTACTATGGCGGCTGGGATCATCATACCAAGATATTCGACGCTTTCAAAGGAGACCACGGCAAACGACTTGACACCGGACTCGCCGCCTTGATCCGCGACCTTGATGACCGCGGGCTCCTGGACTCGACGCTCGTCGTCTGCCTGGGGGAATTCGGACGCACGCCCAAGGTCAACAAAGATGCCGGCCGCGATCATTGGCCCCATGCGATGTCCGTCCTCATGGCCGGGGCGGGCGTTCCCCGCGGGCATGTCATCGGTGCCACCGACCCCAAGGGGTATCATGCTTCCGAGAAAGTATACCGCCCCGAAGACTTCGCCTCGTCACTCTATTTAAAGATGGGCATTGATCCGACCCAAGTCCTTCATGCCCCGAGCGGTCGCCCCGTTCAACTCGTCAGCAACGGGCACCGCATCAAAGAACTCTTCGTGTGAGTCGCTTTTTCCGACCGCCTCGCTCCATCCTTGCAATCTGCGACGGTCTCCGCTGCCTCCTTCTCGTCCTCTACGGGCTATCTCATTGCGCCGAGAGTGCCCGCGTCGCGGCCGCGCCCGGTCCGCCCACGCTTGACACTCTCTTTCCGATCTCCGTTTCGCAGGGTGCCACCCAATCCGTCCGACTCATCGGAAAATTTGACCCGTGGCCACCCAAACTCTGGGTCGATGCTCCTAATGCGGCGTTCTCCTTCTCCTTCTCCACGAATACCGGCCAAATCCAAATTCTCGCCACCACCAATGCCCACGTCGGTCCGCACCTCATTCGCGCCTTCAATGACTTGGGCGCAAGCGAACCCCGATTCCTGCTCGTCGATGGCACGCCGTCTTTGGCTGAAATTGAAACCAACGACGCACCCGCCAGCGCCCAACTCCTGCCAACCCCTCCCCTGATCCTCAATGGCCGGTTTGACAAATCCGGCGACGTGGATTCGTTCCGCATTCATCTCCATTCCGGGCAAACCCTCTTCGCCACCCTCACGGGGTATGCGCTCGGTTCCCCAATCGATCCTTTACTCCGCCTCATCGACACCCGTGGCGTCCAACTCACCGCGAATCATGACGATGGGCGAACGCTCGATCCTGAGCTCGTCTGGACCGCCTTAACGGACGGCGAATACGTCCTGCAGGCGATGACTTTCGCGTATCCCGCAAATTCTGAAATCAAATTCGCCGGGGGCGACGCGCATGTCTATCGCCTCGAGATTTCCACCGGCCCCCGCCTCCAATTCACAGTGCCTCTCGGAGTTGCCCGCACCGGCAGCACCCCGCTCCAGTTGATCGGATGGAACCGACCCGCCGCCGTCGATGCGACGTTTGAGTTCAATCCAGCGGCGTTGCCCGCGCTCGGCGCGGATGCAATTGTCCAGATTCCCGGATGGGAAAACGCCCTGCGATTGCCGGTGAATGACGGCCCGGAGTTGATCGAAAAAGAACCCAACGACGCGCTCGCTCAAGCACAAGTCATCCACGCTCCCGGGGCTGTCACCGGAACGATTCAGCGGGCTGGAGATGAAGATCACTTTCGCTTTCGTGCGGGTAAGAATCACCGGTTGCTCTTCGAACTCCGCTCCGCATCGCTCGGGCTCCCGCTCGATGCTTGGCTCGCGGTCACCGACGCCAAAGGTGCCGAGTTGGCGCGCAATGACGACGGTATCACGGACGATCCCCAACTCGAATGGACGGTTCCCGACGACGGCTTCTACGGCGTGACCGTAGGAAGCGTTATCCATCGCGGGGGCGCCGACTACCGGTATCACCTTCGCTTAAGCGACGTTCAAGCGAGCTTTCGCGCAACGATTGCAGAAAATCGATTTACTCTGGAACCTGGGAAAACCAACCAACTGAGGCCAACAGTCACTCGGGTAAACGGCTACAAAGGTGCCTTGCGTGCCGTGTTGATCGGCCTTCCCACGGGAGTTGTGGCCGAAGGCGTTGATGTCCCGACAGAGCCGGCCAGTACCGAGATCACCCTCAGCCTTCGAACCGACGTTGACGCCAAGCCCTGGGGTGGACCCGTGCGAATAACAATCACCGACACCAATACAGGATTGATGAAGTTCGTGGCGATGACCTTGGTGAACACCTCCCTCAAAAACGGAGTACCCAACGGCTACACGAAACTGCCAATTGAATCGGTGGCGGACCTGTGGCTGACAATTCCTCCCCCGCAGCCCGCGCCCGCCGTTCTCGTTCCAGCTCCTTAAACCGACAATCCGATCTGGCTCGCGCGGTCTGGCTCGCGCGGAAATGGTTCCGCCAAACCTCGCAGCATCGGATTGGGCCGCGCCGCATGGGAGCGTGGCCCGGCTGTGTTAGCTTCCTCTCCCCGTGTCTAAACGAGACAACCGATGCGCCGCTTCAAGGAGCTCGAATCCGCCTGCGTGAGATGCCTCCGGCCGTATAATGGGATGCCGCTTCCTCCGGCCTCAGCGATCGATCATAGACCGCAATCTCGTCCATCTTGCCTTCAAAGTTCGAAAAGCGGTCACAACGCCCACCGAGGAAGAAGGATTTCTCATCCGATGCCAGCGTAACGTCCGCTTCACCCGATATCTCTGGCGTCGTGCCACCGTTCAAATAGACGACGATCTTCCGCCCATCGCGGACGAATACCACGTGGTGCCACTCTCGCCAGGCGAGATCCGTATGGCCGCGGAGTAGCGTGTTGCGGTCATTTCCGTTGAAGAAAAAAAGCTTCCCGTCGAGCTCCGGTTGCAGCGAGCCGCCGATGCCGAGATGATCGCCCGCCGCGGCGTCGCCCTCCACACCCCGGGAGACCAAGTAGCCCGTCACCGGACGCGTGCGATTCGTGAGGCCGTTCCAAAACCAGAATTCAACGGAATAGGGAATGCCCAATTCGGGAAGGGTGGTCCGCAGTCGGCCGCCCGCAAAGTGCACGGCCCGATTGATCTGATCGCCACTGAACGGGTTGGGAGTTTCCGGCTGCGCCGGATGGAAGCCGACTCCCGGTGAAACGCCTGGCAGATACAGCGCGACCCCGTCTTCGAATGCCGCCTCGCGATTGTTCCCACTCGCATCGTGTGCGACCGGGAGGATGCTCTCGTTCAGTCGCCAATAGGCCGATGGCTTCGATTCGAGCACCGCCCGAGTATAAGAACTTGGGGGGGCCACCATCGGACGCCGTGGCATGCCGGACACTTCCTCCAGTAGCCCGAGCAACGTCTCCACGATGCGCGGCTCCGCTCCCACTTCAAGTCCCGCCGTGCGCGCTGGCCAGGTCGTGTATCCCCCGAGCGTGTGCTGCTCGGGCGGCGGAATATAGCCTTCGGCCCCATTGGCAAGCCCAATGTTGAAAGTCGAAGACAACGGACTCTGCGCCTTCAACTTGAGCCCGGTCAGCGCAAACACCTCGTTCGGCAGCGCCGTAATGCCGAGTTCACCAATGCGCAAGGCCTGGAGTTTCAGTTCCGTGCGTGGCCGTTCGTGAAGATACAACGATTCGAGTGCGTAGATCTCCGGTTGCGTGGCGGGCAGTCGGTCGCCCAGGCTTCTTGCCATGTTGCGAGCCCAGGCAAGCCGCGCCTCATCGGGCGCACGGTAGTTGAAGGCAAGAGTCCGTTCCGCCATCCGTAGCGGCGTCCAGTCATGGAATTCGATGCCTCGCCAGACCTTCGCGACCCGGTCCGCAATCGCCTTGCCATAGGCGTCGTATCCGACGTCCACCGCCGGAGCGCCGTAGTCCATCCACATTAAATCACCGCTCGTGCCCTGAGACATGATGGCGACGAATTCATTCGTCATCGTGCCCGGCGGATGACCCGATCCACTAGCCCCCAACAGGCTCGCCACGGTGGTGCAGAAACGCCCGTAGTAGTCCGCTGAAAGCAGCGGCGAACCGTAGTAATGCTGAGAGTAGTTCGCCAGCAACGCCAACGGCCTTCCATCAAGCGACTTGAGGGCCAGCACCGATAGCCCCGGATCCACCGGCCCGGAAGGCCCCACGGCGTCCGGACTTTGATAGCCCGGATGCATGTGCGCCCGCACGTTCCGATTACCAAACGGGTCGGTCAGCATCCGGTCGGGACGCCGAATCCAACGCCGGTTAAACGTGTGATCCCAATCCTCCATACTCCCCCACCCGATCCGCGCCGGTTCCAGATTTCGGGCTGCTCCAATCATCGCTTCGGCAATCCGCGGTGCGAGGAACGTCGCGTAATTCGGATCCAGGCGACTGCCGAGGCAACCCATTGCCGACGGTGCCGAATGGGTATGGGTGGCGGAGACCAACATTTTGTCCGTGGGTATCCCCGTCACCTGATGCGCTTCCTGCTTGGCGCGGTCGATCAGATCCCGAGCGACCATGCATGTGTCCACCACCGCGAGGACGAGACGTGTTGAACCGTCGTCCAAGGCGAGCGCCCGAACAAAAAGCCGATCGACGGCATTCGTCGCCGACCGCTCGGTAAACATGGCATTGACGCGAACTGGATAGTTCGTCGGCGTGATATCCACTCGATGGGCGCCGCCACGCAGTACGCGACTGTCCGCAGCGTGAGCGGCCGCACCCGCGATGAGCAGGCAGGCCAGCCCGATCGCCCGGTTGAAGACGCCCGGTCGTGTCATAAGGAGGAGTTTCGGAGTATTCAAAATCTCAGACGGAGCCGGATCCACATGACAAATCACTCGGTGAGAAATCAGTCGGCGACCAACAGGAGGCCGAAGGCGGCTGCAGCCAGTTCCGGCCCAAGCCACAGATCCGCCAATCGACGGCGAAGGATTGCCGGTAGGTCTTGAGGAAAGCGCTCACGCAATCCCGCCAGGAGCAAGTCTTTCACGGAGCGATTGGTGTCCTCGACCATGCGTAGTTTCCGCCAGGCTGGCGCTCGCCGCAGGAGCTCGATCAGCACCTGCTCGGCTTCGGGACTCGTATCCGGCGACTGTGTTTTCATAAACGTATCCTTGGCGACTCCCTCTCAGTACTTCGCAACCGAGTGATCAATTTCATCGCTCCAGGCGCTGATACCTCCCTTGACGCTTTTGACGTACTTATAGCCTTGCTGCCTGAGGAACTCGAGAGCCTTCAAGGAGCGTTTGCCCGACTTACACTGGATGTAGATCTGCTGGTTCGGATCAAGCCGCGTGAACGTCTGCGGCAGCAAGCCGAGGGGAAAAAGTTCCACACCCTGCACTCGGGCAATCTCGTATTCATCGGGTTCACGAACATCGATCACCTTGATCCCAAGCGCCGGCAACTCCAACGCCTTCTTCATGTCCTGCACCGTCACCTCGTCCGGATGCATTCCGGAATTTGCCGGTTCAGGCACCACGCCGCAGAACTGCTCGTAGTCGATCAACTGATGAATCGTCGGATGATCCCCACAGATTGGACATTGCGGATCCCGTCGGAGCTTGAGCTCGCGGAACTTCATGTCCAGGGCATTGAACAGGACAAGCCGATTCACCAGGGTCTGTCCCTTGCCCAGGATCAGTTTGAGAATTTCGGTCGCCTGGATGCAACCGATGATTCCCGGGAGAACTCCGAGCACCCCACCCTCCGCACAACTGGGAACCATGCCGGGGGGTGGGGGCTCGGGATAAAGGCACCGATAGCAAGGCCCGCCGAGGTGCGGGGCAAACACACTGGCCTGGCCTTCGAAGCGAAAGATCGAGCCGTAGACGTTCGGCTTTTTCAGCAAGACGCACGCATCATTCGTCAGATAGCGCGTCGGAAAATTGTCCGTGCCGTCCACGATCACATCGAAGGGTCGGATCAACTCCAGAGCGTTTTCACTGCTGATGCGGGTGTTGTAAAGGACGACCTCGGTGTGAGGGTTAATTCCCTCCAAAGTCTCTTTCGCGGAAACGGCCTTCGGCCGACCGACGTCGGACTCGGTATGGAGAATTTGCCGCTGGAGATTGGAGAAGTCCACGACATCGAAATCTACGATGCCAAGTTTTCCGATCCCCGCCGCGGCGAGATACATGGCGATGGGAGAACCCAACCCTCCCGCACCAATACAGAGGACACTCGCGTTCCGGATCCTCCGTTGGCCCGCCAGACCGACTTCCGGAAGGATCAGGTGCCGCGAGTACCGGCGGATTTCCTCGTTGCTCAATTCAGTCATGGGCCAAGGCTAAAACGTGAGGGAGGCCAGGCAAGAGAAGATTCAAAGGGAGTGCGTGGGCACCCGATTCTTTTGACCGAAGCCCGCTGAATCACCCCGCCAGGGATGAATTCTCTTCGGAAAACTGAGGCTGGACTGCGGTGGAGCGTGAGTCTGGGACAAAAAAAAGCGTCCCAATTCGGGACGCTTACGAGAATAGGGAAAATTACTTTGTCCCGAGGATTGCATCCTTGGCCGCTTTGGCCACGCGGAACTTTACCACCTTCTTGGCGGGGATCTTGATCTCCGCGCCGGTGGCAGGGTTGCGACCGATCCGTGCCTTGCGATTCACGAGCACCAGTTTGCCAATACCGGGAAATGTGAATGTGTTCTTGGCGTTTTTGTAGGCCAGGGCAGCGAGCTCTTCGAGCACGATACCGGCTTGTTTCTTGCTGATTTCCGCCTTTTCCGCGATAGCGGTGGCGACCTGAGACTTCGTGAGGGCTTTAGCCATGGTAGTGGTAAGTAGTGGTAATTTGTGACGTGAAACTTCGGGCTGTGTTGCCGAAAAGTGGGCGCATTTAAGCAAGAGCGGGGATGTCAGCAAGGGAAAATGAGGATTACGGGCGAAAAACTAAGTTTCCCAATGCCTCGCCCGGGCCCGGTTTTCCACAAAAATGCCTCGCCCGGATCACTCGTCGAGGAGTTGCCGACGCGCTGTTCTCACTCGAATCGACCGGATCCAACCCATTAAGCAGGCCTTCGGTGCCACCGACCGGGGCACCGATCGACCGCACCACCGAAACGCCTCGGAAAGAAATAGTCGATATTCGCCCGTTTTTAAGCCAAGGAGCACTTGCTTTCCTGCAAAAGCCTCCGCAATCTCCGACCCCTTTCCGGGAAAACCCCGGGGGGACTTCATATATATTTGTTGCCATGAGCGAGCCTCTCGACATCGGTCTCGACCTCGATAAAATTTTCTTGCCCCAGTGGGCCCAACAGCCGCCCGACGCCGCTTCCAGGAAGTACGAAAACTTCAAGGGAGACGACGGCCGCCACAGTGATCGCGGTGCAGGTCCCCGCGGAGATCGGCGGGGACCGCCTAAGCCTGGCGGCGGCTTCGGTGGTGGTGGCTTCGGCGGTGGCGGCGGCGGCGGTGGCTTTCGAGGTGGGCCGGGCGGGCCGGCCGGACCGGGCGGGCCACGCACGGATCGCCGCGATCGCCCCCCGGGAGGCGGCCCAAGCACACCGGGACTGACCTGGGAAGCAGGCAGGCCAAGCAATCAAGGGGCTGGACCTCGACGCGATGAACCGTCTGAAAACCTACCGCACGTGGAGGTGGATATCCGTCCAGAGCCGAACGGAGCCGCCTCTCTGGCCCGCCAAATCAAGTTGAGCGGGCGGGCCTACCCGTTGTTTGAAGTCGCGGGACTCGTGATGCAAAAGCCGGACCGCTACGATGTCACCTTGAAGACCGTGCGCGGCAAGGACGGCCTTGTCGTCCAACCTCTTTTCGAATGCAGCCTCGACGAATCGGTCTGGCTGTCGGAAGCCGATGCCGTGAAGCACGTGCTGAAGAAACATTTTGATACGTTCTACCAGATCGACAAGCAACCCTGTGATCCGCCGAAAGGCGTCTGGACCCTCGTGGCCCAGTGCGGGATCACCGGCGAAGTGCTCGGCCCGCCGAACTTCCACGGCTATCAAGAAAAGCTCCGCAAGATCCACCAGGAGAGATTTTATCGGATGCCATTTGAAGCCTACAAAGCAAAGGTTCGTTTTGTGAAGGATGAAGCGGTGGTGAAGCAATGGCTCGAAAGCCAGAGCTCCAAAATCGAATACACCACCTTGAACGTCCCCGAGCCCAAGAAACTTTCTTCGCTCGATGAGGTCGAAGCCCATTTCAAGGAGATCCACCGCTCTGCCGTCATACGCTCGGTCAATTCGTGGACCGTCAAATCTGGGGAAAACCGACCGTCCCTACCCAGCCCGCTCTTGACCCTGATTCGACTCTCTGTCGACAAGGAGAAGCGTTTCCCGCTGCGGACGGCTACATCCCTCAGCGGGCAGTTCGCCAATGCCGGGTTGCACTTTTTCAAACGCGACAAGGTCGTCGTTCATGTCTCCGTCGCGAGGCCGACCTACCTTGATCTCGAAGCCAGTCCGGTTAAGGAAGGCATCAAGCAAATCGTCGACTTTATTCAGGCCCATCCCAAGTGCACTCGCCGACAGCTCACGGAAGCGCTCGTACCGGCGCCTTTCGCGATTCCAGTTCCCGCCGTGGCAACCGGTGAACCCGCCTCGCCACCGGACGCCGGTGCGCCCGCCGCAGCGGAACCACCCCCCCCTGCCAGTCCTCCAGCAACCGCTCCGATACACTCGGTTTTTGGAGGAGACCTGCATTGGTTGATCCATCAAGGTCATGTGATTGAGTTCGCCAATGGCGTTTTGGAATGCGCTAAAAAGCCGGTCCAAAAACCGGAGCCGGTTGCCAAGCAACCCAAGGCTGCGATACCCCCTGGGGGTGAAGGCGTGCCGAAAGGCTTCCGTCGGTCAATCGGGTTGCTGCTGCTTCCTGCCCCTCAGCCCATGTTGGTCGGCGATTAAGGATCCACCCGGCAGTAACTTCCCACTGCAAAACTGCCACCGGACACCAGGTCGGAACCGCGAGACTTCTTCTCCCGTGAACCGGATCGAAAAACGTTTTGCTGAATTGAAGGCATCCGGCCGGAAAGGTCTCGTCGTTTACATCGGGGCAGGCGATCCCAATTTGGAAGCCACCCGACAGCTTGCACTCGCGTTCGACCAGGCGGGGGTGGATGTGCTGGAACTCGGAGTGCCATTCAGTGATCCCCTGGCAGATGGACTGGTCAACCAACTCGCCGCTCAACGCGGACTTGAATCGCACACGACACCGCCCGGCGTCCTGGCCGCCGTCGCTTCCATTCGCGGGCAGTCGCAGATTCCCATCGTTCTCTACGTTTACTACAATCTGCTCCACCGCATGGGGGTTGAACAATTCATTCAGAAGGCAGCTGTCGCCGGTGTGGACGGAATCCTTGTTCTGGACTTGCCCCCGGAAGAGTCGGACCAGTACGGGCAGTGGATGACCCAGGCCGGCCTGTGCGCAATCTGGTTGATCGCTCCCACGACTCCCGAGAATCGCATCGCCCTGATCGCCCAGCGGGCGCGGGGTTTTATCTACTACGTTTCACGCGAGGGCGTGACCGGTATGCAAAGCCAAGTGAGTGCAACCATCGGCCCCATGACCGCGCGGATCCGTTCCCACACCGCCGTTCCCATTGCCGTTGGCTTCGGGATCTCGAACGCTGAACAGGCACGAACCGTAGCCGCCAATGCCGAGGCCATCGTCGTCGGAAGCGCGGTCGTGAATCGCATTGCCGCCCTGGGCCAATCTCCTGAACTCGTTCCTCAGGTATCCGCATTCGTCCGGGAACTTTCCCAAGCGATCCGAGCATGAGTACAAGTGCCAAATTTAGATCGTCTGCGCCGTCCAAGAAAAAATCCAAGGCGGAGGTGCCGAAGAAATCAAGGTCGACCGCTCATTCAAAACCGAAGTCGAACTCTCCTCGGTCCGGTAGCGATCGGTTCGTCATCATTATGGCCGGTGGGCGCGGAGAAAGGTTCTGGCCGGTGAGCCGTGAAAAGACACCGAAGCAGTTGATCAAATTGATTGGGGACAAGTCGTTCCTTCAAGAGGCCGTGGAACGAGTTCTGCCCGTGGTGCCCTTGAAAAACGTGCTCATCATCACCAACCAAGCTCAGGCCCCGGAAGTCCGCCGGCAATTGCCGAATTTGCCGAAGGAAAACGTGATTGCCGAACCGATTGGGCGTGACACCTGCGCTGCGGTTACCCTGGGAGCCGCCATCGTGGGGGCACGATCGACCACCGCAGTGATGGCGGTCCTCCCTGCGGATCACGTGATTCCGGACGCCCGGAAATTCCAACAAACCCTTGCGGACGCAATGGATCTTGCCTCCCGGGGCCAGGTCATCGTGACCATCGGAATCAAGCCGACGGGGCCTGAGACCGGGTATGGTTATATCCGGCACGACTTACAGCATTTGCCCCCCCCGGCGGGTGTAAAAAAATACCGGACGACTTTCCACAAAGTGGAACAGTTCGTGGAAAAGCCCGCGCTCGAAAAAGCCCTGGAATATGTCAATGCCGGCAATTATCGATGGAACGCCGGGATGTTCGTCTGGTCGTTCATCACGATCACCAACGGTCTCGAACAACACCAGCCCGAGATGCGGGCCGCCTGCCAACGTTGGTTTGAAGCGTCGACGAAGGGTCGCCTCGCCGCCGTGATCGCTCGCGAGTATCCGGAGATCCGCAAGATTAGCATAGATTTCGCCTTAATGGAGCACGCCCAAAACGTCGTGGTGGCGGATGGCAGCTTTGAATGGGATGATCTCGGTGCCTGGCCGGCTCTTGCCCGACATGTGAAACAGGACGCGGCAGGTAATGCGGCGGTGGGCGACTTTCTCCACGTCGACGCGGCTCGCAATGTGATTTTCGATGGACGCACGAAACATCGCACCCCCATCTGTGTCGTGGGTCTACGGGACTCTGTGATCGTGCAGACGGACGACGCGACACTCGTGGCTCACAAATCACAGTCGCAAAAAATCAAGGACCTCGTCCGACGCATGGCGGAATCGAAGGAATACAAACACCTCGTCTGAGTGGCTGGTTTTGATTCGCTTGGGCGGCGTTTACGATCCCGAGTTAGGTCGGGGGATCCTACCGCTTCCGTTGTGCCTTACGTTTCGCCTCGAGCAGCCGGCTGGACGTGCTGCCTGATTTCGCTGCCCCATCGGGGCTGCCGGCGTCCGTGGGTGAGGGCCGCTCGGCACTTCCGGAGCTCGAATGTCCGGTGAGAGTGGTCGGTGTCTGCTGCGGGCGGAAGAGCTCCGCCGAGGGTTTGATCTCCGTGCTTCCAGCCGCGGTCTGCGAGGTCCGGACCTGGTCTTTTCGAGCCAGCAAACTTCCGAGTGATTCCTGAGTTTCCAGTGCCTTTTGGCTGTCTCCGAATCCAAGCCGGAGCTTGAGTCGCTGAACCCAGCGCACCCATTCTTCGCGGTCAATGTCCACACGCCGAACTCCGACATCGAGGATGAACAAAATAACCATCCATTTGAGCAACGTTTCCCATAAGTCACGCGGTTGAAAGGTCTTCACCCGACCGAGCAGGAACGGATTTTCGGACGGATCGAGAAGTTTGCCGCCACCCATTTCGGCGAGTCGCTGCAGGAGATTCAGGTTCGGCTCGGTGGCATTGAACTCGGGCGAAAAGTTGACGCTGGCTCCGAGCACTTGTGATCCGCGGATCTGTCCCGCTTCGTCCAGGTCCTGCAAATTGAGCAGGTAGGCACCAACCTCACGGGTATCAAACTTCGCCTCGTACCGCCCCGGCCCCTTTTGTTCGAGTACCACCTCCTGCGAGCTTCCCTTGGGACTGACAACCTTGGTCCGGAGCTTAAGGAAATTGCGGTAATTACCTTGGGCATCCAGAGCTTCGACGCTCAGTACGCCCTGGCCGTTGTCCACGCTCACCTCGGTATTAAAGTCGGCGGCATCAATTCGACGAAGCGCCCAATTGGCGGTCTGTGACCAGAATTGCTGGTAGCGTCCCCACCCAAGCCAGTCCTGGGCCCAGCGCGATTTGGCGTCGCTCGTAAAAGCCACGGCCCGACCGAGGCCGTACTGCCAGTGGGCGAGAAGCGGGTCGCCTTTGTGCGTAACCAACGGAACTTCCGCCCGAGGTTTGGCTGTGGTGGCGACATATCCCCGAAGCAGCGGGTATTCCCCAGCGCCAATTCCGCGCACGAGTTCGCTCGAACCGATGCTCTGCGGTTTGAACGGCTCCTCAATGATCGCCGATTTGAGAATCACCGCTGCCTCTTTGATGAAAATCTGCGGCAATTGGGCGGCTGATTTCACGTCGTAAAAGCGCCCCTTTCCATCCTCCGCCATCTTGATCATCGTGTTCGGCTGGACGTGACCGCCGATCATCACCGTGCTGATCGTAATCTTGCCACCGACAACGTCCTTCATGAGGGCATCATTGGGGGCTCCGGGATCCCCATCGCTGAAGACGATGATGTGCTTGAGATTCGCAGACGATTTCTTCAAGCCGTCATAGGCCAACTGCATGAGTCCCTGAAAATCGGGGAGATCCCCCTGGTTCATCCCCGCGATTTCGCGGGCAAGATTCGCCTTGCTCGCAACTTTTTGCAGATCGAAAAGCCACCGATTGCTGCCGTCCCAAAGCACAATGCCCATTTCATCCTGAGGTCCGAGAGCGTCCAGCGCGGCGAGGCCAATTTCGCGGGCCACTTGATTGCCGTTGTTGAACTCCATCCCGTGCATCAGCAGGACGAGCGCTCCATTCGGAAGCACCTTCTTGGAACTTAACTCCATGTCCAAGGGCAGTGTCGATTCGAGGGGTGTGTTGCGGTACCCGCCCGCCGCAAATGCGTTGTCGCCGCCGACACAAACGAGACCGACACCAAAATCCCGGACCGCACTTTCGAGCAAGCGCATCAGATCAATGCCCAGATCACCCGCGGCGACGTTGCTCAGGAAAATACTGTCGTAACTTTGCAACTCACCCAGGCTGCCGGGAAATCCTCGGAGATCCGTCAGTTTAACGTCCAGTTTGCCCCCCTTCAGCGCCCGACTCAGCGTTCCGTCCTGGTCGGGATCGGAGGATACAATTAGGACACGGGGGTCCCCTTTGACACTGGTGAAACTGCTGGCCTTGTTATTTTGAGCGACGGCGTCGCCTTCCACTTCAACCTGCACCTGGTAGCCGTAAAAGCCGGGTTCATCCAGCGTCTGCGGGAAGGTGAATAGGTTCTTACCCGCCTCCAGTTGGACCTTTTGTTCACCCAGCAGTTGATCGTTACGAAACAGTCGGACCTTTGCCGCCTGTGCCTTATCCGAAACGGCAAATATTTTGGCCTCAAAGGTTTGTCCCTTTTTAATGTTTGCTGGAAGACCGAGCTTCTGCACGGACACATCCCCGCTGCGCGCAGCCCCCTGCGGAAAGACATCCATCACCACCCCCTGGGACTTCGCCGCCAAGAGCGCAGCATAGGCGTCGCCCACGTTTTCATTCCCATCAGAAAACAGCACGAGTTTCTTCTGGCCATTCTCAGGAAAGGCCGCCATGCCGAGCTGAACTGCCCCGGCAATATCGGTGCGCTCGCCCCCCACCACCGCCTGAATTTTCTCGGCGCCAGCCACCTCGGTGGCCGTGGTCTCCAACGCCGCGTCGGAGCCGAATATCAGAAACCCGGCTTTGTCCTGCTCGCGTTTGTTCTTGGCCCATCGGTTCGCAAGCTCGCGAGCCTCTTCTTGCTGGCCATTCGGGATTGAATCAGAACGATCCAGCAGGAAGAACGCATTCATTCCCTCCTGGGGTTTTTTCCATTGCAAACCAGCGATGGCGGCGAGCAAGAGGAGCAGAACGATGAGTCGGAGGAGCATCGCGAGCCATCGCCGCCAGGGCGAAAGCGAGACGTCCGACCTCCAAGCCAGCCACAAGGTCCAAGCCAACGCCAACGGCGCCAGCCAGAGCCAATGAGGATGAGTGAACTGGAAGTTCAATTCTCTTTACCTAGTCCAACACCTAAAAACATATCTTTCATTGGTGTTTTGTTAGTAGGAACAAAAGTTCTAGCACGGTGATAGCAGGAAACAGTCGATCCCCCTCACGCTTGGGAAGCAATCCTGCCGCCCGTTCGGTTACTGCCAGCGAACTCACAAAGACACGCTAGACACTTGCGCGCCGTTCGCCAAGGTACCATCCGGTGGTTTTCAAAATTTGAACTGGAGCCCGCAGAGGAAGCGCAGAACTTCTTTCCGAACTCGGCTCGCTCTGCTTGCTCCTGTTAAATGGGTTTTCATTTTTGACGGTTTACGCAACAGGTCAATCGCTCTCGCCGATGGACATTTTCGCCCCGTATGGTCAAAAAACTCATGCGGCATCTCGGTAGTAGAATTTCAGGAGGCCGCCGAGGCTCTCGCGAGTGTGGATGTCCCCTGCCCTTTCACCGATCCGATCCTCGGGCGCTGGAAACAGGATCACCTTGCCCTTGCCTGGGTGATTTCGCTCCACGTGGAAATGATTCACGTAATTCTCAAGGCCGTGGCGTTCGAGAACATTGCCAACGGTCTGATGACTGACCTCGTAACCCAAGTTGCTGAGCGCACCCACAATCCGGCGATAGCCCCAACTTCGGTTCTCCCGAGCCATCTTGAGGATCAGTTCCTCGATGGAGTTATCGGTATTGGGACGACCGGCGGGTGAGCGGTTTTTGGACCCGTCGAACTTCTTGGCGACAAGCCTGCGGTGCCAGCCAAGAATGGTTTCAGGACGAACAATCTGCGCCACTTCCTCCAGAGCTTTCCTGCCGAGACACTGGCCGATCTCGGCCAAGCTGATTCGCTCCGGGTCCGTGAGCTGTAACCGCCCTTTGATCTGGTTCTTGAGAATCCGGTTCTCCGTCACCAGATACTCGTTGCGCAGAAGGAGTTCCTGATCCACCGAACCGGAGATGGTCGCCAGCATGCGTTTCCAATTCATCGAAGCGACTTAACCGAGCCAACGGCCTGGGAGCAATCTGTTGATCGCCCTGCAAATCGTTGAATATTGGCAGGTTCGAGTTTTTTGACCCTACGAGTACGCCCGCGCCTGGCTGAAGGTGGAAATGCACCGGAACTGAGCCTCCGAAACTTTTTTCAAACTTCTCGGGCCTTTTGGAAGTGAAACGGCGCATGACCTCTTGGAAGCGACTCGCTCCAACAACATGAAAACCTATGCAAAATCAGATTGCCGTAGCCACGCCTCCTAGTCCGGAGTTCGAAGACGCGACCTTTAAGAAGATCGCCGGACGTCTCATCCCCTTCATTTTCCTGTGCTACGTCTTCTCGTTTCTGGACCGTGTGAATGTGGGTTTCGCGAAGCTGCAGATGGCGAGTGACCTGCAGTTTAGCGATCAGGTTTATGGTTTCGGCGCGGGCATCTTCTTTATCGGATACTTCATTTTTGAAGTCCCCAGCAATGTCATCCTGGAGCGTGTCGGTGCCCGCATCTGGATCGCCCGCATCATGATCACCTGGGGCATCATCTCGTCGGCGTTTATGTTCACCGGGGACATCCATTGGGGAGCGATCGCCTCTTGGTTCAATTGCACGGATGCGCAGTTCACCTTCTACTTCCTGCGCTTCCTGTTGGGCGTGGCGGAAGCGGGTTTCTTCCCGGGCATCATTTTGTATCTCACCTATTGGTTTCCGGCCTCCCGCCGGGCGAAGATGACCGCCTTATTCATGACGGCCATCGCGATTTCCAATGTCGTCGGTTCGCCAGCTTCGGGCGCCATCATGCAATACATGGATGGTGTGCAGGGTTGGCGCGGATGGCAGTGGTTGTTTCTTATAGAAGGCCTGCCCTCGGTCATGATGGGGGTCCTGGTGTTTTGGCTGTTGCCCAATGGTCCTCAGCATGCCGCGTGGATTACTGACCAGGAAAGAAACCTCGTTCTGCGGCGTCTTTCCGAAGACGAGACCTCCAAGGCAGGGGGTGTCCAGCGCCACAATTTGCTGGGAGCGTTCCGCGATGGCCGCCTGTGGACTCTGTCACTGGTGTATTTCTGCGGTTTGTTGGGCTTCTACGCCGTCAATTTCTGGATGCCAACGATCATCCAGGAGTTGGGTATCAACAAGACGGATTACCTTAAGGTCGGATTGCTGAGCATGATCCCCTGGGGCACCGCCGCGATCTGCATGGTCTATTGGGGGGATCATTCCGACCGCACCGCAGAGCGCCGTTGGCACGCCGCCGGCGGATTGCTGGTGGCCACCGCCGGTCTGCTCGTTCTCGCCCTCATTGGCAAGACCTCTCCCATACTGTCCATCATCGGCCTCACCTTGGTCACCTCCGGAATTCTGTCGTGGGGGGTTACCTTCTGGTCCTTGCCCACCGAGTTCCTGTCTGGAACCGCGGCGGCGGCGGGCATTGCCTGGATTAGCTCCGTTGGCAATCTGGGAGGACACTTTGGTCCAGACCTGATCGGGAGAATCCGCCAGGCCAGCGGCGGTTCCAGTGAGGCGGCGTTCTTTACCCTCGCCGCCGTGGCCGTGCTAGGTGCGACCATTATCATCATGATGCCCAGAGCGCGGCGAAGCGCCCTGGCGCCGGAGCACCGAGGCGCGCCACGCATAACAGCAACGCGTCAGAAGCAAACTCTCATCAATCACTGAAGGTTCGCTCCTGTTTGTCGACGACGAGGACCTGCTCGCCATGCACGACGCGTTGGATCGCTTCGCGGCT
Source organism: Akkermansia muciniphila (assembly GCA_945861565.1). Lineage (GTDB taxonomy): Bacteria > Verrucomicrobiota > Verrucomicrobiia > Limisphaerales > UBA9464 > SIBK01. The sequence goes on from CAMAUY010000062.1 coordinate 30,359, forward strand.
TTGGATCCGGAGAAGGCGGAGTTCGTCAAACTGCGCTATTTCGTGGGCCTGTCTCTGGAAGAAACGGCCAGCGCCCTGGGTGTTTCCCTAACCACGGCCAAGCGCTGCTGGCAGTACGCCCGCGCCTGAGAGCCTGTCCGAAAACTCAGAGGGGTCCTGTTTTCGCGGAAACGGCCCGATGGCGAGGCGCGAGGAGGGAGCATACCCGCAGGGGTCTGTGACCGACGAGCAACGAAGTCAGTGGGCCGTTTCCGCGAAAACCCTCCGGGCGGTGGGTCTTTTGCCGTTGGCCTGCGTTGGCTCGGCCGTTCCAGCCCACTGCGGGGATGCGCCGGCCTCGCCGCCTGGGCCACCACCAAAACCCCTCGCCGCAGGACCCCTCTGAGTTTTCGGACAGGCTCTGACTGAAGGTCGAAATGCGCCGGAACTGAGCCTCCGAAACTTTTTTCAAACTTCCTGGGCCTTTTGGAAGTGAAACGGCGCATGACCTCTTGGAAGCGACTTGCTCCAAGAACATGAAAACCTACTTCAAATCCAATGGTCTCTTAAACCCCAATCACCCCGTCGCGCCACCCTGCCGGACGAATTCCCCAACCCGAATTCCCCACATGAAAACCAATCCCTTCGCAAAATCCCGGGCCTCCCTGGCCTTAGTGACCCTTCTCCTCCTCTGCTTCTCCATCCCGTCTCTCCGGGCCGAAGTGTTCGGCTTGTTCACCTACCAGGTGGTTGGAGGAGCCACAGTTGAGATCACGGATTACCCGGACAATGCCGCCGGCCCTGTAAATATTCCCGCAGAGATCGGCGGCAAGCCGGTCACCAGCATCGGAGAGGGTGCGTTCTCTAGCTGCACGGGCCTGACCAGCGTCACGATCCCCAACAGCGTCACCAGCATTGGACAACAGGCGTTCGAAGGCTGCACGGGCCTGACCAGCGTCACTATCCCCAACAGCGTCACCATCATCGGAGACTGGGCGTTCGCTAACTGCACGGGCCTGACCAGCGTCACTCTCCAGCAGGGCCTGACCATCATCGGCGCGGGCATGTTCTACCGCTGCACGGGCCTGTCCAGCGTCACGATCCCCAACAGCGTCACCAGCATCGGAGGAGCTGCGTTCCGTGACTGCACGGGCCTGACCAGCGTCACCATCCCCAACAGCGTCACCAGCATCGGAGGGTATGCGTTCTCTGGCTGCACGGGCCTGACCAGCGTTACCATCCCCAACAGCGTCACCAGCATCGGAGGCGGTGCGTTCTATGGCTGCACGGGCCTGACCAGCGTCACGATCCCCAACAGCGTTGCGGAGGCCGGGACCTAAACCGTGCAAAACGACCGGTCTGAAAACCGCACAGTTTTCTTGATGGATTTTCTTCAAACACTTCAACAGATCTCTTCTTCCTTCTTCCTGGATCTTCTTTGCCTGACCCGGCGGCTTTGAGCGCTA
>CAMAUY010000063.1 GCA_945861565.1 Akkermansia muciniphila
ACCAGGCGTGCCCCCGGGAAGCCCACTTGGCTAGGCGTCACCTCCAGGCAGTCGAGGAGTCGGATTTCGATCCGCCCGCAGTTGTGCTCCCGTGTCAGCGCTCGGGTCTTGGGCGTGGGCTGAGGGGGAAAAGGGCTGTTTCTCGAACAGCTTTTCCAGAGTCGGGTGGAGGTCTTTTGGGTTGCCCTTGACGGTGTGCAGGTAGTCGCCGCCTTGTTCAATCTGGATGGCTTCCATGATCTGAGCCTTGACCGCGCTCAGGCTGAAACTCGCGCCAGCCTGCAACGGCGGGAATTCGAGGGCGGACTTGGCCAGTTCCTCGACCTTTTGCTGGACGAGGATGAAGCGCCAGAACTCGTATTGATACCCGTTCAGGTATTGGTAAGAACCGGTGTTGCCACTGTTCCAGGCGGTGCGTTCGAAGGGGTCGAGGCGCAGGTTGACGATGGTCGGCGCGCCCCGGGTGATCGTCTCGCCGATCCAACCCCGCGGTTGTTCCTTGAAGGTGTATTTGAAGTCGCCGACGCGGACGGCGCCGAGGGCGCTCTCCGCGAAATACCAGATCTCGGTGTGCTTCGACGGATCCTTTTCGGTGATCATGTCGGTCTGATCCACGCCATCAATGTGAACCTTGTAGGTCGTGCCATTGAGGTCTTTCCTCTGCTTCAACTCCTCAATGATGTTCGGGTTATTGATAGGATTTTCATTTTTGACGCTCCGCGAATAGCGGCGCCGGGCACAGACGGAGGCACGGATCGGGATTCTGAAGCACGGATTTCTGGGGCGAATCGAGAAGGCCATCTATGCGCTCGAACGCGCCTCCTCGCCGGGCGATGTTCCTCAGTTGAAGCGGTTGCGAGGCTTTCCCAGCTTCTACCGAATCCGCGTCGGCGACGAGCGCATGAACGTGGGGATGGAAATCGAGGTATTCGTTTCCGCAGTGATCACAGCGGATCCGGGCGAAGCCACGTTCCAGTGTGCCGCAGTCGGGGAATTTCCCGAAGACATCGGTCACAACGGGGCGAAGGGGGCCGTGTTTGTGTTCATAGGCGTCTTTAGTCATCTCAGACCTCATTATGGCTGCCCCTCCGGGCGCACCTCACTTTCTTGCAAAAGTGATGGCGGCAGCAGGAGGCTGACCCTGTCCCTGCAGCGTGCAGCGTGCAAGAGCGTGAGGTGCGCCCTCGCCCCTCTGGGGCAATGCCGCGTCATGTCCCCAATAGCTCCAGTGCGGCCTGATTTATCCAGCCTCGCTCCGGAAAGGTGCGCGCCCATTCGGCCGGTGTGACATTTCGCGCCTTGTGCCAGCGGGGCTGTTCGCACCAATCGAGAAATTTCCGGAGGCTGGCGCGCGTGTCGCGCGAGGCTCCGCCCGCAAGCAGCGCCGCCGCGAATGTCGGGTCATTGCCCGGGTGGGCTACGACGGCGTTGAACAGCGGCGTGTGCCCCCCGAATCCCTCGCTGTCGATCAACGCGCGCGCGTTCACGTCGGCGCGCTCCGCGAGCAGCCATTCGAAGATTTCGCGTTCCCAAAAATCGATCGCGAGGTGCAGCAGCGTGCTGCCGTCGATCGGCGTCCAGTGCAGGCCGGAGCGGCCGTCATTGGAACAGCCACATTCGGGTGGATAAATTTCGCGCAACCGGAATCGCCGTTCCAGCAGTTGCGGATCCTCCCGGAGATGCTCACGCAGGCGTGCGAGATCGCCGCGGTGAAACGCCATCATGGGGGTGTCGGGCAGCGCGTAGCCCTGCGCCGCGAATAGCTCGAGGATGGCGTGCTTGCCGACAGGACGGCGCCCGTAGGTCTCGATCACCAAGGCGAGCGGAGCGAGCCGGTCGCCGTGTTCGTTGACGAGCGGCGCGCCGAGTTCGAGGAGGAACTTGAAGCCGTCGACGTTGAGCGTTTCGCATGCGCCCATGATGATGCCGAACTCGAGCTTCGCGCCGTGGGCGTGCAACCAGCGCGCACTCTCGATCTGGCCTTGTAACACGGCGCGATCGAACGCGTGCTGATGATCGCGCGCACCGAGCTCAGCCACGGCTCGGATTATCTCGAGTCGCCCGAGATTCGCCGCGTGGCTCATGGGCGGCCCCCAATTACCGCTCCACACCGGCAGGTGAAGCATCTCGGGATTCGCGCGCAGGATCGTGACGACCGTCTCACGATCGCCGTTTTCGATCGCATCTTGGAGCGCCCCGACCCCAGAGGCGCCGGCGATGCGCTGCTTCATCGCGGTCCAGTGGGCGAAACCGTATTCGCGGGCGATCACTCGCTGCGCGTCGTGCAGCGTGAACGTCACGATCGGCGGTGCGGTCTCCGTCGTGGCATTGAACTCGGGATGCTGGTGGCGGGCTCGTTCGAGCGCCTCGGGGCGTCCTTCGCGCCAGTGCGCGAGCAGTTCGCGTGCTTCGCGTTTGGGAACGTCGAGATGCGGACGCGGGGGTAGCTGACGGGAAACTGTGGCCATGATTTTTCCTCCTTTGGTTGCGCCCGCGTGGCCGCGAAATTGGGCAGGAAGTCAGGTTGAGAAACGACTCTGACAACCGGTGGGCTGAGCCCCTGTCTGCGGACGGGATGCTTCCGGAGAGGGCATGCAGACTGGCCCGGTCCCGTGAACTGAAGCAAGCTCCGGGTTCGGACCGTTGGGGCGATTTTCGTCCGTCAAAATTCACCGGCGCCCGTTTGCATCCGCCTACCTCGCGGCGCAGTTGAATATCCAGTTCGCGAAAAAGGTCAGTTCTTGGTATTGGCAACTCGTCGGCCCAGCCCAGATGCTTTAAGGGGAGCCAAAGTAAACAAAACCAAGAACCGACCCCTTTATCAGTATGAGCCTGCAGACTGTTCCAGAGTAGTCCTTTCCTTCGGTGAGCCATCCCAGATTGAAGCGTGCCAGGGTGAGGCGATCCTCAGCGAAATTGGACCCAATTTTAGTAAACCGAAGGCAGTAGGGCGGTCCTGACATCGAACCTTGGGAAAACGGGCGCATGGAAAATGCGTGACATCGGCTGGCCTCCGCCCCCTGGCCAACCGGCATCCAAATCACGTCGACCATCGTTTTACAGGGTGAGATGGTCGTTGCTTGCCCAATCCAGTGGAACCTGATAGAAAATCGCACGGCGGTTGCTTGGTTCAAGATTCCCGTGGTCGTGACGTGGGAGAGGGAACCGGCCAGGCTGGCGCGGCCAACGATGGAATCCCTCCCTGTAGAGACATCCGATGAAGCACTGCTAGGCTTGATTGCCTCGGGAGATGCCTCGTCCTTTGCGTCCTTTTATGACCGCCACTCCACCCTGCTGTTCTCCGTGGCCATCCAAGTGCTGCACGATGACCGCGAGGCGGAGGATGTGCTGCAGGAGGCGATGATATTGCTCTGGGAACGGGCGGGGATGTATGATTCGTCTCTCGGCAAGCCGCTCAGTTGGGCTGTCACCCTAACTCGCAACCGCGCCATAGACCGGCTACGTTCCTTGAAACGCCGACTTCAAATCATGGCCACTGCAGTCGAAGAATATGAGACGGAGATGCCGGACACGGCCACCGCCGCCACGGAATTAATGATGGACGAATCCGCGCAGAACATTCGCGCCGCACTCACGGCATTGCCTTCGGAGCAGCGGCAGGCCATCGAGCAGGCCTTTTTCCGCGGCCTGACCCATGCGGAGATTGCCAAACAGGGTCGCGTTCCCCTTGGCACGGTCAAGGCCCGCATTCGCCGCGGGATGCTCGGTCTTCGCGACGCACTGGAGGGTAGCTTGTGAACTGCGACGAACTCCAACAATTGATCGCGATTCGCGCCCTGGGGGCCCTGTCCGGCGACGATCTTGCCCAGCTTGAGAAACGCCTGTTGGAAGATGTGCCCGCCCGCCTCGAGATGGCGCGGTTCTTTGACACAGCGGCAGCCGTCGCGGCAGCGATTCCTCAGAAGGCTCCGCCGGCCGGGCTGCGCGGAAAGATTTTGAACCGCATCCGGCTGACAACGCAGTTTAGTCCCGGTCAGTCCGTTGCACCATCGCCGCCGCCGGACCCGTTCAGCTTCATCAACCATGACGCTCCCTGGTTGCCAACCATCGTGCCTGGCGTGCGGCTCAAGGTTTTGTCGGCGTCAGCATCCCAGACCTACGCCGTGCTGCTGCTGGAACTCGCGGCCGGCACGGTTTACCCCGAGCACGACCATCGGGGAACGGAGGATACGTACGTCCTGTCCGGCGACCTGAAGACGGAAGGCTGCATGCTTGGGGCGGGCGACTATTTCCATGCTGAGCCGGGCACACATCACCAGGCGCTGACCAGCGAGAACGGCTGCACCGCCCTCCTCGTCATCCCGAGGCAGGTGCTCCTCGAATTCCAGCAGCGAGGATAAGCAGATGGACGCTTGTTGTCGGAGCGCTGATTCGGAGATCGCCGCTCCATTTCAAAACGGCATCAGCTTCAGGGCAAACATCCGTTCCACACACCACAGCGCGGCGATCAGGCTGATGGCCGCCGAGCCGAGCTGTAGTGCCACCCGCCGATAAACCCACGAGGTCCGCAGGAAAAACGCCACCGGCATGAAAACCGCCACGACGGCAAGCTGGCCTGCCTCCACGCCGAGATTGAAACCCACCAGAGCCAGCGCCAGCGAACTCTTTGGCAGCTCCATCTCGCTTAACGCCCCGGCGAAACCGAAGCCATGCACCACCCCGAAGACGAAGGCCACAATCCAACTGCGGTCGCGGATGAACGGTTTCAGATTGTTGGCCGCCGCCAGCACCACGCTGGCCGCGATGGTCGATTCCACCCACCGCGACGGCACGCTGACAATGTTCAACACCGCCAGGCTGAGCGTCAGCGAATGTGCAACGGTGAAAGCGGTGACGACCTTGATCACGTTGAAGAGCGCAGGGCGGAAGGCCGTGTTCGCCTTCCAGCGTTTTCCGTCGTGCACGAGAACCGCCGGGAGTAGCAGCGCAATGAGGAACAGGAGGTGATCGTAACCCGTCCAGATGTGCTCCACGCCTTTGGCCAGGAACTGCCTGAAGTTCGCCGGGGAATGCAGCGCGTTCAGAGTGAAGGTCTGCTCCGGTTGCCGCGCGCTGAAGATACCGCTGAGGGTGCCATCCGGGGTATCCAACTTCAGCAGGCCGAGGTGCAGCGGATCCACTTCGAACATCAATCCGTAGCGCACCTTGAGAGACGTGATGGCGGGCATGGAATCGGTTTCAAGCGGCAGCACAGCGTAGCCGCCGTCGGTGCGCTGGGTGACCTGCAGTTCGCCGAGATGCATCGGGGCGGGTTTGCCGTCGGCTTCCAGTGTCAGTCGCGAGCGCACGTAGCTCGTCAGCTCCGTCTGCCGCGCCGTCATCTCGCCCCAGGTGATCTCGCCGTCGCTGTTGGCATCCATGCCGACGGCCTGTTCGAGGTCGTGCAGGGAAATGTCCACCCGCCCGGTCACCCGGCTGTTGGTCACGGAGAGGGTAAGATAACCGTCACTCAGCTTATGGGCTTGGCCGATATTGCCGCCGAAGGCCAAAAGCAGGAACCCAGTGAGCCAAACTGCATACGTATGTACCCGGATATACCGTCGTTTGGCGAACGGGTTCGGGTGGGACTGCAGTGCGGGTTGCTCAAGCCGCCGCCGGCAAAACAATTGGGTGGAGGAAAGTTTTGCGGACAGACAACTCATGGTTCGATCCTGGGCGTCGCTGTTGCCGGAACGATGCGTTTGGCCAAGCGTTGAAGCGCCACATCTTCGAGCCGGTTGTCACGTATGAACTGCAGCACCGGCGCGGCGGCCTCGGGCTGCTTCGCGGCCAGGGCGGCCTCCAGCACCAGACGGGCATCGGACGGCTCGCGTTGGACCGTCCAGTTCTTCAGAGCGACAGGAAGGGCGGCGGCACCATCGTGTTTCAGGTTCAGGAGAAAACGGGCTTCCTCCCGTTGATGAATGGAGCGTCCGCTCAATCGTCCGGCATTGAAGCGGGTTTCCAGTTCCGTCACCAGGCCAGTCAACGCGGCGAGATCATCGGGTTGTCCGCGCTGCTGGCGGGCTTCCGCCTGACGGAGCAGGAGGCCGTCCTGTCGGGTTCGATCCGACAACAACCGGATGACATCGCTGCCACGGCTTTGATCGAGGAGGAAATCGCAGTAGGAACCGAGGGTGTAGGGATCGTTGGGGTCGAGCTCGAGAGCGGCTTGGAACTGTTTATCGGCGTCGCTTGCGCGACCGAGCCGGGTGTTGATTTCAGCAAGCTGCGTGATGGCCCAGGATCGCAGTTCAACGGAAGCAGTCGGGGCTTGCTGAAGCATTTGATGCAGGCGCTCAGCCCCGCGTTGGGCTTGACCCGTGAGCGCGCCCAGCCCGGCGGCGAGGGTTGTCGTTGTCAACGCGTCAGCGCGGCGGGTGAGTTGGAGGATGGCTTGGCGTGCCTGGTCGTAGCGCCCTTGCACGAGGTCGATGGCGGCGAGCGTGAGCCACGCCTGAACGTTGGCCGGATCCCGTCGCAGTGTCTGCTCCAGATCGGAACGCGCGGTGTCAAAATCGTGCAGGCTCTGCCGGATGGTGGCGCGCAGAACAAGGGCTTCGACGGGCGGTTCCGGCTGGTCCCACCAAGGCTTGAGCGTCGCCTCGGCGTAGCTCAGATGACGCGGGTCGCCCGTGGCACGAGCGCGGCGGATGAGTTCGCGGGCGACCTGGCTGGCGAGGCAAAAGTTCTCGGGTTGCTGCCGGAGCTCGGAGCGGAGTGACTTGAGTGCGCGATCGGCTTCCTTGGAGAAGCCGCTGTTGAGCTGCGCGACGATTTCATCAGGCGACTTTGGCGTGTAGGGTTCGGCAAGCACTACCGAGCAGAGCGAGAGGGCCACCAGGAGGAGACGGGAGTTCATGGCGGTTCATGGAATCTTGGGATCACTTCACCTCCACGGTGAAGTTGGTGGTCGTCACTTTCGGGTTCTGCAGGCTGACCTTGCCGTCGGCCTTGACCTTGTAGAAGCCGGCGTTGGCGCCGGTCTGCGGCAAGGAGAGCGTGCGGGTGGCTGGATCGTAGCTGCCCGAGACGCTATTGAACGGGCCAGGCAGGCTCGATGCCGCCTGCGGCACGAGGGTGATGGTAGGATCGTTGGGCGAGCCGCCGAGGGGTGAGTTCAGATACGGAAAGCGGTTCAGGAACATGCCGGCGTTGACCGTCGCTCCGTCGGTGAAGGGCGCATCTCCAGCGGGTGCCTGGCTCGGGGTGCCGAACAGGCCGAGGGTTATCAGCTTGCCCATGACGACGCGCAGCGCGACATCGACCACGTCGTCACCGGGACGGCGGCCGTTGGGGAATCCGGCGTTGTCGCCGGCGACGACGCCCTTGTTAAGCTGGGCCTCCCGCGCTGTAGCGGGGATATCCAGGTTTAGCCGCTGCATTTCTCCAGCTCCAGCGGTAGCGTTCAATCCGGTGATGCCCGTGACGAATGTGGCCACCAGATCGGTACGCGGAAACAGCGTGGGAGCCACCGCACCGGCACCGCCGTAGAGCAGCTCGATGATGGCTGGAAGGGTTGGGTGAGTCACGTAGTCGGCGAAGTTCACGAGATCATCCTTTGGTTCGCTGGCGTTGAACTTGTCCTTGTCGTTCACGCCGATCACGACCTCGTTGACCAGCGGCATTCCCAGGCGCGAAATCTGGTTGGTCTGGCCGCTCTGGATAAGGCTCGCCGTGGTCCAGCCGCCGATGACGGAACCGGAACCACGCACAAAATCTTTGGGCAGTTCCAGGATGATCGCGGTGACGTTCTTGTAGTAAAGGCTGTCCTTGTTGGCGTCCTCAGGGCCGAGCGGGCTGGTGGAGATGTTAATGAGGTCAAAGGTTTCTCCGAGGTTCACGACGAAGGGGTCCTTCTTCTGGCCGACGAAGACACGGGCCTGATTTGTCGTTCCGGGAAGGCTGATGTTGTAGATATAGGCGTCGGCATAGGCGTCGTAGTTCGGAAAGGTCTTGGTGCCCACGAAATCCTGCGGTTTGGTGAAGGTGCCGCCGGAGGAGTTGGTCAGAGTGGTGACGGTGCCGGTGCGGCGCAGGCCTGCAACGAGCGACAAGGTGTAGGTCTGGTCCACGTTGAGCGCACCCTGGTTCGCCGCGGTGATCGCGCCTACGGCAAGAACGGGCACGGTATTGGTGCGCTTACTGGCACCGTTGCCGATCTCCAGGGCGATGTTCCTCGGTGTGTTCTTGAAGCGAAACTGGAAGGTCAAGTCTTCGATGGCGTCGCCTGTTGTGTCGAAGTGGATTTCGTATAAAGCATTTGCGTCGAGCTGGAAGTAGTTTGGCCCACCGTAGGAGTCCTGAAGCGGGAGGTAGTTGGCCACGACGGTGACGTAGTTGCTCCGGCCGGGTTCATAGCTGTTGAAAAGGTAGAAGTCGGCGGCATCGACCTTGGGCGTGGAGGTGATCAGCGGCGCCTCGCGATGGCTGGAGGCAATGGCGGGGAGCGCGCCCAACACGGCCAACACCAGGGAGACGGATGTATTTCTCAGGCAGGAAGAATTTTGCATGGAGGGAGAGGATTGGATTGAGATTGTGACGTTCCGCATGATCTACGAGTGCCATCCCGGATTGGATGCAGCGAATAACGCCTCCGACTGGGAACCGGTCGTACCCAGCCAAAATCTGAGCACCGTCACCGAGGCTTAGCCCATCCGGTCGCCAAAGACTGAAGCCGCTACTTTTTTCTCTCAAACTCGGAGCGTTGAATCACCATCACTTCTGATTCACTTCCCTCCACTGGCTTGGTCTCCTGTCCAGACCGCTGGCTGTTATGCCATCCAATCGTTTCACAATTCAAAAAAGGGGTAAGTTCTTGGTATTGGCAACTCGTCGGCCCAGCCCAGATGCTTTAAGGGCAGCCAAAGTAAACAAAACCAAGAACCGACCCCTTTACGACCCCTTTACGACCCCTTTACGGACAGGAAAAAGTGACACGTTCACCAAACAAAAATTCGTTTCTAAAGTCAGGCCTTTCCCTCCCTTGCCCCGTCTCAGTTCGGAGGAGATCCCGTGGAAACCAACACACTTGTTCGTTTCCGGATCCAGTCGTAATCCCGCTTGTCAGCGACCGTTCCGCACCCCGCACAACCTCCTGTCACCGTCTTTTGCACAGGCCAGACGGTCTTTCGGGGTCCACTGCGCGCCAGCCATTTATGAACTTCGGAGTGCCCGTCCGCGAAACAAAAAGTTGCGGCGCCGTCGTGGTAGGAAGCGGGCAGATCCCCCCAACTTCCCGACCCGGGATCTGTCAGGTAGAATCCATCGTTGATCCCGTCCGGATGCTCATCCAGGAAGAGGTAGAATTCCGTCGGGGACGGGACGTCGTTCACTTTCAGGAATTGGCGGAAGGTGCCATAAAAGACATTTTTTCCATTTCCCGTATCGTTGTCAGAATATCTCCCAAAAAACGCGTTCATTGAAAGACTTCGCACCCGGAATGGAAATCGCGCTGCAATTTGGGGTGGGCTGAGATTATTGTCCGATGGGCAGCGGTACGAACTAGGTCCTGCACTACAGTACGGGGTTAATTTGCTCCGCTGGATCAGCGTCAAATTGGTGTTGTCCGGATTCGTAAACCAATCCATGACGTTGTTCATCCAACTGTTGGCGTCCTTGCTCGCCTGGGTTTGTGAGACGCCGTAATTATTCACCACCGTATCGCGATTGTCCCCGAGATAGAGTTGCCAGGCCAAACCCAATTGGCGGTTGTTGTTGAGACACGCGATGGCTTGGGCGCGGGCCTTCGCCTTTGACAACGCGGGAAGAAGCATCCCGGCAAGGATCGCGATGATGGCGATGACGACGAGAAGTTCGATCAGGGTGAAGGCCTGAGATGGGCTGCCATGCACTGGGCGGAACTTGCCCGCGGACGGCCAGTGCCTCGGGCTTAGGAAAGTGGATTGATTTAGGCTCATGGGAATCTCAAAGGAAGTATCGTGCACTAGAGCATCCGGACGATACGGAGGCAATGATTTACGGCACGCGTTGCCCGACATCGGTGCGATCCGGTGATCGGTGTGGGGAAGATGCTTCGGGATCTTTGCCATTAGGGCGCGGGCACTACGCGGTAGAATTCACCCGGCCCACTCAGCGGCACAGTGAACGGTGACGGATTGAGCAGATTTTGCCAATTGGCTGGCGCGAGCTGGGAGGTGCGCTGGAGCTGAAAACCAGCCGGCCAAGTAAGTTGCAGGGCGTCGGCTGTGAGCGTGAAGTGCACCTCGGGAGCAAGCCCCACCGCGCCAACCCCGGTGAAGAGTCGTCGGCTGCCCGCGAGGAGTTTACCGTCGGGCAGCATCGACAGTTGAACGGTGAAGGGCTGGCTCTTCTTCCAAGACGCGTCCGTCGAGCCGTCCACGTTGACCCGCTCAAGGGAACCGCCGTGGCTGAATACCAGCTTATCGTCGGATTGCAGGATACCGGCTTCAATTTCATCGTTCGTGGATAGGTGGAACGCGGGGTCGATCGAGCCGTCGGGTCGTAACCGCAGCGCGGTGCCGGTGGGTTGGGTAAATCGGCCGAAGATATAGAGACCGCTCGCAGGGGAGATGGGGCCAAGCCCGTAAAATCCGATCGAACCGGCCCCAATGATCACCAAACCGTTGGTCGGCGGCACGAAGGTGATGTCGAGCGAACCGTCGGCGTTGAGCCGCGCCACACCGAACCGAACGACGCCCTGCACTTGACTGAAAGCGCCGCCGATGTAGATGCGGTCGTCGGATAGCACCCGCAGCCCGGTCAAGGTGCCCTGACTGTTGCCGCTGCCGGGAATCACGTTGACGAGCTCCAGCGGATGGAACGAGTCGTCGAAAGTTCCGTCTGGCAGGAAGCGAGCCAGCGCGGAGACCGCGATGCCGGCGGCGTTCCTGAATTGGCCGCCGGACGGAAGGCTGAGCAGGATCTTTCCATCGCGTTGGAACTCGATCTGGGACGGAAATGCGTTGGCGGTGAATCCGTTGGCCCGGACGAACAGCGGATCGTAGCTGCCATCGGGCAGTAGCCTGACCAGCACGCCGTCCTTCAGCTTGCCGGCGATGAGAATTTTCCCATCGGGCTGGCGTCTGACGACCGAGATGCCTCCGACGAGCCGGACGAACAGATCGGTCGGTGGATTGAAGGCCAGGTCTTGAGTGCCGTCCTCAAAGAGGCGCATCGGGAAACCGCCGACCAGCGCGTAGAGGGAACCGTCCGGGTTTGCATCCGTCTGTTGCGGCTTGGTGTCGAGGAAGCCGGCGATGCTGAAACTGGGATCCACCTGACCGGGCGACGCGGGATCCGGCTCGACCAGTAGCGGAAAGGCGGCGCTGTAAACGAAGCCGCCCGGATTCACGACGCCGCACTGGAACAATCCCGAATCGGGCGGCGAGAGCCGCAAATTGTTCAGCGTGAGGCTGGCGTTGGTCGCCCCGATGATGTCGATGAAGTTGGTGGACCCGGGGCTGGCGTTGCGTCGCCATTGGTACTGGAACGGGCCATCGCCGCCAGGGACGATTGTGAACTGGGTAGAGGTTCCGGCCTTGGTCACGACGCGAGCGGGTTGACTTAGGATGGTGGGCCGCGCCGGCGTGGAGCGCAGGGGGCCGCCGTTGAGCCGGGTGAAACTCTGGCGCGAAAAGCCGGAGAATTCTCTGAAATTGCCGCCGACAAAGAGCGCATTGTCCGATCGTGCCGCGAGCGCGAAGAGGACGCCGCTGCTGTTGCGGTTGGCATTCGTGGTCACCTGAAACTCCGGATCGAGCGCGCCGCTAGGCCAGAAACGAACCAAGTTGTCGCGGGGAAAGACGCCATTCAGCGGGCGCGCGATCGCCACGATCCGCCCATCGGTCTGGAGGGCGAGGCGGCGCACGTCGCCGAATCGGAAATCGGGCGACTGCGACAACTGAGGTACTCCGTTGAAATCCGGATCCGGCCGGCCATCCGCCAGCAGGCGGGCGACGCCGACCACTAGTTGGCTGCCATCGGTGAGGAGTGGTGTCCACCGAGCCGTTGGCGTTGAAGCGGATTACGTCATCATGCTTCTTGCCGTTATACGTGACCCCGGTGAAACCGACCGAGAGCACCTTGCCTCCAGCCAACGGCAGTAGATGCAAGCCGGTCCCGTCCAACCCGGGGGAAGCAAATGCTGGATCGAGGTCCACCGTGCCGGGCAGCAGCCGTGCGAGCCGAGTGCGGGTGATATTGTTCCATTGCGAGAACCGGCCGGTCGCCAGCAGACCGCCCGCCTCATCGAAGACGAGGGCGTGAACTTCGTCGTCCGGACCTGCGGGTAAATCCGTCTCGCGATAAACCGAGCCCGGCACCGGATCGAGCAGGGTGAGGTGGGCCGGGGCGGTCGGGATTGAGCCGAGGCCGTTCTCAACCAGGCAGTAGAAGTCCGCGTCATCCACGGCGGTAGTGACCGGCAGGATCAGCTCGGCCGCCGTGGCTGTCGGCACCCGTTCGTTCCCCCGGTACCATTGGTAGCTCAACGGGGGGGCGCCCTGCGCCGCGACACTGAAGCGCGTACGGGCTCCGAGCGTGTTGGTTTGCGCCAGCGGTTGTGTGGCGATGACGGGCGCTGTGTTGGGATCGCCCAAGATGTGCAGGATCCCGTTCAGCAGGTTGAACTTTGCGTCGAAGAAGACCCCCGCGATGAAGGCGGAGCCGTCGGGAGCGATGGCGATGTCCAAGCCGACGACGAACGTCACCTTGATAGGCCCCTTGGCAGGGTCCAAATAGCCGGTGTCGCGCGAGCCATTTTCGTTGAATCGGGAGGCCGCCACTCCGCCCACGCTGAGGACTACGAGCTTGTTGTCGGCCTGCACGGCACCATCGCCGCTCAGCGTGATGCCTGGCGGCGGGGTGAATGTCGTGTCGATCGCTCCACTCAGAGTTAGCCGTGTGAGCGAGCTTGGCAGCGGCTGGCCTCGGTAGGTGCCATTACCGCTCAGCATCAACTGACCGTTCGGCGTGCTCAGGAAACGCGTCGAGGCAATGGTTCCTGCCGCTCGACCGCCGTCGCCAAAGGTGGGGTCGAGCGCGCCGGTGGCAGTCAACCGGATCACCTCGTGCGAGGTCGAGATGATGACGGCGTAGATCGTGTCGCCGGGGCCATGGATCAGGGTGCTGATTGAGCCCGCCGTGTAGCCGAGCGAAGACGGTGTGGGCCCGACGAAGGTCGGATCGTTGGATCCATCGGCGTTCAGGCGTTGGATGACCGGCCTGGCGCCATCCACGAGGTTCCACGAACCGGCGAAATACACCTGGTTGGCCGCCGCGTTAAGCAGGGCGGCCCGTCCGGGTAACTCCAGGCTGGGCGCAAATGGCGCCAGCGAGCCGTCGGCGTTGAGCAGGGCGACTCGGGCCGGCATTGGCTCGGTCCCGAGGTGGGTGAAGGTGCCTTGGATGACTATGCGGCCGTCCGGCCGGACCACGGCCGCGACAATTGGCGCCGCGTTAGTGGCGCCAGCGAAGACGACCTGGCCATTGAAGATAACGGGCGGTGAAATCCCCCTGGGTGGCGGCATGGTGAAACCAGTGTCCACCGCCCCTCCTGCATTCAGCCGGACCATGCCGGCCAGGCCGCTTCCGCCATAGCTGGTGAAGCTACCGCCGGCAAGTAGCTTGCCGTCTGCGAGGGGAATAATGAAGCTCGGCGCGGAATCCGTACCGGCGAGGGTCACAAAAAATCGTTGAATATCGGTAGGTTTGAGTTTTTTGACCCTACGGGAATCATCGTCGCGGGCCCGACCCACGAGTCGTAATCGAAGCCGGTCGGCGGCACCGTATCGATGCCGGGAGGCAGCAGTCCGCGACGCTGGATGTTCCAGCACTTCGCTACGAGTACGTCGCCGATAATTCCCTAATCGCGGAGCGTCAAAAAGCGAATGCGTATCATTAATAGAGTTTTTAGAACTGAAAAATTGACATTTCAAACATCTGTTTAAAACTTTCCACTGAAATGGTCAGGCAAGCCAACAAAGCCAAACTGGACAAGGCGCACGCGGCCACGCACGGCAGACTGCTGGACGCGTCGGCTGAGGTGTTTGCCGAGGTCGGCTTCCGGGCGGCGACGGTACGGGAGATCTGCGAACGCGCCGGCGCGAACATCGCTGCGGTCAATTATCACTTCGGGGACAAGGAGAGGCTCTACGCCGAGGTCCTCAAGACAGCCTACGTCCGCGCGCTCCACAAATACCCGGTGGATTTTGGGCTGCCGAAGAACGCGACGATCGAGCAGCGGCTGGAGGTTTTTGTGCGTTCATTTCTGCTGCGCGTCTTCGATGAGGGGCCTCATTCACACCATGGCAAGCTGATGGCCCGCGAGATGATTGAGCCGACGGCGGCGCTCGATTCAATCGTTCACACCGTGATGGGCCGGCAGGCACAGGCGATCATGAACATCGTGCGCGATTTGCTGGGACACTCGGCCACGGAGGAGCGTTGCCGGCTGTGTGGCATGAGCGTCGTCAGCCAAGTGCTGTTCTATCACAACTGCCGTCCGGTGATCTCGCGCATGTTCCCCACGATGAAATTCGGACCAAAGGAAATCGAGCGACTGGCAGCGCACATCACGCGGTTCTCGCTTGCGGCTCTGCGCAATTATTCCGAAGCCACCCGATAGAAGACCATGTTCCGTCTCGCCTTGAAAATGTTGCTCGGGGACCGCGCCAAGTACGCGATGCTCATCGGCGGTCTGGCGTTCGCCACCTTGCTGATGATGCAGCAGTCGGCCGTCTTTCTCGGATTGATGTCGTGGACCACAAGCCATCTTCGAAACATCCGCGCGCCCATCTGGGTCGGCGATGCGAAGGTCGAGCAGGCCAACGAGGTGAAGGCCATGCGCGACACGGAGGTCAACCGCGTGCGCTCCGTGCCGGGCGTCGATTGGGCGGTTCCGCTCTTTTTCACCATTCTCCAATCGCGACTTCAGGACGGGAATTTCAAGCCGGTGATGATTGTCGGGCTCGATACCGCGACGCTCGTCGGGCGGCCCGCGTTGATGCTGAAAGGACGGCTCGAAGACGTGCGCCTGCCGAACGCGGTCATCATCGACGACCTCGCCGTCCAGCGGTTGAGTGCCGGCCGCAAGAAACCCCTCGAGGTGGGGGACGTGTTTGAGATCAACGACAAGGAGGCGCGCATCGTCGGCATCTGCAAAGCTGAGCGGCACTTCTTTGGGTATCCCTACATCTTCACGACCTTCGACCAGGCACGGCTTTTTTCGCCAAAAACCCGCAAGATGCTCAGCATTGTGCTTGCGTCGCCGATCAAAGGCCGGAGTGCCGTCGACGTAGCCAAAGCGATCCGGGCCGAGACCGGGCTGGCGGCCTATGACGAAAACGGCTTCGGCTGGGCAACCATCTGGTGGTATGTGCGCAACACTGGCATCCCGATGTCGTTCGGCACCACGATCCTGCTCGGCTTCATTGTCGGCATCGTGATTTGCGGGCAGACGTTTTACCTCTTCGTTCTGGATAATCTCCGACATCTGGGCGCGCTCAAGGCGATGGGCGCGAGCAACTTCACCATCGCGACGATGCTGCTTTTGCAGGCGATGACCGTTGGCGTCGTCGGGTTCGGCATCGGCGCAGGACTGACGGTGCTCTTTGGTTTCGGCGTGTTGGACAAGGGCATGCCGCCTTTCATGATGCCGTGGCAACTTCCCGTCGGAACGTTCATCGTCATCATGGTCATCTGCGTTTTCGCCGCTGTGCTGGGAATTCTCCGCATCTGGAAGGTGGAGCCGGCCATCGTTTTTCGTGGCTGATTGTAGAAATGGAACCACGAATGAACAACGGCGCGACCAACACCAACGGCAATGGCTACACGCTCGCCGTCCACGTGCGCGGCGTGACGAAGACTTTCGGCAAAGGCGAGGCGGCCGTGCAGGCGCTCAAGGGTGTGGACTTCGATGTCCGTCAGGGCGAGATGCTGATGATCGTCGGCCCGTCGGGTTGTGGTAAAACGACGTTGCTGAGCGTCATCGCGGGCACGCTCGAGTTCGAGAATGGCGAGATCGATGTCTTCAACCACTCCCTGCACAGCCTCAAGCCGCGCGAGGTCACGGCGTTTCGCAAGCGCACCGTTGGGTTCATATTCCAGCAGTTCAACCTGATCCCCACGCTCACGCTCGTCGAGAACGTCTCCGTGCCCCTGCTCATCAACGGTGTGGGCTGGCGCGAGGCGGAGGAGCGGTCGGCCGCGATACTTGCCAAGCTTGGACTTGCCGGCCGCGAGCGGAACACGCCCGCGCAACTTTCCGGCGGCCAGCAGCAGAGAGTGGCCATCGCCCGCGCCCTGGTGCACGAGCCGCGCATGGTGATTTGCGACGAGCCGACCAGCGCGCTCGACAAGGACACCGGCCAGCAAATCATGGAGCAGCTCCGCGACATTGCACGCCACCCCGAACGCTGCGTCATCGTCGTCACTCACGACAATCGCGTGTTCAAATTCGCCGACCGCATGACGGAGATGGAGGACGGGCGCGTGCAGCGGGTGCACGAGAATCCGGAGCGAATCTCGGAGCCATTGAACCACTGAAAATCATGATCTTCAAACGCCTCAGCTTTTACCTCGCCCTCGCCGGAATTGCCGGAGCGGTTTATCTCGTGGAGAAACTGCGCAGTGCACAGCCCGTGCCGCCGCCGCTGGCTGAGCCAGCCCGCTCGCCCTTCGCCAACTCCGTCGCGGCCTCGGGCCTCATCGAGGCGGCGCGGGAAAATGTCCGCATCGCCACGCAGAAAGCCGGGTTGGTGGCGCACGTATCTGTGAAAGTCGGCGACAAGGTGAAGGCGGGCGACGCTTTGTTTCAACTTGATGATCGCGAAACAGGGGCGCGATTGGCCAGCGCGCGGGCTCAAGTCGAGGCGTTGCGCGCGTCGCAACGGGCCGACGAGGTGATGCTCGCCGACGCGCAGGATCAGTTCGAGCGCATGGACCGGCTGAACAAGGAAAAGGTGGCCAGCACGGACGAGGTCACGCGCAAGAAGTTCGCCTTGGAGAACTGGAACGCCAGGGTCGCAAAGTGGAAGGCCGACGTGGATGCTGCCGCCGCACAGGTGCGGCAGGCGGAGGTGGACCTCGAACTTCTCACCGTACGCGCGCCCCGTGATGCCACCGTACTCCAGGTCAACACCCGCGCCGGCGAGCATGCGGCCCTCGCCCCCGCCGAAGCATTGATGATCCTTGGTGACGTGGACACCTTGCAAATCCGCGCCGACGTGGACGAGCAGAACGCCCCGTTGGTGCAGTCGGGCCAAGCGGCGGTGGCCTTCCTCAAGGGCGATACCCGGAACCGGATTCCGCTGCGCTTTGTGCGGATCGAGCCGTTTGTCATCCCCAAGCGTTCGCTTACCGGTGACAGCGTGGAGCGCGTGGACACGCGGGTGCTCCAGATCATTTTCGAACTGGACAGGCCGAGCACACCGCTTTACGTCGGGCAGCAGGTGGATGTCTTCATAGAACGCCCCTGGGCAGAAACCGCTCAGACAGGGGAGCAGCGATGAACGGTTACGCCTAGGTACGACGTAAATCTCGTACGGTCAAAATACTCATGCCGCATCTCGATAATAAAATTTCGTAAGAGTGGATCGAATGCGTGAGCTGAAATGGTTCCGGTTCATGGGTAGGAAAGTTTTCCAAAGAATGGACATGAATTGGGACCCTGAACCTGAGAGCGCGCCCTCACCCGGCCTACGGCCACCCTCTCCCCCGCCCCGAGCGGGGGAAAGGGCAGGGAGAGGGGGCGGTTCATGGAAAGCGCTGCAGAGCGGCCCCGAACTGTAAGGCCGGAGACCTGACCACCGAAGTAGCCGCAGTCGATGACCGCCCTCCCGGCCTGACAATCCGCTCATTCTATGCTAGCCTTTCATACGTTGAAAGCACCCTTGGCAGCGCGAATTCCCTGGCTGGGGTTGGTCTATTGGCTGGTAAGCCTGCTGAATTGTGGAGCCGACGATGCATCTCTCATCCGGGTGGGTGATATCTGGCAGTACTTTTATGGAGTGACCGAGCCCACCCTGCTTCCGCAGGCCTGGACTCGCACCGGTTTTGTCGCGGGGCCCGGATGGCAGTCGGGGCCGTCTGGATTCGGCGGAACTTACGGGTCCCGTTCCGGGGAGGCGACGACGATCGTCAATCGCGATTATAATTTCGTCTCCGTTTACTTCCGTCGGGAATTCGTGGTGAACGATCCCGCTTCAGTTCAGTGGTTGATTCTTCGGTTGCAGTTTCAGGAGGGTTTTGTGGCCTACCTGAACGGCGCGGAGATCTCCCGGCGCGGATTCGGCTCCCAACCGGGAGCCTTCGTTCCGTATGATGCGACCGCCACGGTCAATCCCTATCCGGCACCCGCGGATTGGGATATTTCGTTGTACCGTGGACTGTTGCACCCGGGAACCAATCTTCTCGCCTTTCAGGTGCATTCTTCCGACATTGTGGCGGGGTTTCCGCTGATCCGTAACGGCGGTAATTTGGTCTTCCTTGCAGAGTTGATGGCCAACTTTAGTCGGGGGCCATTCGTGCAAAACATGGCGGCGCATCAGGTTCAGGTACTTTGGAAAACTCCGGTGCCTGCCTCCGGTGTGGTGGAGTTTGGGACGACAACGAATCTGGGTCAGCGGATGGTCAGTAGCAACAGTGTGACCGATCAACGGCCGTTGCTGGAGGGTCTTTTGCCCTCAACGAAGTATTACTACCAGGTGCGCAGCCAGGCGGGAACTAACGCGGTTATCTCAGAGATCAGCCACTTCCGCACCTTTGGATCCAATGGCCCGGTGAGTTTTTCCGTCTTTGGCGATTCGGGCGGCGGCAGTGTCAATCAGTTTGCCATCGCCCAACGCGTCCAGGAAAGTGGCGCGGACCTCGTAATTCACACTGGTGATGCCGTTTACAATGCCTTTTTCACCTGGATGGAGGACACGCGATGCCTCAGCATCTATCGCCCGCACATGCGTACCGTCCCGTATTTCTTTTGCGCGGGAAATCATGATGTGGCGGTGCAAGGGGGCTTGGCATTTATCGAGACTTATGCCCAACCCACCAATGATGTCTCCCTGGCGGAGCACGTGAAAGAGGGTACCTCGCCGCGGTACTTCTATTCCTTCGATGCCGGCGATGTCCATTTTGTGGCGCTTTATAATCCCTGGTTTTACTACTATCAGTTCACCACCAACTCCTCGCAGTACCACTGGCTGGAACGCGATCTCGCGGCCACCCGCAAACCCTGGAAAGTTGTCTTCCAACATATTCCATTCCAGACCTCCGGACCCCATTATGTGGACAATGTCGAAGCGCTGCCCGGTCGTTCAGACTGGCAACGCCTGCAAGAAACCCTGGTTCCCCTTCTCGTCCGCCATGGGGTGCAGCTCTTTTTCAACGGCCACGAGCATTTCTATGAACGGTTTACGCCGTTCTCAGGAATCCAGGAGGTGACGACCGGTGGGGGCGGGGTGGATCTTTATAACGTCTATACGTGGTTTCCCAGCAGCTCACAGTTGTTTCAGGAGTTTCATTATGTGAAGGTGGATATTGACGGCCCGCAGGCCTGGATCCGCGCGGTGAATATAGCGGGCGAATTGCTCGATGAATTCTCCGTCCGCCGCGAGCCGGCGGACCGAAAATCCTATGCCGCCGCCTGGGAATCTCCGACCGTGGAATCGGCCGAATCCTCGGCTTTGGTTCGTAACCTGCCTGGGCAGACCTTTGATTTTACGGGCGAACCTGCTCCGGCATTAGCCGGGACGTGGGCGAATCTAGGGCAACTCCGAGTGGCGCTGGATGAGACCAATCTTTACGTCGGGATTGAACACGCACTCGTTCCGTCCCAGGCGGACGTCCTCGTGTTCCTGGAAGTTCCGGGCCTGCCCGGAGTCAGCACGCTCGCGGGCCTTGGCAACGGCTTGATGGATCCTCTGGGGCAGGGAGTCGATGCCTTGGATGCGCTCGAGAATCTCTCGTTCACCCACTTCTCCCCTGCCGTGGCGGTGGTGGGCGGAGATGAGTTCGCGGATGAAACGCTGCGCGCGTTTTTGCGGCCGGGCGCAGGCAGGCCGATGGGGCAGGGAGTCTTCCGACTCGACGCTCATTTCTCATCGATTCCGCAGTCCCGGATCCAACAATTTGATCGCTCGCCCCAACGGGGTCTTCCTCGGGGCGATCAAAATGCTGATTTTCTTGAGATTTCCATTCCCCGAAGTCAGTTGGGAAATCTCCACGGCAATGACCCGATTCGGGTTGCCGCCGTCGCCGTGTTGGGACCCTCGGCATCGAATGGGCTCTCGCGGTGGATCGATCCCGGATTTATTGGTGCGGAAATGCAAGGATCCGGCAGCAATTCGGTGGTCCTGGAAGGACTCTTGTTTCAACTTCCGGGAGATCCTGATTTCGACAACGACGGGGTGTCCACTGCGGACGAGATCTCACTCGGAACCAATCCAAACAACCCGGATTCGGATGGCGATGGGCTGCCCGACAAGTGGGAGATCCTGAATGGGCTTGATCCGAAGTCCGGGGTTGGACCGGATGGGGGGGATGGCGACCCGGATGGGGACAAAATGAACAACCGCAATGAACGGCTGTTTGGCGCGGATCCGCTCAATGCGGAATCCAACCTGAAGATTACGTCGGTTCGCCTTGCTGACAACAGGCTCCGTTTGCGGTGGCTGGCGCCACCGGGCGCACGGCTCAGCCTGGAATCTTCGCTGTGGATCGACGTCCAGTATGAGCCAGACAACTCCCCTCAATCGGAATGGCTGAACAGCGAAACGGAACGAATCATCGAGCTTGTGCCTGCCGACGGTTCCGTGCGTTTTTTCCGTCTAAAATTGGAGCAATGATCCGATTCGCCGCTCGTCACATCAGGCGGCTAATTTCTCCCAACGCTTTTGCAAAAATTTCCAATTCAAACAGTTATAGATGGCTTTGATGTAGTCGACGCGACGGTTCTGGTACTTCAAATAATACGCATGCTCCCAGACATCCACCCCGAGGAGCGGCTGGCGTCCGGCGAGCAACGGACTGTCTTGGTTGGGGGTTGTTTCCAACTTTAGAGTTTTGTCTTTATTGACCGAAATCCAGACCCAGCCACTACCAAACTGGCCAAGGCCCGCCTTGAGAAAAGCCTCCTCTCGTTCCTCCTTGTCCTTGAAGAGGTGGCCAAGGGCTTCCGCCAGGGTGCCTTCAGGCCCCGTGCCGCCCTCGTTGCTCAGGCATTGCCAGAACAACGTGTGGTTATAGTGGCCGCCGCCATTGTTGCGCACGGCGGTTCGGATTTTCTCCGGCACTTTGTCGAGGTTCTTGAGCAGCTCCTCGACGGAGAGCGCCTGGAGATCGGGATAGTCCACCAGGGCTTTATTCAGATTGGATACATAGGTGGCGTGATGCTTACCGTGGTGAATTTCCATGGTCTGAGTGTCAATGTGCGGTTCGAGCGCATTGAAGGCATATCCTAACCGTGGCAGTTTGTGCGGCCCCGTCGGAGGCATGACCGGTACAGCGGTTTGCGCCTGGGACCGAATCAGCAGTGCGGGTGCGGCGGTGAGGACCGCCGCGGTCCGAAGAGCTTGGCGGCGTGAAAGCATGGAGCGATGCATGGGAATGTCGTTATGGCGATCTTCCGAAAAATGCAATGCTTTGCCCCTTTCCGCAAGTGTGCGCCCGCAGATTATCCAGGGAAGGGCGCATCTCGATGGAGGTCTGCCCCACATGCGCTCGGCTGCGAGCTGCTTTCTGGCTGCAATTCGAAGTTCCAAAATGGCCGAACTTCAGAGCGCTCCACGCCTTAAAAGCGCACGTTGGCCAACACCTTCGGGATGTCCCCCGGGGGAATTTCTTAGGGAATCCACGTTGCTCACCGGGATGGTTCAGATACTTTTGGCCTCGCGCGAATTGATTCAGCCGTCTCAATGGGAAAAAACGAAGACTCTTCCTCACCGCCTTGGTGGCAGGTGGTGGCGGTCGGACGCAATCCGACCGTCACGTTCTTTCGCCTGCTTCTTCTCATCGCAATCGTGGTGGGCATATTCCAATACGTTCTCATGCCGATTCGCGTCACCGGGATCAGCATGGAGTCCACCTATCGGGACGGGCAGCGGCTTTACCTCAACCGGCTCTCGCTTTGGATGAATCCAGCGCGACGGGGCGATATTTTAGGGATTCAGATGGGCGGCAACAGTGTCCTGCTGCTGAAACGAGTGATCGGGCTCCCCGGAGAGAGGGTTGCCATCCGGAAAGGGCAGGTATTTATCAATGGCGAAGCATTGGACGAACCCTATTTGAATCAACCGATCGCCCCCTGGAATTACCCAACCAACGGAGGCGAGCGTTTGTTGGAGGCCAACAAGTACCTGATGATCGGCGATAATCGAACGATGCCGCAGGATTTGCACGAATGGGGCTTGATCGATGGGAATAAACTGGTTGGGAGACTCCGCCGGTGAAGCGGATACCCCTATTTGCAGCGGTGACTGTTTTGGTTGGCGGCCTTTTTTTTGGGTATCGCTGGCTTTTTCCAGACGATTCGGTGCAGGTCCGTCAGACGTTGCGAGATGCGGCGGCGGCGGCGTCTTTCGCAGGAAATGAAGGAGATTTGGGGCGCCTGACCAAGGCGGCCACGTTGGCCGCATTGTGCACGGAGAGTTTCCACATCCGAATCGAGTTATTGGGCGGCATCATGGGGAAACTGGACGGTCGGGACCGCGTTCGATCGGCAGCGATGGAGGCTGCCACTGTGTGTGGAACCGTACGGTTCGACATCCTCGACACCGAAGTGAAATGGATTCGCGGTACCGAAAGCACCGCCGACTTCACCCTGACAATGGAGGGCTGCGGCAGCCGGGATTTCAATGCGCAACCGTTTCAGGCGAGGTTGAAGAAAATCGGGCGTCGCTGGCTGATCGATCGGATCGAGTCCGTCCACATCTTCGAGAAGTGAGCCTCCGCCGATGGCCCCTTTCCCGCGAGTTTCCGTCCACCCTGTGGTCCTTTCTTAGCCGAGAAACGCCGTGAGCGGGCTCGTCGCGTTGGCTTCCGCCGAGGGTTCCATCAGACCTATTTCGTACGCGGCGCGCCCGGCTTCCACCGCTTGGCAAAAGGCCCCGGCCATGCGGCACGGATCGGATGCCACCGCGATGGCGGTGTTGACCAGAACCGCATCGGCCCCCAGCTCCATGGCTTCGGCCGCGTGACTGGGAGCTCCAATGCCAGCATCAATGACCACCGGAACGGTCGCTTGCTCGATGATAATCCGAAGCTGATCACGTGTCTGCAGCCCGCGATGCGATCCGATCGGTGAACCCAGCGGCATTACCGTGGCCGTTCCGACTTCCTGCAATCGTTTGGCCAGCACCGGATCCGCGTTGATGTAGGGTAGGACAATAAATCCCTCGGCGACCAGTTGTTCGGCGGCTTTGAGAGTTTCAATCGGGTCCGGCAGCAGGAAGCGTGGATCGGGATGAATCTCCAGCTTGACCCATTTCGGAAGGCCGGCCGCGACCGCAAGGCGGGCGAGCCGGACGGCTTCCGCGGCGTTCATTGCACCGCTGGTGTTCGGGAGGAGCAGGTAGCGCTCCGGGTCGATGAACTCGAGAATGTTGGCAAACGGATCTTTCCGGCCGCTGAGATCGGCCCTACGCAAGGCGACCGTAACCATCTCGCAACCGCTGGAAAGCAGGGCATTCTGCATCATTTCCGGGGAGCAAAACTTTCCGGTTCCGAGAAATAGGCGGGACTTGAATGAACGGCCGGCAATTACCAGCGGCTTTGACGACATGGCGGGCGGAACATGGCGGGCAGCGGATGGGTTGTCGAGCGGAGGTGGGCGGACCGGCAACGATTCGGTTCGCAGCGGCTGCTGACGCAGTCCGGGCAGATCGGCTGCAAGAGCCCAATTTGCACAGATATCCTCGGGAAACTGAAGCAACACCCAGAATTCACCGATGCCCATTCAACGCTCGGTGTGCGCTCAAAAAAAACGTTCGATGATGGTGGAGCCGACAGGATTCGAACCTGCGACATCCACAATGCCATTGTGGCGCTCTACCAACTGAGCTACGACCCCGTCATCCAACGCGGGGCGGACTTTAGAAACCCCGCCGAAGGTGTCAAAGGGATTCTTGTGTCCAGCACTCGCAGAGCGGAGATTGGAGCGATCGAAACGATATCCTCAACTGGAGCTGCCGTCCTCCCGGTCAACTCCCCGTCCAGAGCGGTGAGAGCTCGCTTGCTTCCGGAGTTGCTGGCACCCGCGGGCGATTGGGAATGCGCCCGCGCGGCCGTCGAAAATGGGGCGGATGCCATCTACTTCGGCCTGGATCGATTTAATGCGCGAATGCGGGCGCGCAATTTTACGGGGGCGGATTTACCTCCGTTGATGGAATTTCTGCACCGGCGTGGCGTTCGCGGTTATGTCACCGTCAACACGCTGGTTTTTCCGGGGGAATTGTCTGCGGCGATCGATTTGCTGCGCACGATTATCGCCGCAGGCGTCGATGCAGCCATCGTTCAGGATGTCGGGATTTGCCGTCTAATCCGTCGTCTTTCTCCGGATTTTCCGATTCACGCGTCCACTCAGATGACCGTTACGAGTGCGGCGGGCGTCGAGTTTGTTCGCGAGTTGGGGTGTGAATTGGTGGTCTTGGCCCGTGAGAATTCGCTGAAGGAAATCCGGGCGATTCACGAGTCAACCGCGCCTCCGGGGGGCGCCGCACCGATGCGGCTGGAAGTTTTTGTGCACGGTGCCCTCTGCGTGGCGTATTCCGGCCAATGCCTGACCAGTGAAGCCCTCGGCGGTCGTAGCGCCAATCGCGGCGAATGTGCGCAGGCATGCCGGATGCCCTACGAACTCATCTCCGACGGACATCCCGTGGACTTGGGGGATCGGCGATATTTGCTGTCGCCGCAGGATCTCGCGGGTCTCGAGGTGCTGCCGGATCTGACAGCGGCGGGGGTTGCCTCACTCAAAATTGAGGGACGCCTGAAGTCGGCGGAGTATGTGGCAAGCATCACGCGCGTTTACCGAAAAGCTCTCGACGCGATTGGTTCATCCGGAGGGGATGCTGGGGCCGGAGTATCGTCCGTGACACGGGTCAATGCCGAGGTGAACGCGGCGACGCAGTATGAGATGGAAATGGCGTTCAGTCGCGGGCTTTATCCCGGATGGTTTCGCGGGATCAATAACCAGGAGCTTGCGCATGCCCGGTTTGGAAAAAAACGCGGTGTGCATGTGGGGGACGTGGTGCGACTCGACCGTGATCGCGTCACGGTTCGCTTGTCCGGACCGGTGAAACCCGGCGATGGAGTGGTCTTTGACGCCGGACGACCGGACCAACCCGAGCAGGGAGGACGTGTCTATGAAGTGTTCGGGACGGCGACGAATTCGAGGGAGACGGCCGCTGCATCCGTTGCCGCGACGAGGGGATTGGGCGAGGTGGTGCTGACGTTCGGTCGCGACGCCGTTGATTGGGCCCGGGTCAATGTCGGAGATCGAGTGTGGAAGACCAGTGATCCGCAGTTAGAGCGGGAAGTGCAACAAACGTATGCCGGTGAGGTGCCCCGGTTTCAGCGGCCGTTGAATGCGGAGGTTCACGGGCGGGCGGGCGCTGCGATGACCCTGATTCTTAAGGACCCGGAAGGTCGAAGTGTGCAGGTGGAATCGCAGGGTCCGTTGGAGCTTGCGCGAAAATCGCCGCTTACCCTGGAGCGACTTCGTGACCAATTCGGACGCCTCGGCGGAACGCCATTCCGATTGGGATTTCTCCACAATCATCTCGAAGGCGACGTCATTCTGCCGGTGAGCGAATTGAACCGGATCCGACGCGAAGCGGTGGGGCGACTCGAAGCCTTACGGAGTTGTCCGTTGCGCTGGACGCTTCCAGACGCCCCGGACGTCGTGCCGGGTTTGGATTCGTCCGCTCAGGCCGTTCGCGTCTCGGACGGTTTCGTGCCGTCCGCCGAGTTGACGGTGCTGGTTCGCGATCTGGCACAGATGGAGGCGGCCGTGTCCGCCGGGGTGAGGGTGGTGTACCTCGATTTCGAGGATCCGAAGAAATTTCGTGGGGCGGTGCTTCGATTCCGCGAAATGCGAGGAGGCAGCGCCTGTTCCAATCCGGGATCCCCGGCGGGCGAGGGGGAGGGGGAGGTATTTGTTGCGCCACCGCGAATCACCAAGCCGGGCGAAGACTGGATCCTACGAATCGTACGCTCGTCCGAGGCGGATGGATATCTGGTGAGAAACTACGATCACCTCAAGTATTTTTCAGATTGCCGGATGATTGGAGATTATTCCTTCAACGTCGCGAATCAATTCGCCGCGGAATACTATAAGCAGCATTGCGGACTCGAGCGCATGACGGCGAGTTATGATCTGAATTCGGAGCAACTGCAGTCGCTATTGAAGGCAGCACCCGTGGAATGGTTCGAGCTAACGATTCATCAGCACATGCCGATGTTCCACATGGAGCACTGTGTCTATTGTGCATTCCTGTCGACCGGCACGGACTATACCAACTGCGGGCGCCCCTGCGATCATCATGCGGTATCCTTGCGCGACCGGGTCGGTGCGGAACACCCGCTCAAGGCGGATGCGGGATGTCGGAACACGGTGTTTAATGCGCGGGCGCAGACGGGCGCAGAGCATGTCGACCGTTTCCTGAATCTTGGAGTGCAGCGGTTTCGAGTCGAATTCGTCAACGAAACGCCCGGCGAAGTGGGGGCGACGATCGGGCGTTACCGGGCCCTTTTGCGGGGTGAGATTTCCGGCACGCGCCTGTGGCAGGAATTGAGGCTTGTGAGCCAACTGGGGGTGACCCGCGGACAAATGGAATTGTCGGGCGAGCGGAAAGTGTTCCCTGTATCCGCAGGAACTTCGAGTCGCTCGACGCGGTCACCGTAGCGCTTGATCGCCACGCTCTGAGCGGGAAACATCCGCGCCGTGAAAGCGATACGTGTCCATCAGTTTGGCGATCCCGATGTCTTGAAACTTGAAGAAGTGCCCGTGCCCAGTGCCCGTGCCGGGCAGGTTCTCGTCAAGGTGCAGGCTGTCGGCGTGAATCCGGTCGAAACCTACTTACGCTCCGGGATCAACCCCGCCATCCAGTTTCCGTGGACGCCCGGCATGGATGCCGCTGGCATTGTCGAAGGGGTGGGCACGGGTGTCAGGGGTTGGCAGCGAGGCGATCGGATTTACACGTCCGATACGGTCACGGGATCCTACGCGGAGTATGCGCTCTGTGACCAGACGACGGTGCATCGACTTCCGCCGAATCTCTCGTTCCAACAAGGTGCGGCGATCAACATTCCGTATGCAACGGCCTATCGTGCGTTGTACCACCGCGCGCGAGCTTTGGCCGGCGAAGTCGTTCTCATCCACGGTGCCAGCGGCGGTGTCGGCGTGGCCGCGACGCAGATTGCGCGAGCGGCGGGACTGACTGTGATCGGCACCGGCGGAACCGATGCCGGCCGTGGCCTGATTGCCGCTCAAGGCGCTCACCATGTCGTTGATCATCGCGGTTCAGGTTACCTGGAACAAATCCTCCAACTCACCGACGGTCGAGGCGTGGACATTCTCCTTGAAATGCTTGCCAACGTGAACCTCGGCCGGGATCTGACGTTACTGGCGAAGTATGGCCGCGTGATTGTGATCGGCAGCCGCGGTAACGTGGAGATAACGCCCCGCGAGTTGATGAAGCGGGACGCGGACATTCGCGCGCTGACGCTCTCCAACGCTTCCGACCGCGAGCTTGCCAGCATTCACTCGGCGTTGGGAGCGGGGCTGGAAAATGGCACGTTGCGTCCGGTGGTAGGCCGGGAGATGCGTCTGGCGGACGTCGCGAAGGCGCACGTGGCTGTTTTGGAGCCCGGCGCTTATGGGAAGATAGTTCTCCTGCCCTGACGACTTCGTTTATAACGCAGCGCCTTACCAGGAGGAGCTGGAATTCTCGCTGGACGAATTCCAATGCACAGACCGGAGTGATAACGGGCATGGTTTGACCCCATCAGAATATCGTCTTTATCTTTAGAAAAACAGTTGACGGGAAAGTGTTTGGACAAATCTCTTTCGGGCTCTCGTAGCCAAAGCAATAATGCAAGTTTGACCCCAATCCCTCTCATCCCACTCCCGCTGCTGTGCTGAATAGTTACGTTGATAAATTGTGCCTGATGCCAGCATTTCCTATTCAGTATCGCCTGGCCTTCGCCTGTTCATCTCTATCCGAAGACCAATTTTTTCAAATCCCGCAACGTATAGAGTTCGCTCTTCAGCCCTCGCACTCGCCTCGCACCGTCCTTTCGAGTCGCTCCAAACCGTCCCCGCGTCGCTCCAAATAGTGAATCCACAAATCCACGACTCCCCAGGATCGCTCCGTCGGCAAAATACCGCACTCGAAGTCGCAGGAAATCCCCCAACCCCAGTCGCCCTTTCTCCGCCACTATCTTTAGGACGGCTTCGCGATCAAAGCCCCTTCTCAAGGGCGCTCCCTCTGCCGTGTACCCATCCCGCTCTTCGCCTTCTCCGTACACAAACAGCCGGTACTTCGACAACACTGCCTCCGCCGGCCGGTGCTTCGCGCCTTCCCCCGCTTCGGGGTGCACTCGTTCTATCGCTGCAACCACCCTTCTCAAGCCCTCCATCGCCCGACGCCTACCCACCGACGCCTCCGCATACCCACACCACCGATAATCCGCCGGATCCTCCACAATCCCAGCGCGCACCGGATTCAAATCAATATAGGCCGCCATCGTTGCCAACGCCTCCCCCCAGCCGCACACCAAGACACTCTTGAATCGCTCCTCCCAAAGCGTGCCCTTTCGGCCGTTTTGCAAGTTATACCACTGAGTGTAGCGTTGTTTCAGGAGCTTCATGAACGCGCTGACATCCCACATCCGCGCCCAGTAATTACTAATGACCTGTCCCTTTATTTACAGTGAGCACACGCCTCGACCGATTGGGGCAGACGGTTGGGGTTCGAATTTAAATTTCGACAATCTATTGGTCGCGGCTCAGGCAAATAAAGGAGTTTACGCCTACATCCAAATTCTTCGCAGTGGTTTCATCGAGGCGGTCGAGGCGCTGACCCTGGAGCCGAAACCGTCGCAGCATACCGGGCAACCGCCCGCGCGAATCATCCCAAGCATAGCTTGGGAGAAACGCATCATCGAGGCGGTTCCCAGCTATTTGAAGGCGCTTGAGAAGCTGAGACTTCCGCCACCCTATGTCGCCAGCATAAGCCTCCTCAATTTTCGTCACTACATAATGTATGTGGGACCGACGTATGATGGCCACGGCCCTCACCCAGTTGATCGCGATCACCTGCTTGCCGACGAGATTCTGATCGAGTCGATCACTGAGTCTCCTGACCGGCTACTTCGTCCGCTGTTCGACCAAATTTGGAATGCCTGTGGTTGGCTAGGTTCAATCAACTATGATGAGGCAGGGAAATGGACGGAGCGCCGGTGAACATTCCACATCTTCTCTACTCGCACGTAAGAGTCATTCCGGCAATTCGATGTCTTCACCACCTCGACTTCACTTCACTGTGCAATGGGGTCAGATCTGAATGGCACTTAGTTGAGCCCTAACGTCCTTTTGGTCAGTTTTTTACGTCGTGCCGTGCTGGGCAGATTCTTCCACATGTGCTCCAGGGTTATTGTATGCATTTTGGAGTGCATATCCCAAGCCGCTCGCTGATTTGTGATTGCCACTTGCAGCCAGTCGAACTGTTCCTTGCTCAGCGCGACCGTTACGGTCTTGCCTTCCACTCGCCGTGACCATTGGTAACGCGGCCCGCCCTGACCCGGTTCGCCCCTCTCGACTAGGCTTCCCAAGGCTACCCAACTCACTTTTCCTAGCAACGCTCTGAGACGCCGATATTCCTGCGGATAGGATTGATCCGATTTCATGAGTGGAATGCTAATACATCCTTGCATTATTATCAATCAATAGGACAGTATTAACACAGTCTTATGTCGATTCCTTTCTTCCCTGCCTGGTCCGGCGATTTTGAACATCATTCTAAGAAGTTCCTCCGCCTGTCTCAGGATGCCCTCCACCAACTCCAGCTTCTGGCTTCCAGCTGGATCCCAGCATACCGATTCTCCCAAGAGGATGAAGGCGACTTCTCTCGAGACCGTCTCTGGCCCCTGTAGCTCACCTTCTGGACCTTTCTCTGGCAGACCGCCCAAGCCAGTGCCTCCTGCCGCGACGCCTTCTGCCAAGCTATCGCTCTTTGCTCTTCCCAGAACAAACCCATCCCGGCAGACGAAACTGGCGCGTATTGCACTGCCAGAGCTAAGCTGTCGCTTGATCGGCTCGATTCCACGTATATGACGCAATCAGATTGGGATAAGCTTCCTGACACCGTTGACGTGCGAGTGGTGAAAGTTCAGGCTCGAGTCCGGCACGAGGTGGCGCAAACGATCCGCCGCAGCCAGTGCGCGTCCCGGCGTTGCGGAGGCTTCCACAATGTGAATGTAGTAGTGATTCGCGCCGGGATGTTTGGGGTCGAGGCGCAGGGCGGTTTCCAAGGATTCCACGATTTCACCGGTCCAGGGCTGGGCCAAGCCTTTGTCCCAGTAATTCCAGGGATGCAAATCCATCGCCGCTTCGGCGAACAGGGTGGCGATGTCCGCGCTGGCCGAATTCGCCCGCCAGAGTGCGCGCGCATGGCGTCGGCGTACGCCTGATCGAGTGGCGAGCGATCTTCGGGTTGCGGACTGGCGTAGCGTTTGGCGAGGGCGTTGATCATCGATTTTTCCAATGGCGAGCATGGCGCGGCAAGTCGCTGGGCGGCTGTGACGGCTTCCCACGCCTTCGCGGCCTTATTCGGCGGCACGAGCGGAAAGTTGATGTGCGGGCCATTCACCAGCGCAATGCCCCACCACGCCATGGCGCAATCGGGATCGGCCGCCAAGGCCGCGCGGAACTATTGATAGCAGGAATTCGATTTGACGCTCCGCGGTTAATGGTGAGAGCGATTATGTTCGCTGAAGTGAACCCTTCTTG
Source organism: Akkermansia muciniphila (assembly GCA_945861565.1). Taxonomy (GTDB): domain Bacteria; phylum Verrucomicrobiota; class Verrucomicrobiia; order Limisphaerales; family UBA9464; genus SIBK01. The sequence continues at coordinate 30,983 of CAMAUY010000063.1, forward strand.
TTAGACCACTTTTTGATGAAATTAAGTGCATGAGCCAAATCGCGAAGTAATGGCGCAATAGAGAGGCAGGGAACCTCAACGTGCGAAGCAACGAGGGCGAATCTGGACAAGGAGAGATTTGATTTTCATCCCGTGAGGGATGTCCCTCTCCCAGATCTCCCGTCAATAATGTTGAGTTGAAAACCCCGGCAAAGGCCGCCGGCGCAGCAAAGGGGCGCTCAACTCAACATTATTGACCACTCAACATTATATTACTAATGTTGCGCTCAACATTAGTAATAAAATATCAAGAGGGCGCCGAGGCGCTCGCGAGTCTGTATATCCCCTGACATTTCACCGATCCGATCCTCGGGCGCTGGAAACAGGATCCCGTTGCCCTTGCCTTGGTGATTTCGCTCCGCGTGGAAATGATTCACGAATTGTTCAAGGCAGTGGGGCATTGAGAATCCGGTTCTCCATCACCAGATACTCGTTGCGCAGGAGGAGTTCCTAATCAAGCGAACCGGAGATGTACGCCAGCATTCGTTTCCAATTCATCGACGAGACTTAACCGCGGCAACGGCCTGGGAGCAATCTTCTGATCGCCCTGCAAATCGTTGAATATCGGTCTCCTCAGCAGAATCTGTGGGTACAATTTGAATGTACTCAGATGGAAGTTGCATGCTATCAATGAATTACAGCGCTACTGAACTCACCAACGTTTGACCACTGATCCCCTGGGGAGCTGGCCGAGCTTTCCAGCAGCAGGCAGGCG
>CAMAUY010000064.1 GCA_945861565.1 Akkermansia muciniphila
AGTTGCTGCCCGCAATCGTGCAGTTGACCGCGCAGTTTATCAGGACCTTGCGGAATGGCATTCTCACGGATATGCGCTGGGCGGATGCCCTGCCGCATTTACGGCGATCTATGGAAACTTACCTTTGAATCAAGACGGACACCGTTGAAGTGACACAAAGTGACAGGTTCAATTGAGTTCAATTGTCATGACCAAATATTTGTGCCGTCGGAGCAACGGGAGACCTGGGCCACAATCAAACCGGCCAGCCCCCATTCCGAGTCGGCCCAGGCGAAAGGTTATTTTCGCCCGGTGGAATTGACGGTATGGACCGTGCCCGCCTTGATGTGATCCGGCTTTTGGGCGAGCGGAAATACAAGGAAGCGGATCGCCGTCTTTCCGATTTTGAACGGCAGTTGACTGAGCTATCAGCCAAGGTGCCGACCGGTGCACCGCCGGAACTCAATGCCATCCGTGAAAAGGTCAACTTTGCGCGGAAACGGATTGAACTAAGTTTGCCGACCAGCGCTCGCAAGGCTCTCGATGAGATTTCGCCTTTGATTGAATCGATCAAGAAACTAATCCCAGTAAAAGAAAAATGAAATCCAAGATACTCTATAGCCTAGGCCTGGCGGCGCTTTTTTTGTCGAGTGCGGCCGAATGCGCCACGAACGAGCCCGGCGGCGGATCGAGCGGCGGCGCCAAGGCAACGAACGGCGGCAACAAATTGACCGATAATTTCAAGGGCTATGAGGCCAGGGTGGATATTCCCTTTGAAGGCGAGACAGCGGAGGTGCTCGTAAAATTTACCGGGTTTGCCGCGAATGCTCACGCCAAGGCAGGCATCTCGGCGCTGCAAATCAAGGATTGGGCCACGGCCAAATCCGAATTCACCCAAGCCATCGTGGCGAAACCAAATTCAACCCCGTACCACTTCGCACTGGGAGTCGCCGCGGAGGCGTCCGGTGACTTCGCGCTGGCGCGCAAAGAATATGTGGAGGCCAATCGGATCAAAGGCGGGGGCGGGCACGCGGAGTCACTCAGTGGACTGAAGCGGTTGGATGCACGGCAAGGGAAATAGCCAGCCGAAGACGTCGCGTCCTCCCTGGGAGGTTTTGCGCAGAGTGCGAACTCATTAATTGATGTGTGAAACCAATGCGGCGAGACGTCTTCATTAGCTATGCCCATAAGGACCAGGCAGTCCAAGCTCGGGAGTTGGCCGCGTGGTTGGAGAATAAAGGGCTCTCGTGCTGGCTGGATCATGACGAGCTGCGGGCCGGCAGCGAATACGACAAGCAGATTTTGGACGCCATCCGCGGCTGCCGTGTCATGCTGGCCCTCGTCAGCACGGGCTCGATTCGCAGTAAGTACGTGCCGTTTGAGGTCTCCGCCGCGGCCGGTATCCAAAAACTGGTCGTGCTGGCCATTATGGAAGACTTGCCCCTGGAGACACTCGATCGGCCCTTTAACGCCAAGGCCTCCGGCATTCAGTTTCGCAAGCTGTATTCGACAACCGATCTCGATGGCGAAAAGGAAAGGCTGGCCTGGGATTTGCAGGAACACTGCACCACCCATCGCAACCGGCAGCGACTTCGCGGGTTGGGGATCGCCGGCCTTATCATTGCGGCGATGCTCACGGGCTGGGTATTGCGGCCGATGGCTTCTCTTCTCTAGGTCGGCGGCAGCTCACTTCGCATCATCTCGACAAAATACTCGAGTGCTTGCTGTCTAAATAGTATTCACAATACTCGCCGTGACCCCATCCACAATGCTCGTGCTCTCCCAGTTCGTCATCGGTCTGTCCGCGGCCGAAATTCCCGCGCCTCCGCCCATCTCTCTCGACAACACCTGGCCGCCCGGCGTGGGTGTGGTGCGAATTCCCGCGAGCGATGGCGCAAGTCAACCTGCCCGCTGGTTCTCCGCGCCCGGCAATCACCAGAAACCGCTCCTCGTCGGCCTGCACACGTGGAGCAGCACGTTCGACTCGGCCGGTGGAGATGCCGTCTATGCAGATTGGTGCATTCGGCAGGGCTGGAATTTCATCCACCCTAACTTCCGCGGATTCAATAACACCCCCGCTGCGATGGGTTCCGACCGCGCCGTGCAGGACATCGTTGAGGCCGTTGCGTGGGCGAAGCAAAATGGGACGGTCGACGTCACCCGCGTGTACCTCGTCGGCGTCAGCGGCGGCGGACACATGGCCATGCTTCTGGCCGGAAGGCATCCGGAACTCTGGGCCGGCGTCAGCGCATGGTGCGGCATCAGCGACCTTGCCCAATGGCATGCGGAACACACGCACGACGCGAAGAGCGATCGTTACGCACTGAACATCGAAGCCGCCCTCGGCGGAGCCCCCGACACCGATACGCGCAAGCAGGACGCCGCCCATCGATCGCCTTTGCTGTGGTTAAAGAACGCCGCCACCGTGCCGCTCGACATCAACGCGGGCGTGGACGACGGCCACACAGGCAGCGTGCCGTTCGTCCATTCGCTCCGCGCGTTCAACGCCGTCGTGGATCCACCCGACCTCTTACCCACCCAAGGCTTCACACCCTTCTTCACGACTCGCAAGCGCCCCGCCGACTGGCTCGCCGCCGAGCCGGATGCAGTCTATGGAGGGTGGCCACCCCTCTTCCGCAAGACCACTCGAAACACCCGCATAACCATCTTCCAGGGCGGGCACGAGATTGTTCATCAAGTCGCCCTCAACTGGCTGGCCAAGCAACGCAAAGGCCAGCCTGCCGTCTGGGATGTGAAGGATTTCATCAAACTCGACACCGCGCCGAGCCAGTCTGGAAAATGAAGAGGCTTAATTACTCGGTGAAGCCCAGCTTTGACGAAGCCGCCATCCTCGCCATCGAGCGACCGCACGCCAATCTCTGGACCTACTATGCGCTCTGCTGCCTCGTGGTGCTGCCGTTAGCGCCGATCCTGCTGCCCGTCCACTGGTTCCGCTATCACACGATGCGCTACCGCTTCACCGCCGAGGGCGTCTCGATGAGCTGGGGCATCCTGTTCCGCCGCCAGGTGTTGCTCAATTACGCGCGCATCCAGGATATCCATCTCCAATCAAATTTTGTCGAGCGCTGGCTCGGGCTCGCGCGGCTATTGGTGCAGACCGCGAGCGGCAACGCCGGGGCAGAGATGACCATCGAGGGCTTGCAGGAGTTCGAGATCGTGCGCGATTTTCTCTACTCGAAGATGCGCGGCGTGAAGGACGCCCAGCATGGCCCCTCGATCGCATCCCCCGCCGCGCCCGGCCGCGGAGGAGATGACGCCGAGCTGGCCGGGACGCTGCGCCAGGTCGCCGCGGAACTCCGCGAATTGCGACAACGCTTGGCCAAGGAGGACCCCCATGTTTGACCGGCTGCAAGGCATCCTGCTCCGCCTCCTGCGCGTGCCGCCGGAACCGGAACCACCCGCAGGCGCGCCCGAGTCCGTCCGGGTCTTCCGGGCGGGGCGCAACTACCTCCGGCTCCGAATCGCGCTCTGGGCCGTCGGCCAGAGCCTGGCCTTGGGGGGAATCATTTTTTGGTTCTGGGCGCTTCATCGCCTGGAGGCGGATCGCGACCGCGGACGTCAGCTCGTCCGGTCGGCGCCCGTCATCGCGGTGCCTCCGCCCCCCGAAGAGCCGATCAGGCCGCGGGCGACGAATGCCACCCATCAACCTTCGATCGAGCGCAGGCCGCGACGCAAGAAACAAGGCAGTGACTGGCACCAGGTCGCGGCGCGGACGCCGGACTGGATCATCCTTCTGCTCTGGGCACTCAAGGTTCTCGGCGTCGGCGCTTATCTCGTGCAGTTGCCAATCACCTACGCGATCCGTCGGCTCGACTACGCGCAGCGTTGGTATGTGGTCACCGACCGCAGCCTGCGCCTCCGGACCGGCATCTGGAGCGTGCGCGAAATGACGATGAGCTTCGCCAACCTCCAGCAGGTCATCGTCACGCAAGGGCCACTGCAACGGCTTCTGCGCCTCGCCGACGTGCGCGTCCAGTCAGCGGGCGGTGGCGGTTCGCCCCACCCGGGACATGGCGGTGCTACGGCCTCGCTGCACACCGGTGATTTTCACGCCGTGGACAATGCGGAGGAGATCCGCGATCTCATCACCGAACGGTTGCGCCGGTTCCGCGAAACAGGGCTGGGCGACCCGGACGAAACGCGCCCCGTTGCTCCCGCGACTGTCCAGAACGCAATGGAATCGGCAGCGCTCTCCGCCGCGCAAGAACTCCTAGCGGAGGCGCGAGCACTGGCACAAGTGCTCCGTTGAGCCACGAGGGACCGACCCATATTGTCGAGATAAGGCAGGACGGAAAAACGCTTTCTGACTTTCAGACGAATTGCGGTTCGTGGCACGCTACGAGCATGGCGATTGTAACGCCGTGATGCTGACGGACCTGCCGGTATCAGCCCAGACCCACAGCGACGACAATTCCCGAATCCTAACGACGGAGGCCAAACGTTAAACCGCGGGATCCAGCCAAACCAAAAGCCGCCTCTGGCCACCGATCCTCGAAACGCAAACTAAAGCGCTTGAGTCGTCTTGCTCCAAAGCCATTGAATGTCCTTGTTGTTCGACTGATTGCCAGCATTGAAGCCGCTGCGTTTGACCGGAATTCTGGTCCGTGGATCGATCCATTTCTTAATCTCAGAATGACCGTCCGCAAAAGCAAAGCCGCAAGCGCCGTTGTGATAACTGGCCGGCCCGTCAGGCAAGACTGCGCCAGCCAGGTTGGGCGCTGGCTTCATATCGGTGCAAAAGAAACCGTCGTTAATACTGTCAGGATGTTCATCAACAAATACCCACGTGTCAGACGGGACCAGAAAATCTGAGTCCCTTAAAAACATACGCCAGGGAGGGCTATTTCCAAACCAGGTCGGCTTTCCATCGTGCATGCCAACCCAGGCATTAATTGAATTGCTGCGCAGACGGGGTCGCGGAGTACCGCCCACGGTCACGAATTGATCCGCCGGGCACTTATAAATCTTTTGCGCACCCCCGGTATATTTCCATATCGTGCCCCTCGCGAGCGTGTTGGTGACGTCCCAATTATCTCGATTACCAGTGCTCCAATCCAGGATTCCATAGGCCCAGACGTTGTTTGCCGGTATGTCAGAGAACGCCGGTGGAATTTTGCCCCCTTGGTCATCAATGTAGAGCCTCCAGGCGAGCATGAGCTGCTTGGTGTTATTCAAGCACATGATGCCCTGCCCTTTTTGCTTCGCCTTGCCCAGAGCCGGCAGCAGCATTCCGGCGAGAATAGCAATGATGGCGATAACCACCAAAAGCTCGATCAGTGTAAACCCAGAGACGATGCGCGGAGTCCGCTTGCGAAACGAGAGGCTGAGTTGCATAAAAACTGGACGGATAGAATTTGGTTTATGACGCTCCGCGTTTAGGAGGACTTCATTGACTGAATCCAGAAGTCCTTGATCACACTCCCCCGGTCGATGGCCAGTGGCAAGAAAATTTCTGACGAGCAACTCGACCGGGGTGCCTCCCGAAGTTGTTGGAGACGGTAGCGGACGCCGCGCTGCGGCGTCCCCGCGCCGTTCAGGCGCGGCACGAACCGCGCTGCAGCCCCTGTCCGCACGCTGTACGCGGGCGGGGTTGTCGCAGCGCGACAACCTCTACCAACAACTTCGGGACGCACCCGAACTTCCGAGCCTTCCGAATCCTCAAAATTGGGGCTTGGCACTTTGCTCATCACGTTCCGAAGCCAAACTTCCCTGCCCAAGGCGCGCCAGGCTTAAGGTTCCGCCATGAACCGCGGGGAACTGATTATACGGGAAGCAGTTTTCGAAACGAACTAGCTCGGATTAGTTTCAAGGCGGTGCCATCCGCTGGAAGTGGCCTAGCCGATGTTGCCCGCGGTGTCTTCGTAGCGCATGATCTTCAGGGCGTGGCGGAAGTATACGATTACATCACTTCGCTGAGCTTCACTTCACGGCCAAGTTCGAGCGAGCGCTTGGCGGCTTCGAGGGCGGCGATGACCTCAACTTCCTCTTCGACGGGCACGCTCTCTTTCCCGGTGATCACGAGATCGAGGAACGCTTCCAGCAGGTAGAAGTAGAGGTCCTTCAAGTCAGGCGTGACGCTGCGCCAGCCTTTCTCCCCGTAGAGGTTGATCTGGTAGCCGCTGCGCATCTTTTCCTTGTCCGCAACTATCAGCATGACATCACGCTCAGCGCCAAAACGCAGACGCGCGATGTTCGCGCCCGGCTGTCCAACGTTTAACGCGCTGACGGCCCCTTTGCCGAGCACGGCATAGATCATGGAGAGCGCATGGATGCCGTAATAGACGAGATCATTGCCGCAAACAGCGCTGGCGAGATGCACGGCACCGAGTTGCGGCAGTTCGTTGCGCAGCTTGATGATGTCGGGCACAAAGCGCAGGCTGCTGGCGGACATGAAGCGCGTCTTGGTTTCGCGCACGAGTTTGGCCACGGCGGCAGCCTCGCGTGCGGTCATGGCAAGCGGTTTGTCACAGAAAGTGGGCACGCCTTTGCGCAGTGGATGCGCGGCGTATTTCCACTGCGCGCCGCTGCCGTCGTCGATGATAATCACGGCATCCACACCGTCGCTGCACTGCTCCGGAGTGTCCGTCACGGTCTCGATGCCACACACGTCGGCCAGGGCGCGCGCGGCGGTCTGGTTGGGGTCCCAAATCTTCACCACCCGCGCACGTTCGAGCTTACGACCGGATTTGACGAAGGTGCCCTTGAGCCATTTCGCCTTCTCGACATCCCAGGCGTTGAACGTGGTGGCAAAGGCGGTCCCGTGATTCGAACCCGGCGTGCGCGCCTCACCCGGCAGCCCGTAGGTGGCGGCGGAGATGAGCGCGAGTTTGAGCGGGGCTGCTGCCGCCTGGCTGCGCCCGAGGATCGGGAGTCCGGCGACCGAGGTGGCGGCGAGTGTGGCGACGGAGCGAGCGACAAATGCGCGGCGGTCGATTGGGGATGAGGGCTGGCTGTTCATGGTGAATGGCGTTGAGATCACTTGCTGATCGGTTGCGAGATGCGGAGGTAGGCAAAGAAGTCGCGGAGTTGCTGTTCGGTCAGGCCATCCAGCAGGCTTTCAGGCATGAGGCTGCGGCCCATCGGCTGCACTTGTTTGATCTCCTTGGCCGTGAGGGTCACATCCTGGCCGTCGAGGCCGCGCAAAACGGTGACTTGGTTGTCACGGTCCACTTGAAAGCCGCTGAGGCCGCGGCCATCCGTCGTCTCCACGTTGATGAATTCGAAGCCTTCGCGGATCTCGGCGTTGGGATTGACGATGCTGATGAGCAGGGTGCCGAGGGTGTCGCGCTGGTAGAGGGTCAGGTCGGGGCCGATGTTGCCGCCTTTGAAGAACAATTTGTGACACGCGGCGCAACGTTCCATGAAGGTCGCTTCACCGGCGTACGGACTACCGGCGCCACTCTTTAATGCCGCTTCCACTGCTATAATCTTCTTCATGAAGTCGTCGCCGGTCACCGTCACTCTGGGAAAGAGTTTCGCCGCTGCTTCGCTGACCGTCTTGTCGCGATGCACCCGCAGTTGATCGACCACGTCGGCGGGCACGAACGCGAGACTCAGCCTACCCGACTTTAACTCGGCCATGAGTGCTTGCGTCCATTTCGTGCGACTGGCGAGCAGCGTGCAGGCGGCGGCGCGCACTGCGACGGGAATTCTTGGCAGTGCTTCCAAGGTGCGGGTGGCGATGGGGTCACTGTCATACGCACCCAACGATGCAAAGGCGGCCTTGCTCAATGCGGCCGTCTTTTCGCCGACGGCGATCGTGAGAAGAACCGGCACCGCATCGTCACTGCGCACCTCGCCGAAGGTGCGGGTGTAAAGCAGGCGGTCTTCGAGTTTCGCCTTCGGGTTGCTCACGATGGCGAGTGCTTCCTTCACGGCCGCGGCGTCGCCCTGCCGCAAGCGCACGGAGAGTGATGCGCCGCCCGAGGCGGCGATCGCGGCAAGGAGTTCGTCCGGCAGACCAGTCATCGTGCGGCCGCGATACGCTTCTTCAAATCCCTTCATTACTTGCGCTGCGTGCGTCGGCGTGGGGGCGAAGCGCAGCAGTTGCGCGACGAGCAGCAGCTCCTGCCGCTTGCCATTCACGGCAAAGCGGCGTGCGAGCCGGGGTAAAAGATGCTCCCTCATCATCGGCTCATCCCACAACGCGCGGGTTTGGAAAAACGCGACAACGTCCGCCGTGGCCGATGGAATCCGAGCCTCAAACACCCACCAGCAGAGCAGTGGAATGTAGGGATCATTGACATCCTCGTCGTGAGCCATCACCGCCGCGACGAGCGGAAACGCCTGCGCTGTGGCGAGTCGGCGAGCCGTGGAGGCAAATTGCGAACGCACCTCGGCGACGGTCTCCACGTTGGCCTGGGCGATGAGCGCATCGAAAACGGGGGGCGGCAACAATCGCACTTCGCTGCGGGCAGGCGGCAGACCTAGATTGCGGTTGATGCCGTATTCGTCGCCCAGCAATCGCGCGGCCCACATCCGCACAGGGGGGTAGAAATGTTTGAGGGCGGCGATCGCGGTGATGTCGTCGAGGCGGTCGGATTGATGGAGCGCCCAGAGTGCGTTGAGCGCGCCGAGGCCGGTGTCTTTCGCGATGATCTCACGCAGTGCCGCATCCGCCTTTCCATCGTTGCGTTCGCCCAACAAACGCGCGGCGGTGTGGCGATGCCATTTGTTCGGATGACCGAGCAAAGCCATGAGTTGCTCCGGGGTCTTCGTGGCGAGATTGAGGTCCGTTTCGAGTTTCGCGTCCCGGCCCGCGACGCGGTAGATGCGCCCCGTCGTCGGGTCGATCTGATTTTGATAATGTTGCCCGTGCGCGATGTAGAACTCATACATGTCAGCGACGTAGAGCGAGCCATCGGGTGCATTGGCGATATAGACGGGCCGGAACGCGGGATCGCTGCTCTTCACAACCACGCCATGATCCAGCGTGTCGAAGGTTGCGCCACGCACCTTCCGATCGCTGGCAATGATTTCGCTGTGCAATGGATCAATCGCGAAGAGCATGCCCGCCAGCTTTGACGGCATCGCGGTACCCTCGGCAAACGCGCCGAAGTGAGTAAATCGCACCACGACGTTCGTGGTCGCCATCATCGGCAGTTCGCCAAATGCGTAGGGATTGCGCGGCGGGCCGAACTTGCCGGGGTCAATGCCCTGCATCCGATAGAAGCCACCTTGCACGTAATGCCAGCCGCGCGTGGTGCCGCCGTTGTAGCCGGAGTAGAGTCGACCCTGCGCATCCACTTCGAGTCCGAAGGTATTGCCGCTGCCCTCGGCGAAAATCTCGAATGCGCGCGTCTCGGGATGATACCGCCACACCATGCAGCCCTCGAAATAGACTCCCGGTGAATCCGGGGCGTCGAGACCGGGCCGACGCACGCGGCAGGAGGCCGTGCTGCCCTGCCCGCCGTAAAGCCAGCCGTCCGGCCCCCAAACGAGACCGTTGGCCGTGGAGTGAGAGTCTTCGAAACCGAATCCTGCGAGCCGCACCTCGGGTGGACCGTCCGGAAGGTCGTCACCATTCGTGTCCGGGTAAAACAGGAGGTACGGCGAATTCATCACCCACACGCCACCGCGTCCGACGACCGCGGCGTTGGCCATGTTGAGTCCATCGACAAAGACCTTGTGCGTGTCGAAGACGCCGTCGCCATTCGTGTCCTCGTGAATCGAGATGATGTCGGCACCGCGATCCTGGTTCGGCGGTGCGACCGGAACCTTGTCGTAGTGCGCGCGGTAAACTTTGTCGCGGCTCAACATCGTCAGACCCGCCGGATACGGATACTGCCGCGCCTGTGCGACCCACAGTCGCCCACGTTCGTCAAAGCTGAAATGAAACGGCTGCGCGACCAACGGCTCATGCAGAAGCAGATCGACTTTGAGATCATCGAATGCCTGGAGTCTCGACGCAGCATCCTTTGGCGAAAGGCTGGGACCATGGACCTGTTCGGTGCGACCGAGCACGCGCTGCGATTCACGGAAGTTCTCGAAGGTCGCGCGCACGGGTTTGTTCGTCAGCGCCGCGCCCGGCTTGTAGTCATCCGTTGCCAGGAACTCCCATTCGCCCGCAAAAATACACTCCAAGAAGTAGTTCATAATGAAGGGTGCATCCCCCGCGAAGCCGCCCGGCCCGGATGGATTGTGAACGCGAAGAGCGATCTCATTCCACTTGCCCTTGTGCAGCGTGCCGACCGGAACTTTGTGGCGAAACAACGTGTTGCCGGCGCTGTGGTAGCTCGGCGGAAATGCGCCGCCCGTGCCGACCTTTTTGCCATTCACCCAGACCTCGTGCGCGCCAGCAAGTTCACGAATATTCACGCCAACAGATTCCTCAAACAAGTTGCGTTCGTGCCGGCTGAAGAAGCCGTCGTCCACCTTCACCCAAATGCGCAGCCACCCGGTACCGTTCAATTTTAGTTTTCCGGGAACTTGAATCGTCTGCCATTCGGCGGCGTGGACGCTGGCGCTGAGTGCCAGCGAGAGAATGATGTGGAGTAACACTTTCACAGCGCGTCTGAATTCCGGAGTTAGAGTTTTACCACCTGCCCGGTGGCTGCCGACTGCTCGGCGGCGAGACAGGCACGCACGGCTTCGCGTGATTCCTCGGCGGTGATGACGGTGGGCTTTACGCCCGAGGCGATGCAGTTCGCGAAATAAGCGAGTTCATCGCGCAACGCGCCCTGCAGATGGCCGTGAATCCTCGGCCAGTACGTGGTGTCGGGACAGCGCACGCCGTCCTTGTCCACGATCATGAGGTTGGGATGCGTGTCGTGAATGGAGATCGAGCCTTCGGTGCCGACGACCTCGAGGCGTTCATCAATCTGAAACGGTGAGTTATTCGGCAGACACCAGACGGATTCCAAAATGCACGATGCGGAGTTCGCTAGGCGATACATAACCTGGCCGAGATCGGGATTCGCATGACTCCCAACCTTCACCGTCTGCGCGTAGGCTGAGATGGCGCGCGAGCCGCTGAACCAGAACATCAGATCGGTGTCATGCACGCAGTCGCCAATGATGGGGCCGATCTTGTCGAGCACCGATGCCCCGACCCATGCCTGCAAATTGCGGCGCGAATACATCGAGATGATTTTGCCGATCTTGCCGGCCGCGATCTCTTGTTTGGCGGCGGCGTAGCGTGGATTGAAACGGCAGATGTGGCCGACCATGAAGAAACCTTTTGCTGCATGGGCCGCATCCACGATGGCATCGCAATCCGCGAGGGTGGAGGCCATTGGTTTCTCGAGAAACACGTGCTTGCCAGCTTGCAGCGAAGCGAGGGCTGGCGCGGTGTGTTGATCCCACATCGTGGTGATGCTCACCGCTTCCAGTTCGGCATCGGCCAGCATCGCGCGGTAGTCCGTGAAGCCTTTCGACACGCCGAACTTCTTCTGAATTTCACCGAGTCGTTCCGGATTGCGTGTGCAGACTGCGTGCAGCTCCACGTTGGGAATCGCCGCGAGCGCTTCGCAATGTTTTTCACCAAACCAGCCGAGACCGAGGACGCCGTATTTTACTTTTTTCATGGAGAGGACGAGTTGCTTAAAGGGTGGCTAAGAGTGAACAGGGCCGTCGCACTTGCTAAGTTCCATCAGCGCCTTGGCTCCCGCCAGTACACGGATTTTTAGTTGGTAAAGTCGGGTCTCACCGGGCTCCAGGAATTGCTCGGCCAACGGGTGTTTATCGCGCGAACCGCCGAGGAGTGAGCCCGAGAAAGGTTCCAATGCGCTGACGTAGCTGCCGCGCGGTCCGTAGTGCTGCCAGTTCGCCATGCGTGGCAGCGCTTTCTTTGGGTAGCTGATTTCGAGGCCGAGATGGAGCGTGTCGTTGATAAGACCGATGCGGCACCAGCGATCGCGTTCCGCTTCGGTTTCCACGATCATGCCGCGCTCGCCGCTGCCCGCGTGCTCGGGCAACGCGTGGGGCACGCGCTTGAGCTGGTTCATCGCAACGGTGGAGAGCGGCTGCACGATGTCTTGACCCGCGGGTGCTGGCACGACCCAATACTCTGCCTTGCCGCGATAGATGAAGCGCGAGCCGTGGTCGAGCAGCGGGTAACCGAGATTGCAATGGTAAAGCCAATGATGCGCCACGCGCGTGTCACCCCGGTTCGTCACAGCGTCATCGATACGAATTTCGGGCAGACCCAGCGTGCAGCGAATGATGCGGCGGATTTCAAACACGGGTCCGAACATTCTCGAATCGCGCACCACGAGGCCGAGTTCCATTTCATGGCGGCCACCGTGCGGATCGGGATTGCGCAGCGTCTCGATCTGCGCGGGCTGACCGGAGTAGCGACCATGCAGTGAGGTCATCACGCCGTTCACCTCGCGCGGACCCCCCACGTATTCCGGCCCGCATGTCGTCACCAGCCCGCCGGCCCAGCCTCGCAACCATGCGATGCCTGTGTGATACGCCGGACTCGGCGGCACCAGGCCGTTCGGCGTGAGGTAGGCGAGCCCGAATTGATTGAAAACCGCATCCACAATGTCGCCGCCGCGATCGATTGCGACCGTAAAACGCAAGCCCGCGCCCGTGTCGAACCATGCCACACGCGTCGCGCAACCACCGCCTGCACCCGGTGCATCGAGCGTCCCGGTGCGAATACCACCGAGTTGGAGCGCATTTTCAAATTTGGCGAGGTCAGGTTTCATCCTGGGGTCATCGTCACGATTCATTTCACCACGGCGGCAGAGCCATGGTCCCGCCATCGAGCACGATGGAAGTGCCATTGATGTAGCCCGCGTCATCGCTTAGCAGAAAGGCAGCGGTCTGCGCGATGTCGATAGGCTGGCCGAGACGGCGCACGGGAATGCGACGAGCGACATCGGCGTAAAGCTCGGCGACGGGTTTGCCCCAGCCCTCACAGGTGGCCGCCAGCATCGGCGTGTCGATCGTGCCCGGGCAAATGCCGACGACGCGCACCTTGCCCGCGTGATCCACCGCGAGACAGCGCACCAAAGATTCGAGCGCGGCCTTTGACGCACAGTAGAGCGCATGAGCCGGAAAGCCGATGAATGCCGCGACCGAGGTTGTGATAAGGAACACGCCGCTGCCCTGTTGCTCCATCATTGGCACGACGTGCTTCGCCGTCCAAAACACGCTTTTCACATTCACGCCCATGATTTTCTCCCACGCCGCATCATCGAATTCGGTGACCTTGCCCTTGCCCCAGACTCCGGCGTTGCAATGCACGCCGTCGATCCGCCCGTAGAGCCCGACCGCCCGGTCCACCATCGCCTTCACGCTGTCCTCGCGTGCCACGTCGGCGAAAACGAAGCGCACTTCGTGACCGACCTCGCGCAGCTCTTGTTCGAGGGCCGCACCGCGCTCGTCCTGATTTGAAACGATGACCACCCGCGCGCCGAGCACAGCGAAATGCCGGCTGCACGCTTCGCCAATGCCCGACGTGCCGCCGGTGACGAGAATGACTTTGTTTTTGATGTTCATAGTGTTATTTCCAAGGCAGATCGGTCTCGTTCTCAAACTTCATGAACTCAACCACCGCACCGTCCTTGAGAATGAAGGCCACGGTGAAGCCCGGCGACGGCTCGAACGGTTCGATAAGCACTTGCTCACCGAGCAACTCGGCTGCGAGGTCGTCCACACGATACGCAACATGCGGAAGGTCGCGCACCGGGCCTGTGACCGGGCTGTCCGGCTCGAAACGCAGATACTCGACTTTGTAAGGATGCCGGCGCGGGTCGGTGACCCACACCTTCGTTTCTCCGACGTAGAACTCGCCGGGCTGACTCTCGTCTGTCGGCATGCCGATGTGATGGAACTGGCGCATGTTATTTCGTTGCTCCGGATTGGCGCGCAAGGAGGGCGCGATCAGTCATGCGGAAAATATCATTCTCTGGGGCGTAACCGAGCACCGAGCGGGCGCGAGCGATGTTGATCTCAAATGAGTGATACTTTGGGCTGGAGATTTCCACGGTCGCCACGCCGAGTTGCTGCGATAGATGCTCCGCGGCCAGGCGGTAGTCGAACGCCGACGGCCCCGCGATATTGAAGGTTTGTCCGAGCGCGACTGGATTATCGATCATGCGATCGAAGGCCTGCATCACGTCGTCCATATGCACGATGTGCCGCCGCAGGGGCGTGCCCTGCGCGTCCGTGAGGATGGGGATGCGCTCCTGTTTGGCCCGTACGAGCGCGAGCACATCGTCGCTGACTTCACCGAACCCGTGGCCGGGCTCGGCCGGGTTCACATTTCGCAACAGAGAGAAATGATTTAGCAGATCGTCGTGCTCGAAAACCCACGACGAACGCAGAACGGTCACCGGAACCCCATATTGCAGAGCGTATTGCGCCGCCATCGTCTCCTCCATCACCTTGGAGAATGCATAGTATCCCGGATAGGCTGTGAGCGGATGGCTTTCGTCCAACGGGACTGGCTGCGGATAAAACCAGATACCTAGCGCTGCGTCGCCGCCGAAAAGGATGAACTGCTTCACGCCATGGCGACGGCAGGCTTCGAGGACATTAAAAGTGCCGCGCACACTCACATCAAAGAACGTCACCGCGTCCTCCTTCGTCGTGGCGAGTTGCACGACGATGTCGGCGCCCCGCACCGTTTCATCCACGGCCTTGGCGTCGGTGATGCTGCCCGGCACGGACTTGATGTCGGCTGCCGTGACTGGCGTGCGGTGCACCAGCGCCCGCACAGCGAACCCACGCCGAGCCACGACCCCCAACGCCTGGCATCCCAGTTTCCCGCTGGCTCCGAAGATGGCGACTGTTTTCATCGGCTATGGGTGGCAGACATTCCGTCGGGCCGGAAGAATATTGATGCCTGGACCGAATAATCGTATTCAATGCACAGCGAATTTACGGAAGGCCTATTTCGCCAACTCGGCTGAACTCCAGGGAACGGTGCGACCCACGGTCTCCGCGCGGACGGCCTTGACCTCATCAACACTCACCGGGGAGGCTTTGTTGCCAAAAGCACCCCGGACGTAGGTGAGGACGTCTGCCAACTGCCGATCATCCAAGCCCATGGGCGGCATCGGAATGAGCCCGTAATTCTTACCCGCGACCTGGGTCGGGCCGGATAGACCGTGCATGACGATGCGGACGAGTCGCTTCGTATCACCCGCAACCCACTCGCTGCCGGCCACAGGAGGATAAACCCCCGTGATCCCCTGGCCCGCGGCTTGGTGGCAATTCAAGCAAAGTGCCTCGTAGATGACCTGCCCCGCAGTCGCGACTGGCAGGTCGTTCGTCGAAAGGTTCTTCAGAAAATCGCCTTGGTTCTTTGGCAATTCAACGCTTAACCCCGCGCCGGCTGGTAAGAGCTGCCGCGCGGTCTGCCGCAGCGCATAATCGATGAACTTGTCCGTCGGCTGCCCCAAGACGCCCAATGCGGTCCGGAGAGAAACCCGCCCACCGACATGGCTCAGGGCCACGAGTGCCTCGAGTCGAACGCGAGGGTGTAGATCAGCAATCGCCTTCGTCAAACGAACCTGTACATCCGGCAGACGATCCGACCATTCACCGACGACCCGGGTGGCATAGGCGCGAATGCGAAAATCCGTCGAGATCAGAAGTCGATCGAGTAAAGCCGGCCGCACTGCGGCATGCGACTGCAGGACGCCGAGTACCTCGATCAGCTGACGTTCATCGGAGGTCTTCGCGATCAACGCATCCGCCGCAGCGACCACCCTGGAGGCCGGCCGATGGAAGAGGAGACGTCGGGTTTGATAGCGAGTCCATCGTTCCGGAGAAGACAACTGGGCGAACAGTTCGGCTTCACCCATTGCGACCAAGTCGGGCTGTTTGACGGGCGTCAAACCCTTGGCCGTGATCCGCCAGATCCGACCGTGGGAGCGATCGCGACGGGGATCGGCATAACTAGCCTGGTAATGCCCGATGACGGCATTGAACCAGTCGCACGCATACAGCGCACCGTCAGGACCGACGGAAACATCGACCGGGCGGAAGGCTTTGCTGCTTGAGGTGATGGGGCTGACGACACGCTCGGTCTTGAAACCGGAGCCGTCGTCCAAGAACCGATGCAAATCTACGGTATTGGCATAGTAGCCGCCGATAATCGCCGCCCCTTGCAATTCGACCGGCATGGCCTTCGTCCCGACAATCTCCACCGAAGTAGATTTTGACGGTGAATCGAAGAGCGAATGGGTCCCCGCATACTCGTCCGGGGTCAAAATCGCGCCAAGACCCGGCAGACTGTAATAGCCAGCCACACGATCGCCGCTCTTGTGGAAGGGTTGGAAATAATCATCAAAGGCTACGCCCCAACAGTTGTGACCGGCCTTACCGTATTGGAAAAACGCCTGCAATCGCTGTGTCTTAAGGTCGTAGCGCATTAAACCTGCCTTCGGCAAACTCACGATCCCATAGGGGGTTTCCACGCGGGTGATTGCATGCAGACCTTGGCTCAGCCAGAGCGTGCCGTCGGGGCCATGACTGATCGAATTCGCCAATTGGTGAGTATCGCCTACACCGAAACCCGACATGAGCACGGTCGTCTCATCGGCCTTACCGTCGTCATCCCTATCCGTCAGCATAAGCAACCGGTCGAAATCGCAGACGAGGATCGAGATGAGGCCATCGCGTTCAACTAACGGCTCGACGCCCTGGACCATCGTGAGAGCTTCTGCAAAGCGCACGGACTTGTCCGCCCTGCCGTCGCCATCCGTATCCTCGAGCCGCAGAATATAATCTCGCGGTTTCACGCCGGGCACAGCCTGTGGATAGGTCGGAGAGCAGCAGACATAAAGACGCCCCTTCGCATCCCACGCAAATTGTGTCGGTTTGGCGACGCCGAGTTTTTCATCGGCGAACAGATTGACTTCAAACCCATCCGCCACCGTGAAGGTCGCCCGTTCCTCGGCTTCGCTCATGACCTTCTCCGGGCTGACGATTGGACCCGCCTGCGGGGCCGGGGCAGACGAAACCTCACCGCGGGCCAACGCATGGATATGCTTATCCCAAGCGGCGACGAGCGGCTTATACGCTTCGAAGTTTTGCTTTAGCGACGGGACCGGACCGAATCCCTTGCCGTAATTCTGAGAGATGCGGTCGCCATAGACGAACGCCCAGTTGGCCGGCCGCCAGCAATCGGTCCAGAGTCGGTTCTTTTCGACGATCGCCGACCGTAGGGCGACAGACAACGGCGGCACCTCGGGTAATCCGAGGGCGCGGACGCAAACTTCAGCGACCTTCACCAGACCCACGGAAGTGAGGTGCAAACCGTCCTCCGATGTAAGCCCGGAAGCAGCCTTGGTCAGATCGACATAAGGCAGTCCGCGCTGCCTGGCGACATCCTCCACCGCCGCGGCGTAAGACTCCAGATCCTGCCGTCGAGACTCGGAGGTAAGGTCGGGGGCTCCGGTCGACTTCCGTTCTGAGGCCATGAAGCCACAGGGCGAAAGCAGCACGATCCTGGGAGTATGTTGCGCGAGCTCATCCAGCAAACGATGGTAGTCCGAACGGAATTTAGCCAAGCCGGCCTGACCTGCCATTGCCTCCGCTTGTCCAAACTGGAGGAACAAACTCGTCGCCCCAGCGGATTCCAGTTGTCCCTTCCAGGGACCAAAATTAAGATCCCGCCACTGCTCGTGGACCGTATCTGCCTCCCAGGCCATCGAACGGAAGCTTGGGTTCTTCGCCGCGAATGCCACCGTCAGACGACCCTCGAGTTCACCCGCCTTCGCCTCGCGCACGAGATTCTCCTGACCGATAAAGACGACGACCTCATCCGGACCGAGGTCGAACTTGGCCGCCTGGAATGGAGCTGGCTTGGTCCAGGATCCCTTCGGTTCGCCGAAACGACTGAGGATGGCTTCTTTTGGCGTCACCGGAATTTCCGTCAACGGGTCCAAGGTAATATTACGGAAGTAAACCTGGGCTTTGCTCTTCCCATGAATTTGCAATCCGATCAGGCCATAAGCATCGTCGATCGCCGGGTCCGTCTCAGTGTAATCGAGCGTCACCTTTCCGTTGAGACTGATTTTGATGCGGGGACCTTCGGCGTGGACTTCGTACGTATTCCACTCGCCGACCTTTTCCAACGACTTAATTTCTGACTCATTCTTCACGCCAGAGGCTTCCACGCCGCTGCCGGCTCGCGCCAGAAAGCGCTGACGCCTGGATTCGTCATAAAGACAGCCCGTATGTCCGGCCCCAATATCAGCCTGATAGCCAGACATCCCATTCTCAGGCTGCGGCAGGCGGACACTTCGGAACTGTACCCCCGCATTGACAAAACCTTCGGTGCCGACGAGCTTATATTCCAGCTTCAGATGGAGATTATAGTAACTGAGCTTGGTCGTCAGAAACTCGTTGCGCGGATTACCAGTTAGGGTACCGCCAACAATCATACCCTCCTCCACTCTCCAGACCTTGGTGTCTCCCTCCCAGCCGTTGAGCGTTCGACCGTCGAAGAGAGGCACGGGCTCTGCCGATACCGAACACGCAAAGTACCCGGCAAGGGACCCGGCAAAGATGAGATGGCGCAAAATCATACCAGTCCAAAATGCTTCATGGCTTCCGGGGGCGGTCCATCGAAGTTCACGGTCGGAACATGACCGACGTGTCCGATATTCTTCCAACCCTGCGGAGGGGTGTAGGATCCGCGGTCGGCTAAATATCGGAAGCGACTGAAGAAGTTACATATGAGCATTGGCTTGTCGCTCCGCGGCTGGGGAGATTTGGCTGGTTGAAAAAACGGGCTTCCCTGGGACGGTCCGCGGACGAAATTCGCCTGTCAATGTCATACGGTCAAAAAAATCGAACCGGCCGATCTCGAAGGATCTCCAGGGCGATCCGGAGGCGGTGGACTTCTTCTCGGCGGAGGTTTGGGCATCGGCAGGCCGCCTGAGTTTTTTGCTATGAGGTCACAGGTTAGGGCGCCATCGTCCCAGTCCCTGATCAAGTGCCCGGATCGTAATTCAGCCACGGTCCCAGCCAACGCTCCATCTCGCGCAAGGTCTTGCCCTTCCGCTGCGCCAGATCACTGACTTGATCCAATCCGAGTTTCCCTACGGCAAAATACCGAGCTTCGGGATGCGAAAAATAGAGACCGCTGACACTCGACCCTGGCCACATTGCAAAACTCTCGGTCAATCGAATACCCGTTTTCTCCTCCGCCGAGAGCAACTCCCACAAGGTCCCCTTTTCGGTGTGGTCCGGGCAGGCCGGATATCCGGCGGCAGGCCGAATGCCACGATAGTCTTCATTGATCAATTGCTCGGTGCTGAGCTGTTCGGTCCGGCCAAATCCCCAGTCGCACCGCACCCGCTGGTGGAGATACTCCGCCAATGCCTCCGCCAACCGGTCCGCCAGCGCCTCGGCCATGATCGCATTGTAGTCATCGTGTCGCGCTCTGAATCCGTCGACGACCTCCTTCAGTCCAATTCCCGTCGTCACCGCAAACGCCCCGAGGGTATCGGCGGCAGCGGCTCCCGCCGTCGCTGCGGTCGACCTGGGCGCAATGAAGTCCGCGAGGCACCCTTGCGGCGTGCCATCCGCCTTCGGAGCCTGTTGGCGGAGAAAATGAAACCGCGTCCGGACGGTCTTTCGGGTCTCGTCCGTGTACACCTCGACGTCATCCCCCACACGGTTGGCCGGGAAAATCCCATACACGGCACGAAGGCCCACCCACCGTTCTCGGCTCATTCGTTCCAGCAGCGCCTGGGCGTCGGCGAACAACGCACGAGCCTGCTCGCCGTGCCGTTCGTGTTGCAAGATGGCTGGATACCGCCCGCGAAGCTCCCAGGTATGAAAAAACGGCGACCAATCAATGAAGGGTATCAGGTCGGCGATCTCGATCCGCGATGACGCATCCCCCGGCGTTGCCTCCGACGACAACACCCGCACCCCGGTGAATTCCGGCTTCGGAAAGTCGGTAAACATGATCTTCGCCCCGCGTTGACGAGCTTCGGCGAGCGACAGGAGAGTTTGGCGTTGTCCGGCATGCGCACGGCGGACCTGCTCGTACTCATCTCGAATTTGCTGTGCGAAAGCGGGGTTCAGCTCCGAACTGATCAGGCTGCTCACCACCGGAACGGCCCGGCTCGCGTCGAGCACATGCACGACCGGTTGCGAATAGCCCGGGGCAATCTTCACCGCCGTGTGTGCCTTGCTGGTCGTCGCCCCTCCAATCAGGAGCGGCTGCTTCATCCCTCGCCGTTCCATCTCGCGGGCGACGTGCTGCATTTCATCCAACGACGGCGTGATCAATCCGCTGAGCCCGATGACGTCCACCCCCTGCTTGACCGCCTCATCGAGGATCTTGTCGCAGGACACCATAACCCCAAGGTCGATGACGTCGTAGTTGTTACACCCGAGAACGACGCCCACGATGTTTTTCCCGATGTCGTGCACGTCTCCCCGGACCGTGGCCATGAGAATCTTACCCTGGGCCCGAACGGCGCGCCCCGCCGCGATCGCCTCCTTTTTTTCCGCCTCCAGAAACGGGGTAAGGTAGGCCACGGCCTTTTTCATGACACGGGCAGATTTTACCACCTGCGGGAGAAACATTTTCCCCGCACCGAAAAGATCGCCCACGACATTCATCCCGGCCATCAACGGGCCTTCGATGACCGCCAGAGGGCGGCCGTATTTCTTCCGAGCCTCTTCGGCGTCCACTTCGACGAACGCGTCGATTCCCTTCACCAGGGCGTGTTCGAGTCGCTGCTCGACCGGCAGGGCCCGCCAGGCTTCATCGGCCTTCACACTCGCCTCGGAGATGCCGGAGGATTTCCGCTTCAACTCTTCGCCCAACGCAACCAGCCGCTCCGTTGCGTCCGGTCGCCGATTCCAAAGCACATCCTCAACCCGCTCTTTCAAATCCGCCGGGATCTTTTCGTACACCTCGAGCATCCCGGCATTCACAATCCCCATGTCCAGTCCCGCGCTGATGGCGTGGTAGAGGAAGGCGGAATGCATGGCCTCGCGCACCTGATTGTTGCCGCGGAAGCTGAAGGAAATGTTCGAGATTCCCCCGCTCACACGCGCCCGCGGGAGATTCTTTTTGATCCATCGCGTGGCCTCGATGAAGTTCACCGCGTAGTTGTTGTGCTCTTCAATCCCGGTCGCGACGGTAAGAACGTTGGGATCAAAAATGATATCTTCCGGCTCAAAACCTGCCGGTCCCACCAGCAGATCGTAGCTCCGCTGGCAGATTTGAATCTTCCGTTCCAGCGTGTCCGCCTGGCCCTGTTCGTCGAACGCCATGACCACCACCGCCGCCCCGTAGCGCCGGACCAACCGGGCCTGGCTGAGAAACTTTTCCTCACCCTCTTTGAGCGATATCGAGTTCACGATCCCCTTCCCTTGCACGCAACGAAGGCCCGCTTCGATCACGCTCCATTTCGAGGAATCGATCATAATCGGCACCCGGGCGATGTCCGGCTCCGAGGCGATCAGATTGAGAAACCGCGTCATCGCTGCCACCCCATCCAGCATGCCTTCGTCCATGTTGACGTCGATGATCTGCGCTCCGTTCTCGACCTGCTGCTTCGCAATTGCCAGGGCTTCGTCGTATTGCCCCGCCAGGATCAACTTCGAAAACTTGGGCGAACCCGTGACATTCGTTCGCTCCCCAATGTTGATGAAAGGGATGTTCGGCGTGTGGGCAAAGGCTTCCAACCCGGACAGCCGGAGGTACGGCTCAACCACGATAACCGCGCGCGGCCGGCAATCCGACAAGGCCCGCGCAAGGGCCGCAATGTGCGGCGGGGTCGTGCCGCAACAGCCCCCGACGATGTTGACCCAACCCGCTTCCGCCCACGGCCGAATCTGCGGCGCCAGGGACTCGGGCGTTTCAGGAAAACCCGTCTCCGACAAGGCATCGGGAAGTCCCGCATTCGGATAGACGCAAATCCGCGTGTCCGCGACACGATGCAGTTCTTCGACGTAAGCCCGCATTTCCTTGGGACCCAACGCGCAGTTGAAACCAATGCTCAAGGGCTTCGTGTGCCGGACCGAATTCCAAAACGCCTCCACCGTCTGCCCCGTCAGCGTCCGGCCGGACAGATCGGTGATCGTCCCTGAAATCATCACCGGCAACCGGTGCCCGATTTCCTCGAACACCTCCTCAATGGCGAAAAGCGCCGCCTTCGCATTCAGTGTATCAAAAATGGTCTCGACCAATAAAATGTCCACGCCGCCGTCCACCAACGTCTCAATCTGCCCACGGTAAGCCCGGCGGAGCTGTTCAAAGGTCACCGACCGAAATCCCGCATCACTCACTTCCGGCGACAACGAGGCCGTAACCGGCATGGGCCCGATGGCTCCCGCCACGAAACGCGGCGTCCCCGTTCGCTTCTCGACTTCCGCAGCCGCGTTGCCGGCAAGTCGGGCTGCTGCCTGATTCAGTTCGCGGACGACCGCTTGCAAGGCGGGGTCATGGACCACCTCATCAAAAAACGCCTGATCCTTGCGCCCCTCCGAATGCTTCGCGAAAAGAAAATCATGCTGACCAATCGTGCTCGCCGAAAACGTGTTTGTCTCGATGATGTCCGCCCCGGCTTCCAAATAGTGACGGTGGATTTCCGCGATCACCTGGGGCTGTGTCAGTTGGAGCAGTTCGTTGTTTCCCTTCAGGTCCTTCCCCTTCCAACCCGCAAAACGCTCGCCACGAAATTGGGCCTCCCCCAGCTTGTATCGCTGGATTACCGTCCCCATGGCGCCATCGAGAATGAGGATGCGACGCGCGAGCAATGCTTCGAGTTGGCGCGTGCGTTGCCTCCGGAAATCAGCTGAAACACTCATGATCGTGCCGCCGAACGTAGAAAGCTTCAACGACCCTGACAAGAATCAAATCAACATATCCTGATGCGACGATATGAAACTTTACAGGGGACCACGTCCCGTGGCAGAGGACTTCCGTCCGACTCGGGTCTCGAAGGTTGAACGTACGTTCCTTGCGTCCGCGCACCTCTCCCCGCTACTTTCCAACGACGGCTATGCAGCAAACCAATGATCTTCGGGTGATTTCCACCCATCGCCTTTTGAGCCCGCGTGGCTTAAAGACAGCGTTACCGATGACCGAGGCGGCGAATGCCACGGTCGTCGGTGGCCGCCTGGCAGTGAAACGCATCCTCAGCCAACAGGATGATCGCCTGCTGTTGGTGCTCGGACCGTGCTCAATTCATGACTCCGCCTCGGCCCTCGAATACGCCCGCCGCCTCGCCTCCCTCAACCAAAAGGTGAAGGACCAGTTTTTCCTCGTGATGCGGGTCTATTTTGAGAAGCCACGCACCACCATCGGCTGGAAGGGCTTGATCAACGATCCCCATCTCGACGGCAGCTACGACATCGAGGCGGGACTGCGCATCGGTCGCAAGCTGCTGCTCGACGTTAACACGCTGGGCCTGCCGGCCGCGACCGAGTTTCTCGACCCCATCGTTCCGCAACACCTCGCCGACTTGGTGACGTGGGCGGCGATCGGCGCACGCACCACGGAAAGCCAAACGCATCGTGAGATGGCGAGCGGCCTTTCGATGCCCGTCGGCTTCAAGAACGGGACCGACGGGTCCCTGCAAATCGCCGTGGACGCCATGCTCTCGGCCCGGCACCCGCACCATTTTCTGGGAATCGACCAGGAAGGATTCGCAGCGGTCGTCCGGACCACCGGTAATCCCGATGGCCACGTGGTGTTACGCGGAGGCCGCTCCCGCACGAATTTTGACGCGGCCAGCATTGCCGATGCCGCAGACCAGTTGCACAAGGCCAAGTTACCGCCGGTCCTGATGGTGGATTGCAGCCACGCCAATTCCGGAAAACTCCACACCCGGCAGGAGGAAGTCTGGCACAACCTGATCTCCCAACGGGCGGAAGGCTGTGAACCGCTCATTGGGGTCATGATTGAAAGTCATCTGCATGAGGGTAATCAACCCCTCAAGGCAGCCTCCGAACTGAACTATGGGGTCAGCGTGACCGACGCCTGCCTCGGTTGGGAAACGACGGAGCGAATGATTCTGCAGGGCGCGGAACGACTGAGAAAATCTGGCAAACGCGCCGCCGTAGCCGCATGACCCGACCGAAATTCCATCCCTCTATTGCCTGTCTGCAATGAACCCAGCCTATCCTCCGCTCCTGGCGCTGACGACGATCGGCGAAAGCATCAGCGGCCGATTGAGTCAACATCCGATCGTCCTGCTCGTTGCCGTGGGGCTGTTCGTCATCCTGGGATCGATCATCACCTGGAAGGTGTCCATGATGTTCATGAAGCTAACCCTGGTCCTGGTAATCCTAATCGCGGTGACCGGAGCCGCGTGGTGGCACTTCGTCCGGTCCCACTGATTCGTTCGGCCCTGCCGCGTTACACAGGTTGCCTGCGCGTTCATTCCTGAAAATCCACTGATGGAACGACTCGGTAAAAACCGTGGTGGCTATTTCGGGGAAACCATCGAAATCGAGTCCGTCGTCCGCGACATCCGACGGGCCGCTCAGAACCATGGATGGCGTGTCGAGACGCTCCCGCTCAAACCCGGCCATGACCTCTTATTCCTGACGCGCGAGCCAACGTCTCGTGTCACCAACCCTCGCAACGTCTACATCTCCGCGGGAATTCACGGCGATGAACCGGCCGGCCCGGTTGCCATTCAGCGCCTGCTCGAAAAAAATGCCTGGCCCGACGACGCAGCACTCTGGCTGGCCCCCTGTCTCAATCCCACTGGATTTCCAAGGAACACCCGGGAATCTGCCGACGGAGTCGACCTCAACCGGGACTACCGCCAGGGCCGGAGCCTCGAAGTGCAATCTCACCTCCACTGGCTGCGGAAATTACCCACCTTCGACACCTGCTTCTGCCTGCACGAAGACTGGGAATCCGCAGGGTTTTACCTCTACGAACTGAATCCAGATTCCAAGCCTTCGCTCGCCCCCGCCATCGTCCGCGCTGTCCGCCCCGTCTGTCCGATTGAATCCGCCGCGATCATCGATGGTCGCGAAGCGCATTTACCTGGTATCATCCGACCCACGATTGATCCTCACCTTCGGCCTGACTGGCCGGAAGCGCTGTGGCTGTTTCAAAACCGCACGCGCCTCAGCTACACACTCGAGGCGCCTTCGGACTTCTCACTCCCAGTCCGCGTCGCGGCTCTCGTCAACGCCATTCAGGCGGGCCTCGCCAACGGCAATGAACCCTGAGAACCTGTCGGTTGATCATTTTCTCTTCATGCTGCAATCGGCCAATGGCGGGGGCAAATCGTCGATTTTGACTCTGCCGATCGGCAACAAATCGCCCAATCGAAAAGCCGGATCCGTTCTGGTTGGCATTCTTGCCCGAATCCGTTGTAATCAGCCGGTGCTACTTGCCTTCGGCCCACGGCCAACACCCGCCCTGTCTTCGTGAACGATTCCCCCCTCATTACCGCCCGCGATCTGGTGCTAAAACACAACGATCGGAGCCTCCTCGACCACGCCACCCTCGGCATTCACGAGGGTGACCGCATCGGTCTGGTCGGACGCAACGGTGCCGGCAAATCAACCTTCCTCCGGATCCTCACCGGTGACCTCGCTCCCGACGAAGGAGAAATCATCCGCCGACGCGACCTCATCACCGGCTACTTGCCCCAAAATTTCGAGCTCGACCCAAAGTCTACCGTCCTGGCCGCCGTTCGCGAAGGCGCTCGCTTTGTCTTCGACCTCATCCACCAGTTTGAGACCCTGCCCGGTCATACCCGCCGCCACGACGATCTGGAGGAACAGATCAATCGTCTCGACGGCTGGACGCTCGACTCGAGAATTCGCACCGCCCTCAATCAGTTGGACTGCCCCGCGGACGAGCGCCTGATCGAAGGTCTTTCCGGCGGTGAACGCCGCCGTGTGGCCCTGGCCCGCGCACTGGTCAGCCACCCCGACCTCCTCATTCTCGACGAGCCAACCAATCATCTCGACACCGCCTCCGTCGAATGGATCACCGAATTCCTCGCCAGTTACAGCGGGGCCTTGCTGGTCGTGACGCACGACCGTTACTTCCTCGACTCGGTGGCGAATCGCATCGTCGAACTGCGCAACGGAATCTTCGAACCCTACGAAGGCAATTACACCGATTATCTGGTGCAACGCGCCGAAAAGCTCGCCTCCGAGGAACAGGTCGAACACAAACGGCAAATGTTTCTCCGCCGGGAACTCGACTGGGTTCGCCGCCGCCCAAAAGCCCAGACCAGCAAATCCAAGGTGCGGCTCGACCGCTTCTTTGAAATCGAGGGAGACGCCCCGCCCGACAGCGAGTCGGAAATGGAACTCGTCATTCCGCCCCCGCCCCAATTGGGCAACCGCATCGTGGACCTCACCGGAGTGACCATCGAATTCGCCGGGCGGACCCTATTCTCCGACCTCGATCTCAGCTTGGCACCCCGGGACCGCATTGGCATCACAGGCCGGAATGGACTGGGCAAGACCACGCTCCTCCGGCTCATCCTCGGCCAACTCACACCGACCCGCGGCGACGTCAAAATCGGCCAGTTAACCCGCTTTAACTACGTCGACCAGGATAGGCTCCAACTCCGTGAAGATCGCACGGTCCTCGAGGAAGTTTCTGACGGCACTGAATTCGTCCAATGGGGCGAGAGCAAACTATCCCTGCGGGCCTACCTGAAGCGTTTCCTCTTCACCGACGATCGGATCACCACCCGCGTGGAACATCTCAGCGGCGGAGAGCGCAGCCGCTTGTTGCTCGCGCGGATTCTCAAACAGGGCGGCAATCTCCTCATCCTCGATGAACCGACCAATGATCTGGATCTGCCCACGCTCCGCGTGCTCGAGGAGGCGCTCCTCAGTTTCCCCGGGTGCGTCCTGCTCGTGAGTCACGATCGCTATTTCCTCAATCGCGTCTGCACCGGCATCCTCGCGTTTGAAGGCGACGCCCGCATCGTTCAATCGGTCGGCAACTTCGACGATTATCTCGTCCAAAAGACCCGCCGCAATACGCCCGCCGTAATTCCCACCCCCGGGTCCCCGGGTGCAAAAGGGGGAGCTCAGCCTGCGAAACCGGCGAATGCCGCGGCGGTGGGCTCCAAGAGTCGGAAGCTGAACTTCAAGGAACAACGGGAACTCGAAGGCATGGAGGCCTCCATTCACGGGTGCGAAGCCCGCATCGGAGAATTGGAAGCCCTCTTCGCAGAGCCGGATTTCCACCAAACCCACGGACACCGCACGACCGAGCTTAACGCCGAACTGGACACCGCTCGCACCCGTCTCGAACTGTTGTTCCGTCGCTGGGAGGAGTTGGAAGCGCTGCGCGTGCCGAGCGGTGCCTAGGGCCCACGTCAATGCTGTTTACCTCAGGCTTCGCACAAACCGATCCATCCGGTCCAAACCCTTTTCAATGTTCGCCAACCCCGTCGCGTAGCTGATTCGGATATAGTCATCGGCCCCAAAAGCAATCCCGGGCACCGCCGCCACCTTTTCCTGCTCGAGCAGACGGGAACAGAACTCCGCGGAACCCAGCCCCGTGCCGCTCACATTGGGGAAAAGATAAAAGGCCCCTTTACTGCTCACACAGCTTACCCCAGGCATCGTGTTCAACCTCTGCCAGGCGTAAGTCCGCCGTCGGTCGTACTCCGCCAGCCACCGAGGTAAATGCTCCTGCGATCCCGTCAATGCCGCCACGGCACCCTTCTGCGCAAAGGACGTTGGATTGCTCGTGCTGTGACTCTGCACGGCATCAATCGCCTTCGCCACCGGCTCCGGCGCCGCCAGAAACCCGAGCCGCCAACCGGTCATGCTCCACGCCTTCGCAAAACCATGCACAATAATCGTGTGCTCAAGATGCGCCGGGGAGAACGACGCGACGGATCGGTGTTTCGCCCCGTCATACAGCAGGTGCTCATAGATCTCATCGCTCATGATGAGCACCCCTTTTTCCACACAAATATCCCCCAGGATCCGAATCTCGTCCGGCGTGTAGACGGTGCCCGTCGGATTGCTCGGCGAATTCAGCACAAAAAGACGCGTCTTGGCGGTGATCGCCCCACGCAATTGTTCCGGCGTAACCTTGAATTCGGTGCGATCCGACGTGGAAAGTATCACCGACTTCGCCCCCGCCAACTTGACCATCTCCGGATAGCTCAGCCAATACGGCGCCGGAATGATCACTTCGTCGCCCTCTTGGCAGGTGGACAGGATCACATTGAAACACGAGTGCTTGCCCCCGCAGCTGACAATGATCTGGGACGGTTTGTAGGTCAGACCATTCTCTCGTTGGAATTTATCTGCAATCGCCTGGCGCAATTCCAGGATGCCGCTGCTCGGTGTGTACTTGGTAAAACCATCTGCCAATGCCTTTACCGCAGCATCCTTGATGTGTTGAGGGGTATCAAAATCGGGTTCGCCCGCTCCAAAGCCGACGACATCAAGGCCGTCCGCCTTCATTTGCTTGGCCTTCGAATCAATGGCCAGGGTCAGAGAGGGTGACAAGGTCGCAGCCCGACGCGCTATTGGGTAATTCATAGGAAAACGCGGCGGAGATTTGGCCAACCGGGCCCTCAACGCAAGCGATGTTTGCTCTCCCGGCGTACTAACCACCCGTCATTGACCGCCCGTGATGATCACAACCCAGGCGTTCTCCCAGCTGTTCTTATCGTCACCCGCAATGATGCAATGTTCCCCACCCTTAAGCGCCTTGATGGCGTGCTGCACGGTTTTCACCAGCTTCGGCTCTGAACCGGCCTTCAAATCGAAGATCTTCACTTCGAGGAACCCGCCGGCGACCACCCGAATGTCTACCGCACATTTATCGCTCAGGACCGTCCGCTGAGACACTCCGCTCACCGCCGACTCCGCGGTTTTCAACACCCAATAATTCTTCCACCGAAGGTTCCGAAGTTTTGTCTTCGCCTTCGCATCCAACTCGGTCCAGTCGCTGCCAGCCGGCTTGCTTCCGTCGGTGCCCCAGGCCAATTGTAGCTTCGCCTTGAATCCCGCCGCCGAAACCGTCAGGGAGAATCCGGCCGTGATTAAGGAGACCAGGACGATAAAACGATAAATACGCGACATGGCATTAAAAGGGAATGATCCAGTTGTTCGAAAAAGCGGTCGGGGGAATTCAATCGTCTTCAATTGATCCAGTGAATGGTCACGCCGTCGTATTCCGAGCGGAACACCAGTCCGCTGGCCTCCAGTTGGCTTCCTTCGATCACGGCAGCCGTTTCCAGACCGGATCGGCCGTCGGGTCGCATCATGACCAACGCAACCACCGCCGCCCCGAGGACTGGCACTCCCCACCCCAGCCAACGCAACCAACCCGATGCACCCCGGGGCGGCGTCGACGCCGGCCTCAATTTTTCAGCCCCTTCAATCTGCCGGCTAATTTGCGACCAGTAAAAATCACGACCCTCGGGAACGCCGCGGGTGGGTTCTCCTCGGCGGATCACCTCCCGAGTACCGGAAATGAATTTCCGGAAATCTCGCGCCACCGCGTTCGCCGCGAGTAACGCCTGAACCTCGGAATGTTGGCGGGGCTCCAGTTCGCCATCGATATCGGCCTGAATCGACAGCATCTGCTGCTCCGTCAGGCTTGCGGAATTACTTGTCGATTTCATGAGGCACGTTCCTTTCTTAGGCCTTGCAACAAAGCAGCCATTTTGCGCCGCGCATAAAAGAGTCGGGACATGACGGTTCCGATCGAGATTCCGACCCGAGCGCTGATTTCTTTGTACTCAAGTCCTTCAAATTCATGCAGTACCAAAACAGTCCGATGGGCCGGACTAAGTTTTTCCAGTGCATCATCAATTCGCTTCCGAAGTTCATCCTGCTCCATCCCTTCCGTCGGATTGACCGTCACCAATGGCATTTGACGTTCCACCCCGCCTGTTTCTTCATCCATTTCCTCAATGGATTCCAGATGCACGCGCTTCTGTTTCCGAAGGTCATCCAGGCACAGGTTGATCACCACCCGGGTCATCCAGGTGGAAAAGCTCGAATCTCCCTTGAACTGCGCGAGGCGCTGCCAGCCTTTGACCCAGGCCGTCTGGGAGGCATCGAGGGCGGCATCCTCTTGGTGCATCATGAGGTAGGCGCGGGCGTAGACCTTGTCGCGATGCCGGAAAACGAGCTCCTCGAACGGGGCCATATCGCCCTTCTGAGCCAACGCGACCAATTCCTCATCGCTGAGGCTGGGGAGATCGCGTTGAGCGGAAGCGGGCATGACGGGTATTGGTGCGCAGAGCAGGACCGATGTGCGGGGGGAGCATGGCGTGGGAATGGGTCGAAGCCAACGGGCAAAAGCGGTGACATTTTGGGTATCGTGCTGCGCTTCTGGAAAAGAGGGGCTTGAAAACACTTGCCGGAACCGGGGGCGTTGCCTATGAAAACCCCTGCTTTATGGCCCAGGAGGACGGGTGAAGCAAGACGCCAGTGTAGCTCAGTGGCAGAGCAACGGTTTCGTAAACCGTAGGTCGTCGGTTCAATCCCGACCACTGGCTCCAGTTTATAATCAAGGACTTACAAAGGATTCGGACGAGCCAAATTCTTTTGAGGTTTGACTTTTTCCGACAGTTTTCCGACACTGTCGCGCATGAAGACCATATCGTCACGAAGGAAGGCAAATCCGGACTCATGGCCCCACCGCGTACGGTGTGGACGGGTCGAAGTGACCGTTTATCGGCGGATCCGCTCCGACGGGCAAGCCGGCTTCGAGGTTGCCAACTACGCCAACGGTAAGCGACGCCTTGAATCGTTCCCCGATCCGACAAGCGCCTTGGACCGCGCCAACCAGCTCGCCCGCCAACTCAGCGAACAGGAAGTGGTTGCCGCCTCGATGACCAACGAGCAGGCCGCCGATTTTGCTGCAGCAGTCCAGACGCTCTCCCGGTTCAAACTTTCCCTCCCTGCGGTCGCGTCGACTGTGGCCGAATGCCTGCAACTGGTCGGCGACCTCCCGAACCTCCACGCCGCCGCCAAATTCTACGCCACGCGCCACAAGCAGACGGAGCGCAAGCGGGTAGCGGATGTCGTCGCGGAACTTCTGCAGGTGAAAGCCGCACGCAAAGCCTCCTCCCGATACCTGGAAGACCTCCGCTCCCGCCTCAACCGGTTTGCCGAGTCCTTCAAGAAGGATGCCTGCGATGTCACTACGGCGGAGGTTCAGGAATGGTTGGATAGCCATCGGCTATCCGCGCAGTCCTACGTCAACAATCGCCGGGTCGCTCATCTGCTGTTCGAATTCGCAGTCGCCCGCGGGTGCGCCTTCGAAAATCCGGTCGCTGCCGTTGAAAACCTAAAAGTGCCGGGTGGCGAAATCGAGGTCTTCACGCCGATCGAAATCCGAAAACTTCTCAACGCCACTTCGCCAGAGTTTCTTCCATGCCTCGCCATCGGTGCATTCGCAGGATTGCGCTCGGCAGAAATTGAGCGGCTGGAATGGAGCGACATCCGGGTCACTGAACGCTGCATCGTCGTCGGCGCGTCGAAGGCCAAGACGGCTAGCCGCCGGGTCGTCCCGCTGGCCGATAACCTCATCGATTGCGGAGGACGGTCTGAAAACCGTGTGAAAGTGCCGATTTGAAAACCGCACAGTGATTGAGGGGTATTTCCGAGATGGGCGAGGGCGACGCTGGGTTCGCCGCCCCCGCCGAGGTGCGGCCTTCTTTATTCGGGATTCTCGATCTG
>CAMAUY010000065.1 GCA_945861565.1 Akkermansia muciniphila
TCCCAAATCTTCGACTATATCGAATGCTTCTATAACCCTCACCGTCTACATAGTTCCCTAAACTTCAAATCGCCTGTTGACTTCGAAATCAAAAACAACTAACTAAAAAGCTCCTCTTTCTCTGTCCACTTTTTCGAAGCAATCCCAGATCGACAGCGAAGCCGTCAGCCTTCAATGCCTTCGCAATGAAGGTGCCGGTCTTCTTGTCGTCTTCGACTACCAGGATTCGCACGGGCGCATTCTCAAACGTCGCAGGGGCAACGCAATGTTTAAGAGGATCGCACTCTCAGCCATGAATTCACTCACCGAGGTTTCTTCGCAGGAGTGCGGCGAGTTTGGCCGGGGAAATTACCGTGACAGTCCTACCCTTGACCTCAATGAGCCCTTGTTCGCGAAACTTCGCGAGCGTGCGCGAAAATGTTTCACTGACCGTGCCGAGTTCCGCCGCGAGGACACGCTTGGTCATGAGCAGTTCGATCGTCGCCGGCGTGTCGTTCACGGGCTTCGGGCAACGCTTGACCAGCCAGTTGGAAAGGCGTGTCTCGACGTCTTTCAGCGTCAGATCTTCGAGTTGTCCCACGAGAATCCGCAAGTGCGCGCTCATGGACCCCAGCATCCTCAATCCCAACTCCGGCTGCCGCCGAAGCAGCGCCAGGATTCCAGGCCTCTGCACAAGCAATACCTGCGATGTCTCAATTGCCCTTGCATCAGCGGGATACCCTTTCTCCGTGGCCAGCGTCCCCTCCGCAAACGATTCGCCGGCGCGAAAGACGTGGATGACCTGTTCCTTCCCGGCGGCGCTGACACGATGCACGTTGATCGCGCCGGTCTGCACGATGTAGAACCCGAGCGGGGGATCCCCCTCGCGAAACAGGTAACCACCTTTGGCGACCGCTTTGACAGAAGTGATTTCAGCAATCGGGGCCAGCTCCGCCGAGGAAATCCCGGCAAAGAGCTGGCAGCTTCGCAGCGCATTGACGATCCCGATTTGTTTAAGCTCAGAGAGCGTGGTCGACATTCCGGGCACGGGTCTAGTCCGTCCGGCGCCAGAAGTAAACAATCCAACCAGCGCCCTCGTCGTGTTCGACCTTCGATGCAAACCCCTGGCTGCCGAGCAACTCGATCAGTGGAGACGGCAGAAAGGGCGCGAGGACGACGATTCCCTCCTCCGAGTCGAGTGCCTGGACCCGCTTAAGGATTTCCGGCAGCGGCTCCTCCCCGCGCTTCAGCAGCGGACGCACGTCGAACCGTTTGAACTTTGAAAGCGGTGGCATGATCGATTCTCCTTTGAACGTCACTCAAGTCGAGCGGATCCACCGACTCAAGCGGGATCCGGGAAAACATTGATCAAAGTCAAAAGCATTGGAATCCGTGCGTTTGCATACTATTCCCGGGTGACTGGATTCTATTTCCGCGGCAACCCTTTCAGCATTGATCCCCTCGTGTTCCTCGTCGACGACATTGCCACCGTATATTACATAGCCGGTAGCTGGGAACCGATGTTTGGCGGACTTCCGACGGCATTATGGATTGACTCGGACCCGATAAAGCCGCGTCGAGACACCGTTCGTATCGGTCACCGAGCCCGAGTTGTGCGGCCCACTCGGGAGCGGCTGCCAACTATTGATGCCCAGCGTGTCACGAAACTCCACGACGTGAGTTCGTCCGGCACAAGGTAGAAAATTGAGGGTCACTTTGTTTTTGCCGCCAGCCAAAGGTGCAACGGCAAGGGACATTCTTGGCGTACAAATACCGGGATCGGTCACATCCGAACTCACTCTAACCCGATAGAATCTCGACGAGACGACGTTCGTATCGGTCACCGAGCCCGAGTTATGCGGCCCACTCGGGAGCGGCTGCCAACTATTGATGCCCAGCGTGTCACGAAACTCCACGACGTGAGTTCGTCCGGCGCACGGTACAAAATTGAGTGTGACCTTGTTCCTACCACCCGAGAGAGGCGCGACGGCGAGGGAGAGTTTTGGCACACAAACGCCGGAATCAATGACTGTCAAAGTCACCGTTGCGTCGTCGTAAACGCCGCCCAACCGGGGATCATCGTTCAGGTTTTTTGGCGCGACGATGAAATCGGCGGCAAGCCCGGTGTTGCTACCAGCCGTGACACGAAATATCGCCTGTCCTGCCGCCACCGCCTTGATGGGAACAGAAAACAATTCCACCCGCACGGTGACGCCCGTTCCACTCTTGGTCTTGGGAACATCCGTGATAAACGTGTCATGGATTCCCCGGCGATTGGCCCCGTCGGTCACCCCGGACGAGGAGGTCTGTGCAACGTTGTCCGAAGCCAGCTTCCGCAGTGCGGCGTAGTCGGCCTGGGCGATGGCGGCCGATCCATTGAGCAGATCGATGTGCCAGGAAAAGATGCGCTCACTGTCGGCGCGTTCGGCGGGCACGACCTGCGCGAAGACACGCAGGATCGTGCTACCTCCCACGGGCACGACCGCCGCGTCCAGTTGCAGGGTTACGGCCACGGACTGCGCCCGTGCAGGAAACCGGATCCCCAGGTTGAGGAGCAACACGGCGGTTAAAAGAAGGAAAAGCCGCTTCATAGGTCAAGTTAGCGTGTTGAGTGGGCACCTCGCTGCCGCGCCCAAAACAGCGTCGGATAAATCGCCTGAGGCTGGCTTGAGATCCGATTCACGCCAAGGCTCGGTGACCGAAAATGCGCTCTGACAAGTGCCAAGTCCTCATCCGTCACTTGACCATCCCCGTTGAGATCGTGCGCAAGATTACGCGCACCGCTGGGTTTCAGCAAATCGAGCCAAACCGCCAGGAGATCGAATTCATTGACAAAGCCATTGTTGGTGGCATCTCCGTTGAGCCGGCCGATCGTCGGCAAACGCCCCAGGTAGTTGCTGCGCACCACATCGAGGTCAGCGGACGTCACCTGCCCGTCGCCGTTGAGGTCGCTGTTCAAGTCCCGTGTCGCTGCGGATTTGCGTTGCTCCTGCCAGACACGGTAGAGGTCCAGGTCGTTGGTCCTCCGATCGCCGTTCGTGTCGCCGGTCAACACATGGAAGTCATAAATAAAGTCCTGAGCCAGTGCCTTGCCGTCAATCGCCACGACGGAAGCCGCGTTGATGCGAAGTCGATATGTGCCATCCGGCAGACGTTGATTCACGAGTCCTGGAAACGTCACGTTCGCTTGGTTGGTGCTGCCATTGTAAGTTACCGCGAACTTGTCCGTCGGGACCGTCGCGCCGGTGGTGAGGTTACGCAGAATGATGTCCCCGGCCGTCAAACTGGGGCCCACATTCCTACTAAACTGGAGTGGCAGGTTGATCACGCGGGAGCGCTCCGCGAGTCCACCGTTGACCAAAGCGGGCTGCACGGTCGGAGACAGAGTGGCGGGCTTGATGATCATTATCGCCGGCCGCGAGGTCCTGCCTAAATCATCGTCGATCACCGTCACCACCACTGTGAAGGTTCCCGACTGGCTGTATACGTGGGTGGCTACAAAGGTTAGGTCAGGCCGAATTGGCACCGCCTCGGAAGCGCCATCACCAAAGTCCAGGAGTACGCTCCAACCGTCCTTGCCCGGATCTGTGAACCGCCCCGACACCGTCGCGGATTGCCCCGTTTCAAAGGTCGCACCCGCATCAATCGTCAATGTCGGTGCCACATTATTTACCGTGATGATTGCCTCATCATGACTCGCTGCGCCATCGTCGTCGAGGACCGTGAAACGAACCCTATAGACCCCGTTGTCATTCGGTGTGAAGCTAAAGTTCGAACCAGCGCCATCGGCGATGATTTGGCCATTGCTCGCATCCACGTGCCAGAGTCGCGTCACCGTGTCCCGGCCGCCGGCATCGACCGTTGCGCCGGTTAGATTTACCCGCACGCCTTCGTTCACCACCTGATCAACGCCCGCATTGGCTTGGGGGGCCACATTGTTGACGGTGACCACCACGAGGTCCGAACGACTGCCGTTATTGTCGTCTTGCACGGTGAAGGTGACCGTGTAGACGCCGTTGTCGCTAGGCTGGAAGGTGAAACTCCGGGCCGCGCCATCGGGAATAACTTGGCCGTTGTTGCTGACGACATG
Organism: Akkermansia muciniphila; assembly: GCA_945861565.1. Lineage (GTDB taxonomy): Bacteria > Verrucomicrobiota > Verrucomicrobiia > Limisphaerales > UBA9464 > SIBK01. The sequence goes on from CAMAUY010000065.1 coordinate 4,070, forward strand.
CCAGCGGAACGTGAAGGTGTCGCGGTTGCTTGGGTCGGTATACACACCATTCAGTGTCACGCGATCGCCTTCGTTGACCGTCTGGTCGGGACCGGCGGCGGCGGCCGTGGGCGCAACATTGTTGACCGTTACCGTGGCCTGAGTGCTCGCCGATCCACCCTCGTCATCCGTCACCGTAAATGTCACCGTGTACGTCCCGTCATCGTTCGGAATAAAACTGAAATCCGATCCAATCTCCCCGGAGATAGCCTCGCCGTTGGTGCTCGCCACCTGCCAGGTCAACGTCTGCTTGTCCGCCGATCCTGGATCCGTGAAGCTGCCAACGAACGAGACCGGTGTGCCTTCGTTCACCGTCCGGTTGGGACCGGCCTTGACGTTTTGAGGAGTGACATTGGTGACCGTGACGACCAGCTGATCGCTGCTGCTGCCCCCGTCGTCGTCCTTGACGGTCAATGTCACCGTATATGTTCCATTGTCGACAGGCGTGAAACTGAAACTTTGGGACGTGGTGTCAGCGATTGATTGACCATTGCTGCTCGTGATGTGCCATAGGTACGTAACGCTGTCGCTCGCGCCCGGATCGGCAACGGTGCCCGCCAACGCGATCAGGTCGCCCTCGTTCCTTGCAATGTCCGGACCGAGATTGGCCGTTGGCGCGAGGTTGCGAACGGTAACGGTGACTTCATCGGTCCCGGAAACGCCGTCGTCGTCGTGAACGGTCGCCACAACGGTATAAACGCCATTGTCCGCGGGAATGAAACTAAACGTCGAGCCAGTCCCATCAGCGACCTTCTGGCCGTTGAGTGCCGTCACCTGCCACAAATAGGTGAATGTATCGGCCTCGCCCGCGTCTCTCGCCGGATTGGTAAAGTTCACGGCCGTTCCTTCATTGACAGTCCGGTCGGTCCCGAGATTCACCGTGGGCGGCAGATTCGTCACGAACACCACAACGGTGTCCTGGCGTGTCCGGTTGGCGTCATCCTTATCCGTTACCGTGATCGTGGCGGTATAAATTCCGTTGTCATTCGGGACGAAGCGGAATGTCCGGCTGGTGCCGTCCGCAATGATTTGGCCGTTGCTCGCAACCACGTGCCAGTGGTGGGCAAAATTGCTTCCGTTCCCCGGGTCAGGATCGTTGACGATCACCTCGAGATTCACCGGCATGCCTTCGGTCACGGCTTGATCCTGACCGCCGTCGACGCTGCGGAAGCCGGCGAAATCTTTCGCCAAGATAACCTGACCTGCACCGAGGACGACGCCGCCCCGTTGCACCACGATATCGTCCACGTACCAGCCTTCCGCATTGGAGACGGGGTCTGCTGCGAAGCGGAACTGCACTTGGATTTTTTGGCCTGCGAAATTAGAAATGTCGAACGAGGCGGGCTTCCACGTTTGGGTTGCGTCCGGCAAGTTCCCCAAATTGCTGTTGCTGGCGATCACCGTCGTGGTGCCACCCGCGATAATGGCCACGCTGGCGACATCCACCGAATCCGCCAGCAGCCTGACATCGTCGATGTACCAGCCTTCACCCAATCGGTTGTCGGAGTTGGCAGTGAAACCGAACTCGATTTGAATCACTTTTCCTACGAACTGGGAAAGGTCGAGCGAGAGGCTCTGGAAGGCGGTCGTGCTATTGACCAGATTTGGCTTTCCTCCGTTGTTGGCGACGTTCGTACGGTTCTCGCCCTCGATAATCGTCACCGTGGCGGAATCGCCAGCCAGTAAATTGCCGGGACTGGCAGCGTTTAGGAAATAGTTGAAGTCCAGCGTCACCCTGCCATTCAAGCCGCGCAGATCGATCGCAGATGACACCAACGTCGCCGACTGGTTTGCGGCATATCGGCCCCTCACTTCGTTGCCAAAGTACATACTGCTCGTGCCCGTGTGCCCCGGCGTGGCGGAACGGCGATCGGTCAAATGCCACGGATCGGTCGCGGTGAATCCCTCGGGGTCAGCCGCACGAGCGAGCGAAAAGTCGACGTTGAGCAATTCCACAGCCGGGCTATCGACGGTCTTGATGAAATGATTGAAACTGAGCAGCACATTTCCGGCGAACCCACTGAGGTCAATGACGGGTGACGTTAGCGTGCCGTTTGTGTTGACGGCATACTGGCCGGCGTTTTCATCCCCGAAATAGAAGCTTTGCGGCGGCGTGTGTCCGATGTCAGCGGCATGGCGAGTTGTGATGTGCCATGGACCTGTTTGCGTAAATCCATGCACATCGCCTTGCGCAAAGGCGGCTCTGAAGAAGGCGCCCCCGGAAACGACATTCCAGGCCGATGGGATAATTTCCTCCACGCTATATGGCCCGGGCGCTAGACCGGTGAACGAGTAATCCCCATTCGCGTCGGTCTGGGTGGACCGCTCTCCCGGAACCTTACCCGTCGTGTTCGCATAGCGGACGCCGCGGATCAGCACTGGCTCGGAATCGGACGGCGTGGTGATCTCGACCCATGCGATATTCGAAGTCGTTGCAGAAAAAGTGACTTCGCGCGAGCTATCCGTCGGGCCGAGATCGACGCTCGCTTGGCCGAGATCGACGCTCGCTTGGCCGATAATGAGGCCGTATTGGTCATGCGCGATAATCGTGGGCCGGGAAACGGGCACACCGAAGAGCGCGGAGTAGCCGACCGTAGCGGTGATCTGATTGATCGGAGTGGAAAAATCCACCCGCAAACTACCGTCGTGCTTGAAACCCCACCAATACTCGGTGGAAGTGTTGGTCCCAAAGACCGGGGTGTTGCCGTCCATTTGGGCGAGGACAATCCCAGGCGAACCGTCGAACGCGTTCAAAGGCCCTCCATTGCGCGCGTGAAGCACCGAGAATGTCGCGCTCCCAGAGCTGTCGGTCACTCGCGCACCACTTGCAATCTTCGTCGCAACCACGTTTCCACTAAATGGCTGCACGCTGCGCTCGCCGTCCAAGACACCGCCGCCATCGAGATCAAGGAAGAATTGCCATCCCTCGATGCCGACATCGCCGCTGTCGCGCAGCCCATTTTGATTCAGATCCGAGTACTTGGTACCGTAGATGCCGCCCGCTTTCACTATCAGGTCAAAAGCAATGTTTGCGGTACGCCCATTTGCCTCGCCGGCTCCAATCGATCGATCTCCCGCGACAACCAGGATGTGAGCGACACCGGTGAAACCGGGCTCGGGGATCAGGGCTAATCGAGGCAGCGAGGTGCCACCACTGATGATGAAATTGAAGCGGGCCTGAACACCCGGCGTATCGCTGAACGCGCTGAAGAATAAAGGATCTCCATCCGCGTCCGTCACTGAAAGCGGCAGAATCAGGGAAGTCCCATCCGATCCTTGCGGTGCGATGGACGCGGTCCACGTGGGCGCGTGCGGATTGGCATCGAAGCGCAACAAGAAGGTTGCGTCGCCCGAGTGCCCATCCTGCATTGCCGGGAGGAAGACATTGTAGCTGGCATTATCCAGTGGGTTGGACCGCAGATCGGCTAGCCGTAGGTTCGGCAACACCGGACCTTGCTTCACCAGTCTCACCGCGTCGGCTGCCACGGAACCCTCCGCCAAATTTGCGCTTAAGGCCACGATCAGCGTGGTACCTTCAATGGTGAAATTGCCGAGGCTTTGCCATGGTCTTCCGTCCAACAACCCGCCGGAGGGTGCAAATCGTTGATTCACTGACAACGCCGTGGCGGTCGATCCATCGGGATGGATCCGTCCGAGCTCACCGTCGGAGACTTGATACGTGGCATTACTGGCGCGCGACTCGTGCTCGGGCCACGTCAAGAGCACGCGGTAGGTGCCGGGAGCCAAACTGGTGAAGGTCCAGGTCGCCCCGACCGACCCGCCCTGCGTGCCCGCGTGATAGCGATAGTCCCCGTCGAAAGCGCCCGCCACCGGCAATCGATTGCCAAGCCAATCGAGACCCGTCTCTTGGTAGCCACCCGACGAGTTGAAACCGTCATCGATCAGTTGCTGGCCCGCCAGCGGGCCGGCACTGCCAATGATGTTGTTGCGCAGATATAGAATCTGCAAGCTATCGAGGCCATCGAGCGGATGCGCGTCGCGGAGGGTGTTGTTGTTGGCGCTGAGAATGCGCAACTCTTTCAGGCCAGCCAGCGGCCCGAGATCTAACACACCATGAGGACGAAGCACGTCCGCCGGAACGACTTGCTTCGCTTCGGGCCCCGCCGGATCGTAACTCAAGATCGCTTCGGCACCGCCGGTGCGCTCGAAGAATTCCAATTCAACATCGTGGTAACCCGGCGTCAGTTCAATCGTGCCTGACTTCTCCAATGGCCCGTGTAACCCTCCATTATCCACAACTAATTTGCCGTCGATGTAGAGAACCATCCCGTCGTCGCTCCGGACGAAGAACGTGACCTCGCCCTCCTGCGAGACGAGAATCTGACCCGTCCAGCGAATGGCGAACTGATTGTTGAACTCGCTGAAACCATAGAAGCCGATGTCTGTGACGGACGGAAAGTTGATCGTCGAATCGACTCGCGTGTGTGTGGGCGACCGCAAACGCAGTTCTGGGAAGTCGCTCACGTCCCCTCCGAGGAGGAAGTATTCTCCCAACAATCCGGGCGCTCCGGCCACCGCGCCGAGACCGGTGTGATCCAAACTCAAGAAGCGGAGCTGCGTCAGTGAGGTCAGCGGACTGATGTCCACGAGCGGATTTCCATCCAGGCTCAATCCCTTGAGGGAGGTTAACTCACTAAGACTGCGCAGGCCGATGACATTGTTGTTGTCGAGCGCCAGATATTCCAACCGCGCCAATCCCACAGGCGTGCCGACAGCCTGCCCCTGACTGACAATCGCAGGCTCCAGCGGCGACAGGTCGCGCACGGAGTTGTTCGCCAGATTGAGGGTCAGGAGATTGGTAGCGAATCCAATGCCGCTCAACTCGCGGATGCCCAAGGTACCAAGATCGAGCCGAGTCAAGGCCGCCATTTCCGTGGCGTGAACCTGCCCTCGCACGAGCGGCTGGCCGAGATAAGAGGTCGTGACCGGCAGGCCGACAGCTTTAGCGAGGGCGACACGAAGCGCTCTGTCTGGAATTTGTACCGCCGGATCGAGTGGCTTCAGATCATCCTGACTGGCGGTAACTTTTTCAGATCCCACGGGCGGACCCATGAAATCGCCGCTTTCAAAGTCGCGCACTTCGATGGAATCGGCCAGGAAGTAATCATCGCCCCGGCCACCCAGTAATTGGTCCAGGTGTTTGTTCCCGATTAGAATGTCGTTGCCGTCGTTGCCGTTGATGGAGTCGAAATCGGTCAACGGGTGCGAAAAGCCGGCGATCGGGGCAGACGCTTCGATTGTATATGCCAGCGGCACCGTCTGCGCGGAGGCGAATGGATTATACACGCGCACAAAGAACGTGCCGGCCTCGAACGCACGCAAATCAAGAATCGATTGGCCGTGGATCAACAGCGCTCCTTGGTCGTTGAAGAGGTCCGCGAGGACTCCTGGCTGGCGGGCCGTGGTCACGTTCAGACCGGTCTGGCGGGCGGCGGCGGCGGCCAGGAAGATTGTGAGCGGCTCCGAGGTCGTCGCAGTCAAACGAAGCCGGACCGTCAAGCGTGTCTTGCCGTCAGCCAGCGCACCTCGCACCAATGGCGTCAAATCGACGCGGATCAGATCCGTGGCGTTGACGGCCGCCAAATCCAGGCTGACAGACTGGGTCCCGCTCGCGCTGCCGTCGCCGGGCGTTACTTGGCCGTCCCCTTCGTCATCGAGCAAACTGACTTGCAGAGTGCGCTTCAAGAGACCCGCCTCGGACAGCGGTTTCGTTCCAACGGCGGTGCCATCACTGAACCAGACTGCGGTTTGACCGGCACCGTCCTGGGTGGTGAAGTAAAGTGCGTTGTTGAAGCGGATCAGATTGGCCGGGCCAAAGCCGTTCCTGGGCACGAGATCCGCCACACGCGACGTGTTATCGGCTGTGCCGTCGGTCTTCCACAATTCGCGCACGCGTGAACCGGGATCAACCGTGAAGAACAGCACGCTACCCACGACGGTAAGCTCCGTCACGTTGGCGCTTGCCCTGCCGGGGTTGATATCTTCGATCAATATTGGTGCACCACCAGCGGGATTGAGTTTGAACAGTTCGCGTCCGCTCGCGTCGCCGTTGGCGGTGAAATACAGGAAGCCACCGAATACCGTGAGGTCTTGCGGACTGGAACCAACATTGGTCAAAGAACCGGGATTGATACTCTGATTCAAGTCGGCCACACGCACGGTGTCTGCGGCGGAACCGTCGCTCCGGTAAAGTTCAATACCCGTCGCGCCATCGTCGGCCACAAAGTAGAGAACTTTGCCCACGACCGTCAGATTAGATGGATTGGAGCCAAACGGCGAGACAGGGCTGCCGCCCTGTCCTGTTCTAATATCTTTGACGAGTCCGGTTCCGGCGGCACTCCCATCACTCTTGAAAAGTTCGACTCCGGTCGCGCCATCGTCGGCCGCAAAGTAGAGAATATCACCTACCGCCCTCAAATTGGACGGATTCGAACCAAAACGCCCAACTCTCAGGTCTTCGACCAGCGCGGGTGCTGCGGCGGGGCCCGTGATCTTCCACAACTCTGTTCCGAAAGTGCCGTCGTTCGCCGCGAAGAACAGCGTGCCATTGACGTTGGTGAGAGCGGACGGACGGGTGCCTCCCAATCCTCGGAAAAGGAGCGACGGCGCGCCATTGGGGCCATCGATCCGCCACAACGCAGCGCTGGTGGGACTTTCATTGGCGGTGAAATATAGGGCGTTTCCGACGACGGACAGTTCCGAAGAGATAAAAGATCCCGCACCTCCAGCGATATCGCTCACCAGGACGGTGCCAATTTCCGTTCCGTCCGTCTTCCATAGTTCGACTCCATGGATGCCGTCGTCGGCCGTAAAATATAGAGTGTCACCCAGGGCGACAAGGTTGGACGGATTCGAGTTGCCCGTGCCGGGAATGGGGATCCGGATTGGAAACAAGCCAAAATTGTAGGTGAAAAAATCCGGCGGCCGGATGTCCTTGACCAATTGGGTGCCGAGCACGGTCCCATCCGTCTTCCAAAGTTCGGTCCCATGAGCCGAATCCGCTGCAACGAAATAGAGCGTGTTGCCGACCTGTGTTAGGCTTGGAGCTTGGCTCGGCGTCGGGAGGAGGCGATTGCCATAATCCAACGCCAACTCCACTTTGCTCAAGGAACCGGTCCGCTCCATGTAATCGAGGAATCCAGATAGATCGAACTCGAGCACACCCGTCTGGTTGAGCGCGCCGCCGACTCGAATGGCCCCGGTGCCAGGGTCCACCTGGAAGCCGCTCGCGTCGGGCGTGAGCGTGCCGCCGGTCCCGACCCAATGCACGGTTTGTGCATCCAGTGCCGACGGCGTAAGGGCAATTTGATTGCCTGCCTGGCCGTCTCCGAGCGTGGTGAATCGATACCACCGCTCGGCCTGCCCGACCGGGAGGACAAAGTCGTCCGAACCATCGCCGTCGATGTCCATTCCTTGAAAGACCTCGGGCTGGCCCGTGCCACGATCCACCAGGAAGTCGCCGCTGCCCGTTATCGTGCGATTAATTAATGGGAGGGCGGTTCCACCCGGCGGCAACGGGGAGGTGTTTCGCGATCCATAAATCGCATAGATGCGACCGGCGTGGACCCGGACGCGATTCCCCAATACATCGGAGTTGGCCGCACCGATGAGTAAGTCATCAATCCCATCGCGATCGAGGTCGAGTTGCGGTGTAGTCGGCAGCGTGCCGAGGAAATCGACTTCGCGCTCACCGGTGAGCACCACGTCCGCGTTCGCCAAAAGCAACTGCGACGATTGCGCCCCGCGCTCGGCAATCGAACGGAACACGTACACCGTGCCGCGCGTGATCAGATCGATATAAGTCGAGCCGCCTTCACTGAAGTTCGCAACAATCCGCGCGGGTTCGCCGACGATCAAATCCATCTTACCGTCCGCATTCAAGTCGGCAGCCGTCACGCTCAGCTGAGGTAGTGAATACGCCGTCAAGCGACCCTGCAGTTCCTCCGTAGAATATTTGAGAATGCGAATGTCAGCGGTCTCAGGTCCTTTCTGATCAGTTGTGCCATCCACTCGGTAGGTTGCCGAGCCGAAGTAAAGGAATAGGCTCCCTTGATTCGAACCATTGACCTCGCTCGCCCGACCGATGGCGAAATCGTCGTAACCGTCGTGATTGAGATCACCCAGGCCGTAAGCGCTCCCGCCCACGGATCCAATCGGGAAGACTGCATCGCTGTTACCCGTCAACTGCAGCACACCGGGTGACCCGGCGGGCAGTTTGTCAGCGTTTCGGCCCAGCAGCAGATAAGCTTGTGACGCATCTCCGGTCTCATTGTCGGACAGCAAAAGGTCGTCGAGGCCGTCGCCGTTCACATCGCCAGCCGCTACGGCGTGGAGGCTAAAATTGGGGGCCGTGATATCGCGCGAAAATTTCACCTGCGCAGCGCTCGCATTACCAAGGCTGGCGGAAAGGCTGGCACCGCGGGCCACATCCGCCAGATTGAAAAGGTAACCCACCGTCCCGGCGGAATCCCCGGCAAGCACCAACACATCGTCGTGCGAGACGGTCTCACTCGACGCCTCGACCCAGTTCAACGCCAGCACCTCAAAACTCGACGCGGAACTGGTTACCGTGATCGTTGTGCGGGTGCTCCCGTCGATCGTGTTCAGCGACAATCCGCGCGGCCATTCGGGCCGGCCAAAGACGATGGTGACCGTGGCCTGCGTTGCGGCTCCGGATGACAGGCGCAGAAAGAGCAAGTCGCTCATGCCATCGCCATCCACATCACCCATCCGACCGGCGGCACTGCCGAGGCTTCCCGAATCGACAATGATTTCCGCCCGACTCGCAATGTCCGCCGTCAAACTGAGGTCGACGGGGCCGAGCAAGATGTACGACGAGCGGTTCCCGGCGAACAAGAAATCGTCAAAACCATCGCCATTGATGTCTCCCACGTCTTGGGCCGCGGCGAGATTTTCGTTTTGCCCGGTTCCCGTTACCGAGACCGCCGGCTGGATCAGCAACGGTGTGACAGATTGAATGGGCAAGGTCATTCTCGGTACCGCAACCGCCGTCAACCCTTGTGGTGTCGCCAAGCTAAACTGGAACTCCTGGATCGCGGCGCTCTGCGTTGGAAGGGTGCGGCCCGGTATCAGTGATTGGCCGAAATAGACATGTGCGCTGCCGCCGATGCTGTCGGCCAACACCATGTCGCTTACTCCACTGGCGGTGCCGCCGTTTATGTCACCCACACCGGCGAAACGATAGGCGAACACGAAGTCGAGGCCGGTCGCAAAGAGGTAGTCGGGTTTGGCTGACTCGAGGACGAGGTCCGGCACGGCAAAATTCGGCACGCCGCTTTTCACTCCCAGAAATAATTGGACGACCGAATGTTTGACCGTCGAGGTCGTCTCCAGGGCCGGGCTTGGCTCCAGGACCACTGCCGCAAAATCGGCAATCGTGTCGGCGTTCACATCACCGATGCCCATAAGGTTACCGATTGCAATCTCCGACCCCAGCGAAGGCGCGGCTTCTACCGTGGCCAGAAAACTCTCGGTACCGCCCGTTATCAAAAACTCGTCGCCTGGGATGCCATTCGTATCACCTGCCGCTCCGAGTTTGAAACCTACTAGCGATTTGTTCGTGGCGGTCAACGTTGCGCCCACAACGGTCGCAATATTGCCGCTGGCGAATGGCTGGCTTTCTGGCCTTCCAAACACGACAAACACCTGTCCGCTGGCGCTACTCTTCCCTTCGGATAATACGGCGAAATCTTTGCGCTTATCGCCGTTCAAATCCCCGATCCCCGCAACGCTCGCGCCGAAGCCAGGATTGCCGGCGAATGTCACCACATCCGAGTTGGTCAGACTGAAGAAGCTGCGAACCGCGACGTCATCAACATACCAGCCTTCATGGGCATTGTCGTTGGAATCAACCGTGTCAAAGCGGAATTGCACCGTGATCTTGTGACCGACAAAGTCCTTCAAGTTGACCGCCACTTTCCGCCAGGAACCCGAGGAATCGAGCAAACCGCCCTGATTCGACAACACCTTAACGAAGTCGCCACCGTCTCTGGATATCCAAACGGCGGCTTCGTCGGGATACGCGGACGCCTTGGACGCTGCGTGTTCGGTTGCCAGGAAGTAATTGAACGATAATTCCGCCCCGCTGAACGCGGTCAAGTCGATCTCCGGCGAGGTGGTCCGACCCGCCGTATGACCGACGTTGTAGTTGCCCGTTGAATCCTGGCCAAAGTATAGGCTTTGGTTCGCGCTGTGCCCCGGATCCGTCCCCCGTTTCGATGTCGCGTGCCACAGGCCAGGCACTTGATCGTCGATAAAAATCGGCAGGAACGGATCGAAAATAATGGGTGGGAATCGGATGATGGGGATTTCAAATCGTGGCGCGACCGCTTGCACGTCGGTACCCGTCCCGGATGACGATCCCCCCGTTGACACCGTTCCCAGCGGCGTGGGGGAAGGATTATTCGCGACCGCATTATCAATGACAAAAGCGTTATTACCCGCAGTGTTCGCGAAGTCCGCATTGAATAGTTGCGTGGTCGTCCAACTCTTGCGGCCCAGGAACAAGCTCGCCGTCTGCGTGTTCGGATCGCCGATCAGCAAGTCATCGCTTCCGTCACCGGTCACGTCACCCGCGTTTGCCACGGATGCGGACCTGGCCAACCCTGTGATCACGGCGTCGTAACTACCAAGCACGTCAATCGTCTGGGGCCAGGGGGTAACTTTTTTGTCCCTTCCAAAAATAATGTAGATCCCCGCCTCCACGAATACCGCGTCGTTGTTCTTGGTCACGGCAACCGCGATGTCGCCCACCTTGTCCCCGTTGAAGTCGCCGATGACGAAGGTCGCTTGGCGACCGAACGTCGCCTGCAACACGGTTGCGGGCACGATCAACGTCGCCGACGCGGCGGTGAACTCGAAATCCGCGGCGCTTGGTGACCCAAAGTATATGCGCGCGAAGCTGCGTCCGATGGCGCGGTCATCGCGAATCGCGGCTATGAAATCCTTAAAACCGTCGCCGTTGATATCCCCCAGCGGAATGACTGCCGGTTGATCGGCCAGATTGTCCGAGTCGATGTCAAAGTTTGCGGCACTCGACGGCACATCGGTCGTCGCGCCCGTAGTCGGTTTGAACGTGAGGGCATAACCGCCCGCCGGGGACGCACTCGTGACCGCGCTCGACGACTGGAAGGTAAACGTGCGCGGATTCACCACATGCAAGAGGTAATACTCCGGCACGCCCGTGAACTGCTCCACCGGTTCGACTTTCAGAGCCTGGTCGCCACCGACGTTCTCGGCCGCAAAGAGGAACAGATGTTGAGCGCGGTCAAACGCTGGCGTCGGCTCTTGATCGAACGTCACTTGGATCATTTCCGCGCTGAGGAAAGCTCGGTGAGCCGACCCAAACTGTTTCGCTGCTTCCGGTGTCTTGATCCGATACCAGTCACCCGTGTCCCCGACGTTGAAGGTAAGCCCATCGATCTGGGTGTTCGGCAAGATGACACCCAAGTCCGCCGCGAAGTGGAAGTCATCGTTGCGACCCGACACGCCGTTCACCGTATTGAACTCAAATCGGTCGGGTGGCGTCGTGCTTAAGTCGCCCGGCGGCGTACTGCCATCGCCCGCGAGCAAATCGTCCGCATCACCTCCCGTGATCGCATCGTTGCCTTCGCCGCCCACAATGAAATCGGCACCCGCGCCGCCATTGATTACGTCGTCGAGCGCGCCACCAAAGAGCCGATCATTGCCGTCGCCTCCACGGATTTCCAAAGCGCCGATCAGCGCCCGTTGCTCAATATCTCCTGGCGCGATGCCGTATTCGCTGTCGGTGCCGGGGAATGCGTAGCCAGGATCGCCATGCACTTCGTCATCGCCGGCGCGCGTGTCGATTACCGTCTTCTCGACGTTCAGTGTCTGATAAAAAGCGTACTCCTGCTCATAAAGTCCCGTGGCAGCGTTCCGGATGAATTGCCGGTTGTTGATATCCCAGATCAATGAACTGAACTCGTAGCGGTGGAGTTGCGCATTGTAGCGGATCGCGACGTGATCCGGCACGGGCTGTCCCAAGCGATCCAGGTCGCCCCCCAGGAACAGAACTTCGTCGTGATCGCCCGCCCCGCCGTCGAGGCGATCACTCAATGTCGGAATCAACGTGCGCTCCGTGCCGAGGATGAGCGGCAGTTTGTCCGGCAAGATTTGAAAGATGTCGTCGCCCCCTTGACCGAAAAGGAGATCACTCGCCTGACGGTCGTAGCCGCCCGTCAGGACATCGTTTTCAGATCCTCCAAAGATCCACTCTTCACCCGAGCCCCCGGACAGCACATCCTCGCCCGCCCCACCCAGGATCACGTCACGGCGTAGGATGAGCGTGCGACTGGAAAGATTTTCAAGTTCGATCGAGGCAAAGTCGAGCGATGCCTTGCGTCCGTGTCCGATCGAAGCCAACAAATCATAGCGGGTCGCGGCTGTGCCCGACACTTTGATAAAGTATTGCAGGCCAGCTTTGAGTTTTGATAAATCTGTTATCAATACGCCAGAGACATCGAAAAGCTCCAACGTCGGCAGCGCGCCGGGACCGTGCCCATGGATCTGGATCGTATCGGAGGCAGCGGCGTTGTTGAGCAGGGAGAACTTGAACCAATCAACGTCGCCCGCGCTGTGCAGGGACAACCCCGTCATTCGCGAGACAATCGCCAAGTTGTCCAAGTCATGCGCCGCGGCTTGCGTGTCGTTGCTCTCTCCACCATCGGGCGTCTCGAGGAGGTCAAAACGGAGCGTATAGACCGTCGGGTTCTGACCCGATTTGATGTGCAATCGGTAGACCTCGCCCGCGTGCAGGCGAGACTGGCTCAGATTCACCATGACAGCACCGGTGTTCGGATCCGCTAAGATAAAAGGCTGTAGAACGTTGTCCGCCGTATCGCGAATTTCCGCCATTAATCCATCCGTTTTTGACAAACCTGCCAGCGTGAGAACATCGCCCGACCGCGGAGTAATGCCGAGTTGGAACGTGTACCAGTCCTCGTCCTGCGGATTGTCAAGGGTCAGTCCGCTGAACGCTTTGTTGCCGGATACGGTGCCCAAGTTAAATGCACCCGCCGGATTGTCATTGCGTTCGGTCTGCTCGGTCCCATCCGGCAGGATGGGCTGACCTGACAGAATCTCGACCCGATCATCGCCGGCACCCGAATCGATCCAGACGGACTTGATCACGGTCGGCCCGACGGTGATGCGATCATTGCCAGCCAGCGCGTCGATGATGATCGCCAGGAAATCGCCTTCCGGTGGCAACAATTTGCTCAAATCGTGCGATGGCAGTGTCTCGCGTTGTTTTAGATCGAAGATCAAGTCCTGTGGGTCCCAGATACGTTTGCCGGAAGCGTCCGTGGCGTCGAAATCAAGTTGCACCTGGGCGTCGAACGTAAAGTTGCCGTTGTTATTTGTTAGCCGCGTGATCAGGTGGTGCTTCTCCAGCAGGCCTGGCTCCGTCACAAAATCGACGGTGATAACGTCATCGAGGTTGGTGCCGCTGTAGTACCAGACCTTGCCAGTATTTTTTGCGTACGCTTTCCACTCGTCGCCCGCGATGCCCCCATCCAGCGACTCGAACGTTTTGCCGTCTGCGCGATAAAGCGTGTCGGCTCCTCCGTTGCCATAGAGAAAATCGAGCCCCGTTCCTCCGAACAGCTTATCGGCGTTCGGGCCGCCCAGCACGCGATTGAGTCCCGTGTCTTCGAGAAGATAGGGCGCGAGCGTCGGATTCGTGTCCAGCTTGTCGTCGTTGTTCAGATCGCCGTCATTATCAAATAGATTTCCTGCGCCATCGACGAAGACCCCGAATTGCGCGTCCCCCGCGGGCATCGGATCACGCGACCAGGCGAATAAATCGTTGGTTCCCTGACCCCCAATAAGGTCGTCGTGGCCCTGGCCGCCGAAGAGAATGTCGTGATCGAACAGTGCGCCGGTGCCGCCATCTCCGAACAGCCGGTCATCGCCCCCCATGCCAAAGAGTTTGTCACTACCTTCACCGCCGTCCAAACGATCCCGGCCCGTGGTGCCGATCAGTGCGTCGTTGCCCGGCCCCCCGTCGATGACCCCGATCCAGTCGTTGCTGCGTGCTATCAAATCTTTTACGTCAAGCGCCTCGGCCCCTTCTGCAAACTCGATGCGGTCGTTGTCGCCAAATCCCGAAATGCTGAATTGCTCGACCAACGCATGACCCTGGGCATCGCGCCAAGTGGCCAGAATCGTGCGCGACGACCGATTGTCTCTATACTCGACCTTGAGCTGGCCGTTCAGAACTTCACTTAGACGAATCACGTCCTGGAAGTTGGTGCCTTCGATAAGCAGAATGTCCGTGGCGTTGTCATCGGGCACATCGTTCTTTGCCTGATTGCCAAACTGGCCGTTGAAGATTTCGCCGCCGAGCTTTGCGTAATCGGCGTTGGTATCCAGCACCAGAATGTCGATGCCTTCGCCTCCGTAAAGCGTGTCGCCACCGTCCTGGCCTTCGAGCCGGTCCGAATCGCTGCCGCCGAACATCACATCGTCCCCACCACCGCCAAGCAGTTGATCTTCGCCACTGCCACCAAAGAGCATGTCGACACCCCCCGTGCGGTCCGCGAGTGGATTGAGCGCATAGTTCGGGCCGCTCAAATAATCACCGTGCACGAAATCCTTGCCACCGTCTCCGTAGAGTATGTCTTTGCGAAGGTTGCCGAAGAGGAAGTCGCCGCCGGGACCCCCGTGCAATTCGTCACCGGCTAGATTCTGTTCCGTCGCGGAATTCGTCGTCGCGGCGAATGCATAGAGAAAATCGATGCCATTCCCGCCGAATAAACGCTGACCCGCCTGACTGCCAGCCGTCCCCGCATCGCCGAAGACATAATCGCGCCCGTCGTCGCCATAGACCTGATCAATGCCGGCGTCCCCGTGAACCACGTCATCGTTCGCTCCGCCACGCGCGATATCATCACCGGTGCCGGCTCTCAACGAATCACTGCCAACTCCGCCGTCCAAATAGTCATTGCCCGCGCCCCCGTTCAGCACGTCTTCTTGGTCACCGCCAAATAGCCAGTCGTTGCCAATGCCCCCATCCAGATCGTCCGCGCCATCGAACCCACGGCCATCCAACGAGAGATTGTGCACAGCGATCGGGGTAATCAGCGGTGGGATCGGTGCCGTATTCTTTTGCGCGGCCTCAGTCAGATAGTTTGGAGGCAGATCAAACTTATCGGCCGCGATCTGGCCCGGACTGAGTCGGAATTTGTCATCGGACAGTTCTTGCTCACCGCCCCAAAGAATATCCGAACCGCCATCGCCGCCCAATCGGTCGTCGCCAGCACCGCCCACGAGGGTGTCATCGCCGTCGCCACCGCTGACCAAGTCAATGCCGGCCTGTCCAAGCAGCACGTCATTGCCAGCTTCACCTCGGATAATGTCGTTGCCGTCACCACCCCGGACCGTGTCGTTGCCAGAACCTGCATTGATCACGTCGTCACCTGCACCGCCCTCGATCGTGTCATTGCCACCCTGCCCGAAAACCGTGTCGTTGCCGCCACTCGCATTAATGAAATCGTTGTCGTTGCCGCCGAGCACCGTATCGTCGCCAACGCCAGCGAATATCGTATTGGCCCCCTCTTGCCCCTCGATCCGGTCACTGCCTTCCCCGCCATCAAGCATGTCACTGCCCAGACTACCATAGATGCGATCGTTGCCCGCTTCGCCAAAGACCCCATCATCACCACCGCCTGCATTTACAAAATCATCACCGGCACCCGCCGTGACCGTGTCGTTCCCGTCGCCGGCGTCAATGGTATCAGCACCGATGCCGCCCTGAATTTGATCGGTACCGTCGCCACCCGTGATGGTGTCATCCCCAGCATCGCCGAAAATTCGGTCCGTGCCGATGTCACCCGCCAGGGTGTCGTTGCCGTCGCCACCGCGAAGTATATCATCGCCGATTCCCCCCGTAAGCGTGTCATCGCCCACGCTTCCGTCGAGCGTGTCGTTGCCGTCACCGCCAATGAGAGCGTCATCGCCCGCACCACCGGCGAGTTGGTCGTTGTCTGCGCCGGCATCGAGGGTGTCATTGCCGTTGCCACCATCCAGAATATCATTCCCGGCGTCTCCTTCGAGATTGTCATCACCATCGCCAACCAGGGCGCCGGTTCGTGCTCCGCCGAAGAGTTGGTCGTTCCCATCGCCGCCCACGAGCAAGTCGGCTCCGAGACCGCCCAACAAGACATCGTTGCCCGCACCGCCTTGCACCTGGTCGTTTCCGGCACCGCCCTCGAGTTGGTCATCCCCTGCCCCGCCCTCGAGCGCATCATCGCCGTCGTCCGCCAACGGTGAACCTTCCGTGCCGCCGAAAAGTCGGTCATTCCCGTCGCCGCCCTGGATATTATCAATTCCGGCACCACCTTCGAGCGTATCAATACCAGCCCCTCCTAAAAGCGTATCGTCTCCCTCGTCACCGAACAGTTTGTCGGCCCCACCCCGCCCAACCAGTTGGTCGTTCCCGGCACCGCCTCGGAGAATCGTCGCACCGTCGCCCGCGAAGAGTTGGTCGTCGCCATCGCCACCGGACAATTCCGCGACGGCCATGACGCCGGCTTGCAGTCCGATGGTGTCATTGCCCTTGCCACCGTCGGCAACGATTTTGGTAACGCCGCTATATTCCTGGCTGAATCCGAAGGCTTCGACCAACACCGAATTGGGGTTGGGTCCAGGTTTGACGGTGAAATTCTCGTCGCCGTCGTCGGTGTTGGTGTGCTTTCGGTCGCTTGCTTTCGGACCCAGGTTGAGGGTCAGGACGCCCGCACTTAACGAAGCAAGAATCGGAGGTTCCGAGTCCGGAAAGCAGCCGAAGCTGAAGTCGAGAAGTTTGATCCTTGCCAGGTCGAAGTGTTTTGTGATTGAGAACGGACCGAGTCCCACCTTGAGGAACGCGGATAAGCCGGCCTCCAATTTCCCCGCGACATCGAACAAACATAAGGGGTTGAGTTTTAGCAGATGAGCGACCTCGCTGGGACGGACTTTGCCGTCATGATCCGGGTCCGTGAGGTTGAAGTCGACGGTTGCGAAGATTCCTCCACCGACACCCGCCGACGCGATCACGACATTAATGCTGCCGAACGCTTCGATGCTGGCCAAGAGCGTAACCTCCGGCACGTCGTCGCCGGTGCCATCGGGCTTCGCACGATCGCTAACGTAGAAGCCGTCGAGCACGTCGTTCACGACCTGGCTCGGTGTTCGTTCGATGGCAGGCCGATTAAACAATTTCTGCAATCCGAAGGTGTCGAAACCAAAGCTGAAGTGCGCCGACGCCGATGCGGTTCCCGTGAGCGTAACACCGAGCGGACCGATGATGGGGAAGAGTTGGCTATAGGACAACGTGAACCCGAGCGTCGGCATGTCGTAGGTCACCATCGTGACCGATTTCCCAAGGAAGAGTCCGAACAACGTGCTGGGTTGTTCGAGGAACGGGAAATGAAACCCGCCACCGGGCGTGGATTTAAAGTCTTTAAAGATTTTTCCCTCGGCCGAATTTGGATCCAGATCGTCGCCGGGAGCTTTCGTGATATTGGGAGCAACGTCGCTAAGGTCGGACAGCGTGCGCAGGTCGGTCGTCCCGAAGTCGAAGCTCCCAAAGTCGAGGAAGACCGAGTCCTCCGTGGGCAGGCTGTTGATCTTGGCCGCAATTTTGGCGATGTCGGCGACGGCCTGGATGAACTTGGCGGCGGACGCAAACTGGCCACCGAGAACTTGGGCCATTTCGATCAAACTCACACCGCCGTCGTGATTGTGATCCAACAATCCTCGAATCGGCGCGAGGTCGGAGAGCACCGGCAGTGGTGCGCTAAGGATGTCGACGATCGGTTTGATCGGTTTGAGGATGTCGTCAATCTTGCTCAAGATCGGCTTCATCGTGCGCGAGAGAAACGTGCCGAAATCGAGTTGAATATTATTGAAGGCGAGCGTTGGCCGATCTCCCAACCCCAATTCGCTAGGGGCCGTATTCGCATTGTCGAACGCCCAATGCATGTTGAAATCCGCGCGGAGCGACGGGAACGCAGCGTCACCACCAAAGCTCACCACGCTTTTCAGATTGATGTCCGCCACCGCGCTCAACTTTGCGTCCACGAGGTCGCTGAAGTTCAACCCCCCGCCAGAAAACTCGTTGAACGTCAGCCGGCCGTCGCGGTTGGGATCTTTCAGGTCCACCGCGAAATTGCCGGTGAAACTGGATCGTTTCGCCGGATCGTCTTTCACATCGAGCTGCAAGAAGAACAGGTGCCCGTGCAACATCGTGTCCGGAATCGAGGCCACAAAGTTTAAGCCCAATTCCTGCGCCGCAGAGGTATCGAAGTAGAAGCCGTCGCTCTTACTCACACCGAAGCCGAACTGAAAATCGAAGCCGAGCCGGACGTTGACGTTCCCATCGACCTCCAGGTTCAACGCCGGGATACCCAGATCGAAGTTGACGGGCAACGTGAGATTGAAGAGGTCCTTTCTGAGATGGAGATTGAACTGAACATGGCTCGTGTCGCTGTCCACCACCACATCATTGAAATCTGGCACAGTGTCGGGCAGGTGGTCGGCACCCGCATCGTTGCGATCCTTGTCCAGCACGAGCCAGTTCAGGCCGAGAGGCCCGAGCGCATTAAAAATCGCCTGCTGCACGAGGCCGATGCTCTTTTGTTGTGCACCGTCCATCGATTGGTGGAGCTTCGCGAGGACATTCGTGCGGAAGTCCTGGATGAAGGTCACCGCGTCCTTGAGATTGCCCCCTACCAACGGCAATTGGATCCCAAACACGCGGTCGGCCAGACCGTTTTGTAGTGTCGACAGCAGGAGATCAAGGCCACTGATCACCACGCCCAGTTGATCGCCCAATGAGAGACTATTGATTGCCGACGAGAAGTCCGGTGTCGCGATCTGCACGCCGCTCGTTATGCCCTGGAAAAGATCTGAGAGGCTGGGAACAACGATCTGAAGATTTGGACTGAGCGGAGTGCTTTCGGTCGGGAAGAAAACGGGCAGATCGACTCGCGCGCCCGCGGTCAGGTCGAGCGACAGAATATCAAAGCCCAGTTCCGAAAGATAATAGCGATGATCGACAGGGTCCGATTTTAGGGACAGCGCGAACGAGGCGGGCGCGGACGTCGCCGAATCGCCGTCGCCATCGAGCGTCACCGTGCCGTTCTTGACAAAGATCCCCAGCGGACCCATGGCGGCGTTAAATTTCATTGCCGTTCCGAGCGCCTTCGCGGTCAACGTCAGGTCGGTCGAATCAAGGAGGAACGGTGCCGGGCTCGACGGATTGTCAAGGTCGATGCCAAAGCCGATTTGAAGTTCGGCGCTGGCTTCGAAATGCAACGTCGCCGAACCGCTCGCGTCCACGAGACTGGTGATTCCACTAAGCGCCTGCGCCGCCGAGCCGCCCACGCTGCTGAGAAGCGAGCCCAGGTCAAAATTGAGCGGCAAATCTTTGGTTTCTCCGACCTGGTACGTGACTTGGAAAGTCAGCGTGCGCCCTGATTTCACCAGCGCAACGAACGGGCTGTCGTCGGGCAATCCCAGCGCGTGCTTGATGGCTTTCTCGACCTCTTGCAGCGAACCCGCGGGGTTACTCTCTAATCGATCGATCATGGTCCCAAACTTGCCGGTGTAGTCGATCAAATCGCTGACGCTCAGGTTGAGCACGGGCAACTTTTGGCTGAGGAAAGAGAAGTTCTGAAGTGTCCGCAAGTAATCGACCACGCCGTGGAGCATCGTGAGGATGTCCTGGTATCCAATGCTCTTGAAGTCGGTCAACGCGTCGAGATTCTCGGTGGTAACTTGGAGCGTCGATGGATCGGTGAAGGTCGGCCAATGGGCGACGAGGCGCGCGTTGGCCGGCAAGCTGAGGCCAGGGATGCCGCTCACTTGGATCGGCAGCGTGAGGTTCGCGAAGCCCGTGAACACGGGTGACGACACCAGGCTGCCGGGGTTCGCCAGGCTCTGCAGGAGTTCGCTCAGTGTGATCCGCCCATCGTTGGCGCTGGTGCCGGGATCGGTCAGGCTCAACGTCACGGTCGCCCCGGCCTGGCCACTGCCGTTCACCACACCGACATTCACGAACCCAAAACGGGCCGTCGCGTCAATGTCCGCCGCTTCCAACGTCACGGCACCTGTTAACTTCGGATTCTTGATGAAGAACAGGTCCATGGAACTTTGGCCGTCGCTCGGCGGCGCCAATGTGAACCCGAACGTGAAGTCGACCAACACCGTCGCTCCGACACGGATCGTGCTGCTGGTATTGATATTGCCCAGCGGACCGAGCGATTGATCGAACATCAACGGAATCGCCGCCGCCGCAAATGTGTGATTGATCGCGACATGGAAGGTTAGTTGCTTGCCGATGGCGTCGAAGCGAATCGCGTTCGGATCAAGCCCAAGAATCGGTGCGAGGACATGCGCCAACTGTTGGGCGGTGTTGTAAGTGGGCGTGCTGCTGCCGGGAGATGTTTCCATCAACTTCAGCAGATTGGCTTCGACCGCATCGGCCAAATTGATCACGTCCTTCACCGTCTTGCCCGTAAAGGGAATCGGTTGGTTTAGCAGGGACGAGCCGCCGAGATTCCCGAGTGCAGCCGTCAAGGAGCGGATAATTGTGAGAATGCTTTGCGGCGTGAGGTTGGTGAAGCCCGAGATATCCTGAAAGTTCCGCGTCGTAAACGAGGGTGGATCGGTGAAGAGATTCCCGCCGTTGATAAGAATTGTTGGCAGGCTCCCCGCGTTGAACAAATCCGCGCCGCCCATGTTTGCCTGCAAGGGCAATGTCACCGCCAATACACCTGTGGGCGTCACCGTAACCAACTGACTGAGGGGCGTGCCCGTAAACTCGGACAGGGTAATCCGGCCATCGTTGTTCGGATCGTTGAAAAGGATGGCCAGGTTGGCGTCCAGGTTCACCGCGCCGTTCTTCACTCCGCCCGACAGGAAGCCTACACTCGCACCGAAGTTCAGGTTGGTCGCGTGAACGGCACCGGTGACGATCAATTGATCGACGCTGATAAAGAAGGCGTCGGACGGATCAACGTTCGGGTCGATATCCACACCGAACGAAAACTTGGGGAGATTTATATTGTTCTTGTCGACGAATCGCAGCGCCGCGGCCAGATCGAGTTTGGCGGTGGCGTCCAAGCTCAAGCCAATATTGCTCGCGTCAGTACCGAGATCGATCGCCAGGTCCCGCACCGTCTGCAACGACTGGAGATCGAGATCGAACTTGATGAGCTTGCTGTTGGGTCCGGAGCTATCGCGCTTAAAACTGGAAATCTGTTGCTTCAGCACATTGACCAGTTCCAACACCGTAGGCGTGCTGTCGCCAGCGAAGTAATCCTTCATCGGTTGCTCGAGCGTGGTGCGGAGTCGGCCCGGCAGGTCCAGCGCCTCCGCCAGCGTCTTGTTGACGAGCGGCAATTGCTTTTGGAATAGCGGATTGTCGTCGAGCGAATCGGCAAAACTCACCACCGAGTGCAAGCCATTCAGGATGGCATCGCGGAGTGCGGCGGGAATTGGAATGCCATCGCCAAGGCTAAGATTGTTTTGCACCGTGATCTTGCCGAGGAGTCCTTGCAATTCAGCCACGCTGGTCACTTTTCCAGCGGACGCGCCATCCAGCGAAATCTTAATTCCCCCCAACGGCACACCACCGACATCCGCGCTGACCAACAGGCCGTCGATATCAAAGACGGCCGTGATCGCTCCATCGAAGATATCGGAAAGACCCGTCGGGGTGAATTCGTCCAGCGCGATGCGCTTATCCTTCTTTGAACCGGCCCCTGGATCCAAAAGATTGACGGTCACGGTCCCGTCGAGACGAATGCCCTGATTGTTCGTCACCGTCGCGTCTTCCTGGAGCCGCACTTGCAGAAACCCGCCGAAGATTCCAGTCACGTTTGGATTGTCGAGGGAAGCCGATACTCCCAGCGTTACTTCGGGCGCATCATCCGCTATGAGATAGAAGCGCTCCGAGACCGGCAAATCGCCCCCGAGCCTAAACCCGACGCGCAACCGAAAGCCCGGATCGACCGCGAATTTAACGTCTCCGCCGGCGGCGAGCGAAAGCCCGTCGATGGAAGTCCCAAGATCCAAGTGCTCGGTGAACTGGACCGGATCGGGATCGAACGGAATCGTGAACTCGACAGATCGATCAGCGCCGGTGCCGATGACTTTGACGTCGAGTTGATCCAAGTCCATCCCGACGAGATTCGCCACTTCCTCGACCATCTCTTGAAGCGTCGGGGTCGAACCGTGGATGCTCAGCCGTTGGCGCAGCCCATCGATAAAGGATGTGATCTGGCTCTGAATCGTTCCTGGGCCAACAATGCGGAACGAAGGATTCAGGGCATTCGGCGTTTGGTCTCGGCCGGAAGCAAACGCCACCGTGAAGCCGGCCTGGCTCACGGCATCGATCGTCCCCTGAACCTCGCCGCTTCCGCTTTGGTAGAACACCGCATCACCCACCCCAACCCCCTGCTGCACCAAACCCAAACCGATTACGTACACGACGAACTTCTGATTCGAGCCATCGGGGAACACCGATGAGACCAACGCGACGGAGCCGTTGGATACGGTGAGTGGATCGGCTACATCCTCCATGATCTGGCCAAGCGTCTTGTTCACCAACGGAATCTTCGTGGCGAAAAGCCCGACACCAGCCATCTGTTGGAGTTGACCCGCCGCCGAGGAGAAGCCGCCGAGGAATCCATCAGCCGATTGCTGGAGGAAGCGGAGCACCTCCTGGGCGGGACCCGCGGTCACGTCGAGCGTCATTTGCTCGGACAAATTAACATCGGCCCAGGTCAGTCTGATCTCGGCGTCACCGAGATCGAAGAGCGGTTCGTCGCTGCCGCCCAGCACGCCTACCTCGATCTTGGCCGTCACCGTAACGTCGGGCCCTGAGGGGTTTCCCCGAAGCGTCGCTTGGGCAAGATCGGAAACGTCGGCATCCAATTCGCTAAACCGGATGAAGCCGTCGGCTTGGTCGGTGCCGGGATCATGCAACTTGATCGATAGACTCACCGCCGGATCCAGCGTCAGGCTTGCGTCGGAAACCGTCACTCCGAGGAGGCCCAACCGACCGCCTCCGCGAACAGCGCCGTTCACCCGGATGTTGCGGACGAGAAGCTCGGGCGTGCCGTCCGCATTGGGCTTAGCGAAAAATCCAACGTCGTCCACGCCACATGTTACGTTGAGCACCACATCAAGAACGACAGCGAGGCTTCCCTTAAGTTGCACGGACTGTCCCAACGCGTTGGCGTTGACGTCCAATTCCGCCGTCCCTTCGATGGACTTTAGTATTTCGATTCTGAAGGTCGTAACTCCGTTGATCTGCGTGAAACGGACGTTGTTCGAGATCAAATCCAGGCCGTCGAGAGCAGCGCGTAACAATTCCAAAGATGACAATTCTCCCGTTTCCCTAATCTCGGAAAGCTTGAATGCTCCCAATCCCTCCTCAAACAGGCGCCGTAAGAATTGGCTCCCCAGATTCGCGGAGCGATCATCACGCTTTGTCGACTCGGGATCTTCTCCGGTCTCTTCCGATTTGGGATCGTTCTCTGCCAGTTGCGTTGGACGAGATGGAACCCCCCCATTTAACGTCTGCCCCACCGATCGCCCCAGTCCAGGGAACAGTTGCGCAAACAAGCCGGGGGCGTCCAGGGCACCTGACCACTCCGCAAGACCATCCAGACCGGCACCTAAGGCAAACACGGCTTCCGTTTCCGGCAACGTCTCCTTCGTCTGAAGTTGCGCCGAGGTCCCTTGCGCTCCCGAGGCCGCGGGCGTGGGCAGTTCCGCGTTCGTCCACGTCACGCGCTGCGTCACCGTCTGGCCGAAGGGATCCGCCATCGCAAGCGTGCTTTCCATCTCAGCGAGCTTAATCGAGTTCTGAACCAGTGCTTTGGGCCCGATGAACTCGATCGTGTTTGAATCTCCCTCGCCATCGAACCTAATTCGGTCCGACACGCTGATGAGGCCATGGGTCACATCGATGGTTAACTTGTCGTTGCCCCCGCGTCCTTCGACCACGATGTCCTCAAGGGTCGAAAGCTGGAACTGCCGGATGATAGTCTGGCCGCTCCCTCCCAACGTCTCCGCGACCTCGATGAGCCACGGTTCATTCGAGTCTCGCGAGATTTTCCAAACATCGTCGCCGCCGCCTCCGGTAATGGTGAGCCTTGAAGGCTGGGTGAGCGGCACAAGGACGGCCGGAATCGCCCAAACTCCCCTTCCGTAGGTCGAGGCGACGAGGATATTGTTCGCCCTGTCATATACTAAGTCCTGAACAGGAACATTGGGCAACCGCTCTCCAAATTCAGTCCAGATCGATGTGTTGCCAGTCGGATCGAAAGCGCGACTGACACCATTATTTCCGCCGACCAACACGATCCTCCCGCCGCTATTTACGACTTCGATCGTTCGAAGGCTCCAATCCTTCAGCGTCCCGGTGACGGGGGTCCAATTGACACCTCCATCCGTTGTCCGATAGATCCGGTCATCGGTTCTGCCGCCCTTGTCGAGCACAGCGTACGCGACTTTCCAATTCTGTGGATCGAGGGCGATATCGCGGACGGTACCGGATTCCGGCAATACATACGGTATCAGGCCTCCGGGGGCACTCCGAACGTAAACCGTATTGCCGACGGCCGCGTAGACCACGTCCGGGTTTCCCTTGCCGGTATCTTTTTCGACACCGCCGTAAACGAGCGCCGTGAACTCGTCGCTCCCTGGCGGATTCACGAGGGAAACGGCAACCACCGTGCGCTTTAAGCTATTGGCTGAGCCCGTATCGGCTTTGCCCTTGACGTTGGCGATCTCCCAAAGCTGCAGGCCGCCAATGAGAATCCTTGTGGGACTCAGGCTGTTAAGGACGTAGCGGGTGAAAAAGGGCATCTCGCCGCTGGCGCTCCCGGTGTCGGCCTTCCCCAATTGCTGACGGCCGGCCGCAGCGGTGGGATCAATCACGGAAAGGGTTACTTTTTCTCCCGCATCGATCGTTCCATCCTTATCACTGTCAGTCCACGCAATGAAGGGATCAAAATTCTGCAGCGTCCAATAGTAGATCGGTGCCGCGCCGCTGTCATCGACCGCAACGACGCCGCCGTCTCCTCCCCCAAGCCTTCTCCAGTCGTCGCTGTTGGCCAGGCCTTGGATGGCGACCCCGTTATCCTGAAGACCTCCGATGATTCGGCCGGTGATTGAATCGTAACCGATCGAGACCACCTGACCGACGCGCACGGTTTGATTGGACGCGGGAGTGGGAGCGCTGTTGGCCGGGGTCAAGGAGTGCCATTTGCGACTGGGCGTCCCCGGGGAGACCAGTCTGTTGACTCCCCCGTCATCGACTTCGAGAACATCACCGTTCTTGTCCACAACCATGTTTCTCGAGTCGGCATGGGGCGCCGTTCCATTCGCGTTTTTGCCCACGATCTGAGTCCAAGTGATCGTGCTGCCCGAAAACGCTCCCCGAAAAATGCGCGCTTCAAAATTCGTCAACCCGACGGAATTGTTTGCGTCCGCGACGGCCTGCCGATCACCGCCAACGTAAAGAATATTCTTGTCGTTGGGATCAACGGCGATCGAGAAGTGCTTCAGGGCCTGGCCCCCGGGATTGATGCCGGTATAGGTTTCCCCAGGGCTGTTTCCCTTGACGTTGCCAGGGTCACCGAGATCAACAGTCAACCCGTCAGGCAGGGCTGTCGTCGGGACATCCAGCGACGTCCAGGTGGGCTTATCGCCAAGGTCCACCGTGCGGAACAACCCGATCAGTCCGTTCTGGAAGCCGGATAGTGCCGGATGAAAGCCTACGAACCCGGCGTAAACCGCTCCCGAGCTCGCCGCTAGGCGGATCCGAACGGCGGCATCAATGACATCGGTGGGATCGGCCGCATTCCCGTCGATATCATTGTCAATGGAGTCATTGACGGTTATCCCTGAAATGACTTGAGACCAACTCCCCCCGCCGTCGGAGCTTCGGTAAACGCCCAACTTAGCGATGCCAGCGTACAGGAGGTTTAACGTTCGAGGGACCGAAACCAAATCGGTGACCGGACCGAGCGCCAGATTATTCTTGTCCTTGGTGATCGCTTTGAAAGTGATCTTCTTCGGATCGGGATCGTCGGCGTTCGTGCTGACGAACAGGAATTTCCCATCCGACCCTACATCCGTTTCGGCAGATACCACAACATTCGGACCGTTCACCACAATGCGGAGGCCGGGACCTAAACCGTGCAAAACGACCGGTCTGAAAACCGCACAGTTTTCTTGATGGATTTTCTTCAAACACTTCAACAGATCTCTTCTTCCTTCTTCCTGGATCTTCTTTGCCTGACCCGGCGGCTTTGAGCGCTAACC
>CAMAUY010000066.1 GCA_945861565.1 Akkermansia muciniphila
CGAAGCGCAAGAAACCGCGACCTGGCCAAATTCGAAAAATTCGCCACCACCCTCAGAAATTTCCGACGTTTACCGGCTCACGAGCGGCCGCTAATGCCCAACTTCTTTGACCAAATCTGAGTGGCATTGGGCATCCTGCCGGCGAGCCTTTGGAGAGGACCAACACCCGCCGGCAGGGATGCCGGCGCCACTAGGCAGTCGGTGCATGGGCAGCAATTTTTTCCAAAAAGGGACATGAATTGGGACCATGAACCGAGCTCCGTGCATCCCGCCAGGTACATAGGTCGGTGTGCGCTTCGTCGCCATCGACGGACGAGGACGAGGACGAGGACGAAAGCGCCGCAACGGGGTCCTTCAAATCGTCCTCGTCCCTCGCGCTCGTCCTTCGTCCTCGAATTGCGAAATGGAGTCGGTGCATGGGTAGGAATATTTTCCAAAAAAACGGACATGAATTGGGACCATGAACCGAGCTCCGTGCATCCCGCCAGGTACATAGGTCGGTGTGCGCTTCGTCGCCATCGACGGACGACGGACGAGGACGAGGACGAAAGCGCCGCAACGGGGTCCTTCAAATCGTCCTCGTCCCTCGCGCTCGTCCTTCGTCCTCGAATTGCAGAATGGAGCCGGCTCATGGCCCAATTCATGCCCAACATCGGAGCTCCTCCATACCCATGCGGACAGTCTCACGAATGCGGCCCGTGGAAAACCCGTAACGCCCCCTTGCGGGGGCTCTGAATCCGGAGAACCTTGCGGGGATGACAGGTGAATTTTCCGACGCGGCCCTGGTCCTGGTCGGGCACGGTTCGACGCTGAACGCGGACTCGGCTTTACCGACCTACTTCCATGGGGATGCGTTGCGCGCGCGTGGAATCTTCGGTCAGGTTCGCGAATGCTTTTGGAAGCAGGAGCCGGGCATCTGCGCCGTCTTGCGGGGCGTATTTCTTTCGCGAGTTTTCATTGTTCCCCTGTTCATCAGCGATGGCTACTTCACCGAGGAAATCATTCCCCGCGAGCTCGGTTTCCCGAGGGCACCCGCGGGTGGATATCGCCGCCAGATGATGCGCGGAACTCAACGAATCGTCTACACGGAGCCCGTCGGAACCCACCCGCAGATGACCGAGGTCATCCTCGCCCGGGCTCGTGAGGCCGTGGGTTCGGGTGGACCCACGCCGGCCGAGATATCGCTGTTCATTGCGGGGCACGGCACGGGCAACAACGAGAATTCGAGAAAAGCGATCGAACGACAGGTGGAACGTATCTCGGCGTTACAACGATACCGGGATGTCCATGCGGTCTTTATGGAAGAGGACCCACGCATTGCCGAATGCCACCAACTCGCTCAGGCCGAGAATATCGTCGTAACACCGTTTTTTATCAGCGACGGCCTGCATAGCTACGAAGACATCCCGGTCATGCTCGGGGAAACCGAGTCGGTGGTGCAGGAGCGATTCCGCCGGGGCGAGCCAACCTGGATTAATCCCACGCAACGACACGGGCGAAACGTCTGGTATGCCCGGAGCATTGGCACCGAACCGGGACTTGCCGATGTAATTCTAGAGCGAGTTCGAGAGCGAGCGGACGCCGATGCGGGGCAGTTGGTTCCGGTGACTGCGGCTGAGCGGGATGTGCACTAGAGCTCACGTTTCGCCGTCGATGTGCGCCGGGAGAGCGATTTTTTTTCAACAGCGCTTCTTGAACCGAGCGTCGGGATCGGGCGGGGTACAAATCCCAGGAGCGACTGCGGGGATTCGAAGAGAATGGAGCGTCCAATACTCAAGGCTTCTGTTCGCGTGTACTGGCCGAGGAGTATTTTCTCGGCCAGGACGCGCGCGAGCTGCTGCCGCAGAATGACGGCTTTGGCATACACCCATTCCACGCAGTAGGCGTCCGAGAAAAAGGCAATCTGCTTGTTGACCG
Organism: Akkermansia muciniphila; assembly: GCA_945861565.1. Taxonomy (GTDB): domain Bacteria; phylum Verrucomicrobiota; class Verrucomicrobiia; order Limisphaerales; family UBA9464; genus SIBK01. The sequence goes on from CAMAUY010000066.1 coordinate 1,918, forward strand.
GGAGCATATCCAGACGCTCGGCGAGGATTTGTCGGATGACGTCGGGGAAAACATTATGCCACCAGCATCCGGCCAGGCTGAAATTCGGCAGTTCCCGGGCCAGGGTGCAGAGGGATTGGTTGGCATGGCGGCTTGCTAAGAAACATTGGAACCGGAGTTTCGGGTGGCGACCGATCATTCCGGCGAGGTCAGAAACGGTTCGCTGGTTCAGTCGACTGCCCGTTTCGAAGGGAAGCGGCTCCGCACCCAAGCTGAATTGGAAGACGATCGAATCGCCGCGCTTTTCGAGTTCATCAAGGAAAAGCTCGTGGATATAGCTGGCATAAATATCCCGTTCCCCGGCACCCGCGATCGTTCGGCGAGTGAGTGCGGCGGACATCTCGTCGTCCGTGACGTGTCGAAACTCGATGTCCGTGCTAATGTGAGTGGCCGTTGAAAGGATCTGGTCATAGGGAATTGCCTGCACATAGTGCCCGACGGCAGCGTGCACGTCCGCGAGTGTCAGAATGGACCGGGGCGGGATCGGCCGGGCTCCGGTGCCGATGGGGGCCGGGCTTTCGGGCGTTCGGCCCCAGCACCGTTCGAGTTCATATAACGCTGTGTCGAATTCACCCCATTGGCAGCGGGTGAAAAACCCCCATTCCAGGGCATATTGCAACCGTTCATCATCGGCCCCTTGCTCTCGCCGGGCGATTTCTGTGCCGGTACGCCGTACCTGCAGGCGGTCGAGCAGCCCGTGTTGCCACGTGCGGTCGTCGGCCCGTTCGCGGACGAGGTCATCCAGCCGGCGCCAATTATCCGGTGTCACCGGTTCGTCCCAATCATATAGATCCCGCAGAATGAGCCGGAGTCCCCAGTAACTCGAGGTGTTGCGACAGTGATGGAGGAAGGGCAGCGCTTCCTCGATTCGCGCTCGGGCTTCGCGCTGGGAAGGCCAGCCGGGGTATTGGGTAAGCCGGGCTCCCGTCGGGCAGCCGGCGGCGTAGAGATCGCTGACGACCATGTGGTACAGCAGCAGGTCATGGAGGCCGCGCGCACCCAGGTGGCCGCCGACGAGGTGGGTGTGAATGTCGATCACGGGAACCTCGGCGAGGCCGGATTCCAAGTCGCGGGTTAAAGAAATGAGGGTCATAACGAGGAGGCAAGAAACTTTTGGAGGCGCTTCCGGTTCGGGATTCCGGACTGCCCTCCGGGTTGGGTCGCTTTGAGCGCTGCGGCCGCCGTGGCGATTTGGACTCGTTCCGCAAGCGGCAATCCCTGGGCAAGAGCGGCCGCGTAGGCGCCGTGGAACACATCACCGCAGCCCGTGGTGTCAATGGCCCGAACGACAAACGCGGGTTGATGCGTGGCACCCTTGGGCTCGGCACGATCGGCATACCAGCAGCCCCGGGGCCCGTCGGTGATGATGACCGTCTGTCGGTGGCTATTCCAGAGGCGGCGTAGTGCTCGGGCCGGATCGGAGCAACCCGTGCGATGCGCGGCGAATTCCAGCGAAAGGATGAGGTGATCGACGAATTCAAACAATTCGGCAAAGCCCGACCCCGAGTCGCGTTCGAGATCGCCCACAATGGGAATGTCAGCGCGACCGGCGATCTTCGCCGCCCGCAGCATGCCTCGAACTCCGACGTGATCGACGAGGAGGACGCGCGTCCCCCGAATGACTGTGGCGGGCGGCCAGGCGGCGCTGGCACCGATCACGCCCCGGCCGTCGGGAAAAATATTTCGAGTGCCGGAGTTTTTTCCAACGATGATCCGCGAGTGAAAAACGCGAGCGGATCGGGTTTGCCGGGTGTATTTGAGATCAATCGATTCCTGCCGGAGTTGATCGAGTGCAAAGGTGGAGAGATCATCGGTGCCGACGGTGCCCGCATAGGCACAACGCGCTCCGAGCCGTGCGGCAGCGACGAGGGCCGTGGCGGTGAGTCCCCCACACTGGCGGGCCGTGTCCAGCACCTGAACTTTCCGATCCGGCGCGGGGAACGCGTCCACATAGATCAGGTCGTCGACGGCAACGGCACCCAATCCGAGTACGTCAAACGGGCAGGACTTCATGCGAGCGAGCGAAGCCAGGCCCGCATCGTGGCCGGATCTTCTTTGAACATGAGAGAGCCCGGGACGATATAATCAACGCCGGCCGCCGCCATCAGGGGGACGGTCTCACGGCGGATACCGCCATCCGCCTGGATCACGCAGGGGTGGTCCAGTGTTTTGACTCGCTGCCGGGCTTCTCGAATCTTATCAGGAACGCGGGGGTCCATACTGGCACCCTTGATCCCCATGGCGGTGCTGACGATGGTCACGATGTCGAGCCAAGGCCAGAGGGGTTCGAGGACGCTGACGGGTTCGTCGACGAGGAGCGAAACTCCGGCCTGTTTGCCCTGGCGTTTGATTTCCCGAAGCAGGGCTGCGGGATCGGGCGTGGAGTCATGGCAGAGGATAAAGACATCGCCGCCGGCCTCGGCGAACGGTTCGATCCAGCTTTGTGGATCGGTCACCATCAGGTGAATTTCAAAGGGCAGTTTGCTAATGGGTCGCAGTTGGCGCACTTGGTCCGGAAAGAAGAGGAGGTTGTGGACATAGTGACCGTCGGCGACATCGAGGTGCCATCGGTCGGAGAACGGTTCCACCCGCCGCATATCGTCGGCGAGACGGGTTAAATCGGCGGACCAGAGGGACGTGGCGCAGTGGATCATGGGATGGAGGGGATTATGTTCGAGTGGGTCGTGAGTTTCACGAGAAATTCGGTGACGAAACGTTGAGTATCGGACGTGTACCGTTCCAGGCTGGTGGACTTCGGAGTGAGTTCACCCAGTTCGGCTCCGGGAATGCGACGCGCGTATTCGACGGCGAATTCCCAAGGATGAATCAGATCATCCCGGTTTCCGAGGATGAGTGTGGGCACGCGGATTCCTGCCCAGAGGGCGGCCCGGTGGGCCGGTTGGTGCCGAGGGATCCGTTCGAGTTTTGCCACGGTTTCCTCCGCCCGGGGGTGGGCAAACTGCGCCAGCAGGGAGAGGGCATTGTCGGGTGATTTTTCTCGAAGGCTTTGGTATTCCGGTGATTCCTGGAACCGAATGGCGCCTTGAAAGGCACCGTAACGGCGAATCAATTGCGCGATGAATCCAAAGACCTCGAAGCCGGCGGTGCGAACCTCATCAAGCCAGGCGGGCCGGGACAGCACCAGGCCGCGGACCCGTTCCGGCCACGTTAAGACGGCGTGCAGAGCGGTGGCCGCACCCATCGAAATCCCGCCCAGGACAATCTGTTCCAGGTGCAGGTGGTCCAACAGGGCGCTCAAATCGTCGGCGAATTGCGGAATCGAGAGTTTAGCTTCGGGGCCGAGCGGGCGGGTATCGCCGTGCCCGCGACAATCGAGTGTGATGAGACGAAAGCCCGGTGGGGGTGAAACGAGGCCGAAGGTCTGGGTGGAATCGCCCCCGAGGCCGTGCTGAAAAACGAAGGGGAACCCGCTGCCGGATTCCCGGTAGTGAAACCGCAGGCCGTCATGCTCAAAATAATGCGAGGTCGTGGTCATGGGTTGGTGAGTTGTCTGAAAAAATGGACATGAATTGGGACCCTGAACCTGGGAGCGCCGGCATCTTGCCGGCGACTGGAGATTGGGCATTTTCTGGTGCGTGTGTTCCCGATGGACTCTCGGCATTTAGAAAAGCCGCTCCGCGCCTCCGGAGTACGCCACAAGCAAGCAGCTGTAGAGCGAGAATCATTCGGAGATTTTGAATGCGTCGAGTCATTCATCCATTGCCCTGGAAAGATACAGGACAGCGGGGGCCGTTTCCTCCTCCCTAAGTCCATGCAATATAATCGCACCGCCATAGCCGCAGTCGCGGAGTAATCGGAAATAGCGGGGCCACTCGATGATTCCCCGACCCGGACCGCGACCGTCGGGATCGAGATCCGGGCCTAGTTCCTTGGCGTGTGCGAGGGTTATTGAATCGCCCAAAAGATCGAATGCGGAAGCCATGATTTCGGCCTGCCGAGTTTGGTCCCCAGGACGGAGCAGGTTGGCCGGGTCCATGACGACGCGCAGCCGCGGAGAGTTGGTTTCGTCGAGGAGACGCCGGCAGGTGCGGGCGGAGTCCACGACATTGCCGGTCTCCGGTTCTATACCGAGGAGGATTCCGGAGGATTCGGTCGCTGCGAGGGCCGAATCGATCCCGTTGCGAAGATCTCTCCAGGCGTCTGGCGACGGGTTGTCGGGATGCGCTCGCCACATGTCCTCCGCATCGCGCGTGCCCGTGCAGAGAGTCAGAATGGGGCAATGCAGAAAGGTTGCCGCTTCGGCGAGAACGGGGAGCCGGTCGAGGCCGTGCTGTCGAACCTCTGGATCGGGATGGATGAGGTTAAACGTAGCGGAAATGGCGGCAACGCCCAGTGCGTGCCGTAGGCTGAGCGCCCGAAGTTCCTCCAGTAATGCAGGCTGAATCCGATCCGGGAGGGTCGCCAGACCACAGCAGGAGAAATTGAATTGAATCGAGCGCAGACCGAGGGCCGAGATACTCTCAAACATCGCTGCCGGCGTGGATCGCGGAAAAGTTTTAGCAAAAATCCCCAACGAGAATCCGGGAAGCCCCGTGGACGGGCAGATCGCATTTTCGTCAATAATGTGGGGCAGACATCCGGGTCTGCCGGTTGCAGGGGGCTCCGCCCCAGCTGGAGATTGGCCGTTCCCAAGCGGCAGAACGTACGGTCTTGATCGCATGAGGTTTGATTGTCAGCTAGTCCGGGGCCTGTTGGACCTTGTTTTGGTGGGTTCGTGGAGGCTTGGCGTCAGCGAAACGGAAGACGGATGCCGTGAACGCCTTTTGTGGAGCGGGTCTCCGGCCGGACATTGGAGATTGGCCATTTTCTGGTGTGCGTACCCCGGGGGATAATCGGCATTTAGCAAAGCCGCGGAGCGGCGATAGACCATAGCCCACGGCGTGAGCCGTGGGACAACGTTCGAACAAAACGTAAGCCCCGTTAGGGGCGACAGAGCTACAGGATAAGGCACCTTGTGTCAGATTCTCTTTCGCCCCTCCGGGGCTTTTGCGTGATGCACCCGAGAACCCACGGCTGACGCCATGGGCTACGCTCTGACGGCGCTCCGCGCCTGAGCAGTGCGCCTCAGCAGGCGGCGACGGGGCGGCAATTCGTGTCGCCAGAATGGCCAATCTCCAGAGGGGTTCCGCCCCTGCGGGGAGTTGGAGACTCCGGGAAACAGCAGGCCGGAGATCCGCCCCACAAAAGACAAATTGAGAATTCCTGGCCGTGGATGGCATGGTCATTACAGCGTAATTGTTGCAAAAACGGGTTAAATCCCCCCGGTAACGTCAGCGAGCCGCACCGCTTCGCCACTAACGGTCGAACGGGAGATTGCGACCAGAGCACGCATGGCGGCGGTGCCATCGGCCGCCGTCGCCCCTTGGGGAGCCGCACCGTTCAGGATTACATCGGCAAAATGTTCGAGTTGGAGCTTATACGTAAAGGCGTCTTCACCGAGAACGCGACGGTACTGGCGGTCACGCGTCGAAAAGCACTCCACGTGGGCCGCTTTGTGATACCAGGGCAGCAGGACCCGGCCCTGAACACTTCCAAATTCGCCCTGGATCTGGAAGCCCTCTTCGAAATCGCCCCGGATCGGAATCGTGAGATCGAGGTGCCCGAGACCGCCATGGGCGAAATCGACATCGACGAACCAGCAGAATGCCCCGAATTGTTCGCGCAGTCGCGCCCGCACCCGGACGATTTCTCCGCCGAGCCAGCGAGCCGTATCCACGAGGTGACTGGCGTGAGTGAGGATGAAATAGGTGGCCTTGTTTGCCTTGGGGTTTCCGGGAGGGCGGACCGCATTGACACTGAGCTCGACCTCCGGTTGCAGGTTATCGGTCATGGTGTAGCGGTAGACGCTGTCCCAATACCAGGCCTTGAAAGAGAGGGGAGTCCCCATTTCCTCGCGCACAAAACGGTGGGCCGAAGCGATTCCGGGATCGAACCTCCGGTTGTTGCCCACCTGGAGGTGGAGGCCCGTCTCGCTCACCAAACCGGCCAACTTTTGACATTCCTCGATCGTAACTCCGAGCGGCTTCTCGATCAAAACGTGTTTGCCCGCGGCGATCGCGTCGAGCGCCAGGGGGACGTGAAACGCGTCGGCCACCCCGATCAGTACCGCTTCGACCTCGGGATCGGCGAGCAGTTCCCGGTGATCGCGATACACGCGATGGGGGCGATGCAGGACGGCCATTCTCTCCCGCAGATCATCCGCACGATCGCAGATCGCATGGAGATCAATATTGCGAGCCTTCCGGGCGGCCTCGAAGTGGGCGATTTGAGATATGGGACCGCAGCCAAGGATTCCGAGACGGAGGCGGCGCGGGTCTTTTTGGAGAGGCATGCGAGGGGAACGTTTTGCGGATTTTGAAAAGCGCTGCCGTCGTTAGACGAGAGCAGTGTCAGGAAATACGCTGTACGAGACAGGTTGCACAATCGGTTTCTTAGGGGGGCACTAGGGATGCGGTGCATCCCGAAGTTGTTGGTTGAGGTTGTCGCGCTGCGACAACCCCGCCCGCATCCAGCGGGCGGCAGGGGCCGCAGCGCGGTTCGTGCCGCGCCTGAACGGCGCTGGGACGCCGCAGCGCGGCGTCCGCTACCTTCTCCAACAACTTCGGGATGCACGACTAGGGATGGGAATCGCGCTTGCCCAGGTTGGGGTAGCGTTGGAGAAGGGCGGTGGTGAGGGCTTCGAGTCCGGTCCGCTGGGCAATATCGAGCAAGGCCGGGGCGTGTTCTGTCGGTGTCGCGTTGGTCAGATCGCCCTGGCGGTGAATCGCGATCGCCTGCCGCATGGCTTCGGCACCGAGCAGGGGATCGGGATTGCCGGCGGCATTCTTGATCGAGTTAATGGCGGATCCGCTCAGGAAAAGCACGTAAGGACCGAGTTTTCGAGCCTCCACATCGGCGAGGTTGAGCCCGATATTCCCTTGGTCGAGCGCACCGGCCCGCACAATGGTGGTGGGCCGGATTCCGGGCAGTGGACCGGTGAGGGCGTGTTCACTCGCCAGCCATTCCTGCCCATACGGTTTGAGAAATGGCGCACCGGGGCGGACCGGGGCCGTCTGACGAAAATCAATTCCGTCGAGCCGGGCGAGAAGGTCGATCACTTCGCGATAGATGGCACGTGTCTTGACTCCGATCCCGGCGTTGTGGCCGTACAGAAATGGAGGCTGTGCATCCTTGCGGGTTGCTTCCCGGACCATTCGCACCGTGCCTCCGGCGAAACTTTCACTGAACATGATTCCGGTCGCACCCGCCGCCCTCACGGCTTTCACCGTCTCCAGAATCTCATGGGGCGCTCCCGATATATGCGGTGCAAAAATTAACCCGCGCCCCCCACGTTGGTCCTGTCGGCGACGAATCGCCTCCACGGCGCATTTTGTCCGCTCCTTTACGGGCGAGTATGGGAGCCTCGGATAAAGATTTTCGTCCTCCTTCACGAAACAAAAAAGCGGGCACGATGCGACCTCCTCGACCAGCCGGCCGACGTGGTCGGGGGTGATGCCCGCCGTCGGCTTAAGGATCGTCCCGAAGAGGGGTTCCTTTTCGAAGTGAGTGAATTCGCGAACACCGAGCGGCCCATGGGCCGGTCCGGGAAAGGTGCGCACAACGCTCTCCGGGAGTTGCAACGCCACGAGCCGGGAATCCTGATTTTCATAGACGTCGAACAAGATGGCCCCCGCCACGGTGTGCAAGAGGTCGCAGGACGACAGGCCGCCATTTTCGTTGAGCAACATTTTGAGCGGGAACGCAATGTGCAGCAGACCACAACGGTTGGTGGAGTCCCAGGTGTCGATCCCCGCGATTGTGCCGGTGCATTGCTCGATCAAGGAACCGGGTGCGATGTCATGGGTTCCCGAGGTGGCATGGTAGCTGATCTCGTGCCCGGCGTGTTGCAGGTCCCACGTCCGGAGGCGAAGAAAGTAGGTGGCCACCACCTGATCGTCCATCCGCGGAGGCTGGACGGTGCTGAGACGTTCCGTGATGAGCGTCCGGAGAATCTCTTCCCGAGCGTCGCCGTCGTGGTCGAGTGCCGCACGGATTTTGGGAGTAAGGGTCAGCATGATCGGGATGGGGAAAGGTCAGGGGATGGTGGTAGGTCGGAGCGCTTTGGGGCGGATCGGGTGAACGTCTCGAAGCCAATGTCTCTGAACGGAATGGCTCCCGAGGTGGCAGCGGAAAAAGTTCATCGCGCCGAAAGTAACCAGAGAGCGAATGCCTGCCCAGAAAAGTTGTATGAAATCCTGACGTCCCGGCGGTTCTTCACCGTTGTCGGCAAAGAAATTGTCCGATCGGAAGCCTGCTCCGGCATGCGGGCGCCTGAAGGGAAACATTCGATACGATGAATACAGCACAACGTCCGGTTTACGAAATGCGCATTGGCCTGACCAAAGCGGCAATCTGGCGAAACTCAAACGAACAACAGAGGTCGTGGTTTTCCGTCAGCTTCAATCGCTCTTACAAGACGGGAACGGAATGGAAATCGACAGCCAATTTCGGCTTGGGAGACCTCCTGGAACTCGCCAAGCTGGCCGACATGGCGCACACGTGGATTCTGGAGAATCAGCGGGAGGACTCGATGGCAAATCTGGCCGAAACGGAAACCCAATCCGAGCTGAATCCGTCGCCGATTCCGGCACAAAGTCAGCCGGCAAGCCCGCCGATCGCTCGGTCCACGCCCATGAAACCGGTCCCGAACGGCCGGCGGTGAAGGGGGTGCCATCCGTTCAGGTGATTAGTCACTCTGAGGAGAGGAAGAACCGCCGATGAACGCGGACTGGCGCGGATACAATGAAGCCGTTGCCTTTGACCCTCGGAGTGAGCGCCTGGACGCTGCCCGAGTGACTGGAATCAGCGTCTATCGGTGTTCATCCGTGGTTCCAACTCCGGTTACCGGGGGATGATAAAGGGACAGGTAATTAATCACTCCCGACGCTCTCATCGTTGCCCAGTCCCCTCCGCTTCTTGACTTACAAAAATGAAAGGACGCGTCCTGTCGCAGGTATGGAAAGCCTACTTCTTCCTATCCAAACCCCATGTCGCTCTTTTACGCTCCGAAGAATGGGAAAAGTTGCTTGAGCTCGTCGATTTCCGGTTTGCGCCCATATTCGCACACCTCGAAGGATTCGGCGAACTTGACCTTCTCCGCGCGTTCTTTCCCGTATTGTTTCACTAAGCCCGCGCGAAATCGGTTGGCCGTGGCGGAGAAATAACTGCCAAACTCCTCGCGAACCACCTTCTTCCTCGCGGCTACCGCCGCCGTGTCAGCGGGATTCGGGACAAGGTGAGGACCTCCGTTGCAGCCGCCTTCATAGAACTGTGATTCCAGCGCGGCCACGGCGGCGAACTTCTTCTCCACCACATCGTCAATTGAAATGACGACGTCCGGCGTGAACGGATTGGGCCGCTGAAACTCATCTTCGGCAAAGAGGAAAACCGGGTTCTTGGTCAGGTGCGGAACGTCTGGGCAGAAATGCGGCACGGTGACCATGTAGGCGGCATCCATGACAAGAACCCCGACGTAGCGATGATCGGGGTGGTAGTCGTTCGGACGATGGCTGATGACGACGTCGGCGTGCCATTCACGGATCTGACGACAAATCTCCCGGCGGTTTTCCATGGTCACCATCAGTTCGCCGTCGTGGATGTCGAGCACCTGGGATTGGTTACCGAGGATCTCGGCGCACTTCTTAACCTCTGCCTCGCGCCGTCGTGCGAGCGGGCCGCCCGCCATTCCCCAATGACCGATGTCACCGTTCGTGCAGGAAACGAATTTAACGTGGTGCCCCTGCGAAGACCATTTTGCGCCTGTGCCACCGGCACTTAGCTCGCAGTCGTCAGGGTGAGCACCGAAAACAATGATACGCAGCTTGCCGTCCCCAGCGGGGGGCTTGCGCTCCGCCGGTTGTGCCCGCAGGCGGTTGGCCGCGAACGCGGATGCCGTGAAGGCAGCGAGGTTAAGAAATGAACGGCGAGGGATGCCAAACGCGTTGAAGAATTGAGGAATTTTCATTGATGGATGACAGACAGTGTGTTCGCAATCTTGCGCAGATCTCCCGATCGGATTCAATTCGAAGGATAAAGGGACAGGTGATTGATCACTCTGGGACTGGGAAGAACCGCAATCCGAGCTGAATCCGTCGCCGATTCCGGCACAAAGTCAGCCGGCAAGCCCGCCGATCGCTCGGTCCACGCCCATGAAACCGGTCCCGAACGGCCGGCGGTGAAGGGGGTGCCATCCGTTCAGGTGATTAGTCACTCTGAGGAGGGGAAGAACCGCAGATGAACGCGGACTGGCGCGGATACAATGAAGCCGTTGCCTTTGACCCTCGGAGTGAGCGCCTGGACGCTGCCCGAGTGACTGGAATCAGCGTCTATCGGTGTTCATCCGTGGTTCCAACTCCGGTTTGCGGATTTAGGGACAGGTGATTTGTCATTCTGAAGGAGGCGCACCGCATGTTCCATCTCCGCCAACACGGCACGGGCCAGCGCCCCACCGATTGAACTCCGGGCTATTCGTCGAAGGCGGCATCCAGGTCGCGCGCGCCATGCAGCACGCGGACAATCTCGACGCCGTGCTCGTCCGGCAGTGGACGATAATAAACCAGGTGCCTCGGGAAATCCTCCACGTGCCACGAGCGAAGCCCTTTGGCCTTGGGTCTGCGGAACGCGCACGGGCGCCCGAGGCCGGGCGTGCGCGCCAATTTTTTGAACGTCGCCTCGGCGCAAAGGAAAAACCGATCTCCCAGATCGGGCCGGCCCACTTCGTCGGCGTAGAAGTCCCATTGGGCGAGCAGGTCCGCTCGCGCCGCGGGAGCAACAATCAGTTCAACCATGGGCGCGACGCCGTTTGGCGCTGTGGGCTTTGAGCTCGGCAAACACTTGTTCGCCGGGCAGACCCTCCCCGCGATCCAGTTCGGCGATGCCTTCCAGAAGCTTGGCTTGCAGTTCCGCCGTCGAGGACACCATGAAGCGCGGCTTCCGCTCCTTGTCTTCCTTCAGGCGGCGCAATGCGGCGCGGATGACTTCGCTGACCGACTGGTAAAGCCCGGTCTTGACCTCGGCCTTCACAAACTTCTCCAACTCGGGCGTGATCGAAATGTTCATAACCAGGTTCTGAATCGTCGTCGCTGAAGCCAGTTTACCCAGATAACAGGCCATGTGCAAAGCCTGTTATTGGGATCGTGAAGACGCCGTTGCCAGCCATCGACGACGAAGCGTTACCCGCATTTAATCATCGGATAAAGGGACAGGTGATTTGTCACTTAAGCGCCTCCTGACCGCGCCGCCGGTTCGTAAACTCAAAGGCAGACGCCAGCGCCGTCAACCTCGGGCGCGTCGCCAGAATTCGCCCGGTTTGATGATGGCGATACCCTCGTAGCTCTCCAAGGCGAGCAGGTCCTTGTCCACGGTGACCAGCACCTCGGTCTCCCCTGCGACGGCTGTGCCCAAGACCGGGATGTCATCCGGATCCCGACAAATGCCGGGAGGCAAGACCGTCGGTTCGACGATTCGCGTGGTTTGTTTCAAATGCGTCAAGGCCAGCGCCACCACACTTTTCGGGAAACCGAACTTGGTGAGCAGCTTCTCCTTCAATTCGTCCAGGATGAACTCGGACAGAACCAGATCGTGACCGAGCAGGATCTCCTCGACCAGTTCCGCACAGACTCCCGCCCGGCTGATGTGTGCGGCCACCAGCACTGAGGAATCCAGGACGACCCTCACCGTTTGAGCCTCTCGAAAACATCCTCATCGGTGTGGATGCCTTGAGCTTCGGCCAACGGCACGAGTTTGGCCCGGATTGTGCGGAACTCCGCCACCGTCAGAAATCGTCGAAGCGCCTCCCGGGCGAGGTCGCTCTTGGAAACGCCCTGGGCTGCGCTTTGCCGGTCAAGGACAGCATTCATGGAATCTGGAATCCGTAGTGTGATCGTCGCCATGTATTCATTTGTATTACATAGGGTGTCCTTTCGCAAGAGCCCATCTTTCCGGTCCGAAGGACGAGAAGGACGGCGGCATTCAGTGGTCTACTCCTTCGGACGCCCAGCGGCCCGGGAAAGATAAAGGGACGGGTGATTGATCACTCTGGGACTGGGAAGAACCGCAGATGGACACCGATCAACACGGGTTCCAAAGACTTTCTATCCGCGTCAATCCGTGTGAATCCGCGGTTCTTCCTCTCGGCTTCCCCTCCTCGGCTGGAGCCGCAGCACTTTTGGGAGCGCAGGCTACAAACGGGGTGAGACAATTCGCCCATTCCGGATTGCAACTGCCACTTAGACTCTTGCGAGGATGCTGAAATAGTCGTCGCGGGAAAGTCCCGCGGTCTTGAGATTGTTGCGGATGATGAAGACGGGGACTTCAGGGTAAACCGGGATGACCACCGGACGGGTGACTCCGGGTTTGACATAAGAACGGTGGCTGCCTTCCTGACGAGCGAATCGAAAGCCCGCGGCAAGGAAGACTGCTTCTAACGTGCGCCAATGCTGCGGCGAGAAATTAGGCATGAAACAGCCTACACTTCAGTCACGCAGGTCCGTTGTTCAAAGCCGAGCCAGGCCGGACTGCGCCATGCTTGGCGGACGCGGCGGTAACCGGCATCCCCGAGCACCTCGTCCAAGGTGCCGTGTTCAGCGGCGGTGTTGACGAACAAGCGCACGGCTTCGTCCACCGCCAGGCGAGCCTCTTCAGGGGTGGGGCCGGAACTCGCGACATCCAACGGCATGGCGTGGGCGATGAAGTGGCCATCCTCCTCCCAGACCTGCACGGTGTAAGCGAGTTTCATAAAGAGAACATACACTCCTCCATACGACATCGACAAGAATCCTGTAGGGACAAATAAAGGGACAGGCGATTGATCACTCTGGCGATTGGGACTGGGAAGAACCGCAGATGAACACCGATCGACACGGGTTCCAAAGACTTTCTATCCGCGTCAATCCGTGTGAATCCGCGGTTCTTCCTCTCGGCTTCCCCTCCTCAGGGATAAAGGGACGGGTGATTGATCACTCTGGGACTGGGAAGAACCGCAGATGGACACGGATAGACGCGGATAAATTGAAGCCGTTGCCTTTGAACCTCGGAGCGAGCGCCTGGACGTTGCCCAAGTGACGGGTATCAGCGTCTATCGGCGTTCATCCGCGGTTCGATGAAACATTGCAGGAAAGAGATTTGCGGGCTTTCCAGAGCGCGATTCCGGAGCGCTCCGTGCGTCCCGGCACATAGGTCGGTGTGCTGTTCGTCGCCATCGACGGACGAAGGACGAGGACGAGGACGAAAGCACCGCAATGGGGTCCTTCAAATCGTCCTCGTCCGTCGCGCTCGTTCTTCGTCCTCGAATTGCGCCGTGGTTTGACCGCGGACAGTGTGGGCGAAGAGCTGGAGCGTGCCGCCACCGCGGAGTGCTGTCTGGGCTTGGCGGAGCGGGACATGTGAGCGCTATTCTCCGCCACCGAGATAGGCTTCCTGCACATCGGGATTAATGCGGAGGGCTGCGGCATCGTCCGTGAGAATGATCCGGCCGGTTTCGAGAACGTAACCGCGGTGGGAGATTTCCAGGGCGAGATTGGCATTTTGTTCCACCAGGAGGATGGTCAAGCCGCGAGTCCGGTTCAGAGCCACAATCTGTTCAAAGATGGATTTGACCAGCAAGGGGGCGATGCCCAGGGATGGTTCATCCAGAAGGAGGCACTGGGGCTGGCTCATGAGCGCCCGGGCGATGGCCAGCATTTGCTGCTCGCCGCCACTGAGAGTTCCGGCGAATTGAGCGGTGCGTTCCTTGAGACGGGGAAAAAGAGTGAGGACGAAGTCCAACTCTTCGGCAACGCGCTTCCGGTTATGTTGAAGATAGGCACCCAGCCGCAAGTTCTCCTCGACCGTGAGATTGGCGAAGACCAATCGTCCCTCGGGGCAATGGGACAGGCCGCGTGCCACGAGTTCATGGGCTGGCACGCCGGCGACGTCCGTTCCGCGGTACATTATCTGGCCGGACCGCGGCCGGATCAGGCCGGAGATCGCTCGCAGAGTGGTGGACTTCCCGGCCCCGTTGCCGCCGATGAGAGTGACGATTTCTCCGGCGTTGACCGTCAGGGAGATTCCGTGGAGAGCGGTGATGGCACCATACGCGACGGTGAGATTCCGGATCTCGAGCATCGGTGTGGACTCGGCGGCGGTGGGATTAATGGTTGACCTCCTTCCCAAGGTAGGCGGCGACTACGGCCGGATGCTGGCGGATCTCGGCTGGGGTGCCTTCCGCGATCTTGCGGCCATATTCGAGAACGTGGATCCGCTCGCAGATTCCCATCACGACCTTCATGTCGTGTTCCACCAGGAGAATGGACAGGCGAAATTTTTCCCGGATGAATCGAATCAGTTTCATGAGCTCGACCTTTTCGGCCGGATTCATCCCGGCGGCGGGTTCATCGAGGAGCAACAGCTTGGGGCGGGTGGCGAGAGCCCGGACAATCTCGAGCCGCCGCTGGTCGCCATACGGCAGGCTCTTGGCCGGTTCATCCTGGACCCGTGTGAGCTGGAATATATCAAGAAGAGCCCGAGTCCGGTCGATGATTTCCCGTTCCTCGGCGCGAAATTTTCTGCCGCGAGTCAGTGAATGCGCCGTGCTCTGGGTGACGTGCAGATGAAACGCGACGCGAACGTTGTCAAAGACGGATAAACTGGGGAAAAGACGGATGTTTTGAAACGTGCGGGCGATGCCTCGTTCCGTGATGGCGAAGGGTTTCAGCCCGGTGACCGGTCGATTCTCGAAGTGGATGGCGCCCTCGGTGGGTGCGTACACGCCCGTAATCATATTGAATACGGTGGTCTTGCCGGCCCCGTTCGGTCCGATAAGACCGGTCAATTCGTTTTCCCCTAGAGACGCGCTCACGGACGAGACAGCGGTCAGACCCCCGAAGCGGATCGTCACGTTGTCGAGGTGCAGCAGACGGCCTGGTTTCGGGTGGGTAGAATTCATCCGGCGATTGCCTTGCGGGCGGACTTCCAGGTGAACAATCCCTGGGGGCGGGCCAACATGAGCAGAATGAGCAGCGCGGAATAGACAATCATCCGTTTGTCTCCAAAATCCCGAAGTTTTTCGGAAAGCACCGTGAGCAACACGGCGGCGATCACCACGCCCACATGCCGGCCCATCCCGCCGAGGATGACCATAATCACAATTTCGATACTCCGGTTGAAATCGAATCCAGCCGGGCTGATGTAGCCCTTAAGATGCGCGTACAGGCCGCCGGCAATCCCTGCGAAAAACGCGCCGGTGACAAACGCAATGATCTTATAGCGAGTGGTGTTCAGGCCCATCGCCTCGGCGGCAATCTCATCATCCGCCACGGCGAGAAATCCACACCCTAATGTCGAGTTTACCAGGGCCCAGGCCGCGTAAATTGTGATGGCGGCGGCACCGAAGCTCCAGAAGAAGGTGGTATAGGAAGGGATACCGACCATGCCGCGTGATCCACCGAGGGATTCAATATTTTGCAGGATAACCTTGATGATTTCCCCAAATCCCAGCGTAACGATGGCGAGGTAGTCCCCTTTGAGCCGGAGGGAGGGTGCCCCGACCGCCAGACCGACGACGGCGGCGGCCAATCCTCCAGCAAGCAGAACGAAGGGGAAGAGCACGGCGGGGGAAATGCCGGAGGCGGCGATCCAGGCCTTGCCAGGTCCGGTGGTCAATGTGCCCGCGGCATAGGCGCCAACGGCCATAAACCCGGCGTGCCCGAGCGAAAACTGGCCGGTGAACCCGTTGATCAGATTGAGACTGACCGCCAGGATAATATTGATGCCGATCCCAAGAACGACATCGAGAATATAGTCATCAATTCTCGAGGAAAACGCAGAGATAAAACCTGCGGTGGCCAGGCTGATCAGGAGCACAATCTGGGATCGAGGCAACATGGGGCAGGGCATTAGTCTGCGATTGCTGCCGGCCGGGAGGAGGGCGGCGGCGGGTGACAGGGGGGTGGGTAGGAGCGAGGGTTCATACTTTATCCGAGCGGGATTTCCCGAGCAGACCGGCAGGACGGAGCAAGAGAATGAGGATCAGGATGGCAAAGGCGACGGCGTCGCGATAGGTAGACCAACCGGTGCCGGCCACGAATGTTTCGATCAGTCCAATGAGGAGGCCGCCAAGTGCCGCCCCGGGCAGACTGCCGACGCCGCCGAGCACGGCGGCCACGAAGGCCTTGAGTCCCGGCATTGTACCCATGAGCGGATCGATGCTGGGGTAGTTCATGGCGTAGAGAATGCCTCCCGCACCCGCCAAGGCGGAGCCGAGGCCAAAGGTAAATGAAATAATCCGGTCGTTATTAATTCCGACGAGGCTGGATGCCGTCGCATTAAAGGAGAGGGCGCGCATGGCGGTTCCGGTTTTCGTCCGGTGCACTATGAAATGCAGGGCCACGAGGAGAATGAGAGATACGGCAATGACGAGCAACTGGTTGCTGGTGATGCTGAGTTGGCCGAGGTGGAGGTTGGCTTCCGGAAAAAGGCGGGGAAACGCCTTGGGGTTTGCGCCGAAGATGGATTGGCCGAGGTTCTGGAGAAGAAGGGACACGCCGATGGCAGTGATGAGAACACTCAGGGTCGGGCGGCCGCGCAACGGACGGTACGCAAGACGTTCGATTAGAATTCCGATGAGGGCACAGATCGACATGGCCAGGCACAGGACCAGCAGACCTCCGGCCACGCCTCCGGCCGGTATTCCCCATTTCCTGACCGCGTAGTAGCCCACGAATGCTCCGAGCATGAACACGTCACTGTGGGCAAAATTAATGAAGCGCAATACTCCGTAAACCATCGTATAGCCGAGAGCGATCAGGGCATAGATTGAGCCCAGGGAAATCCCATTGATGAGCTGCTGAAGAAATTCGGTCATGCCTTGACGGGGTACAACGGCCGAGGGCCTTTTTCTCGGTCAAGGCGAAATGGTTTCCACGTATTTGAATCGATTGTCCTTCACCGTCAGAATCACCGCTGATTTGGAGGCATTGCGGGATGCGTCCAGGGTGGTCCGGCCGGTGACGCACGGGAAATCCTTCGTCGCGGCGATTGCGTCGCGCAGCTTCGGCCCCTCGGTCGAGCCGGCACGTTTGATCGCGTCGGCCAGTACCCGGGCGGAATCGTATCCCAGAGCGGCCATTGCGTCCGGTGTTTCGCCATTGTACCGGGCCTTGAAGGCGGCGACGAACGACTGCACCTGGGGATCGGTGTTTTCCGAGGAATAGTGGGTTGAGTAGTAGGTGTTCTCCAGGGCTTTGCCCCCGGCAATTTCAATCAACTGCGGCGCTTCCCATCCGTCCCCGCCGAAGAGCGGCACGTTGATGCCCAGTTGGCGGGCCTGTGCCACGATCAGTCCGGCCTCGGTGTAGTATCCCGGAACGCAAATCGCCTCCGGATTGGCCGCCTTAATCGCTGTCAACTGCGCTTTGAAGTCTTTGTCCTTCCCTGAATATTTTTGCTCAAGAACGACCTGCCCGCCTCCGGCTACGAACGGATCTTTGAAGTATTTGGCGAGGCCTACGCTGTAGGCTGATGCCGTGTCGGAGAGGATCGCCACCCGACGTGCCTTGAGAGTTTTTTGGGCGAACTCCGCGAGGAGCCGCCCCTGAAATGGATCGGTGAAACAAACCCGGAAAATGTAGTCGCCCATCTCCGTGACCTTGGGATTGGTGGAGGAGGGTGAAATCATCGGAATTCTGGCCTCCTGGCAGAAGGGTGCGGCTTCCAGCGACCGCCCGGAGGCCACTTCACCGAGCAGAGCCACCACCTTATCCCGTGAGATGAACTTCTTGGAAATCGTGGCCGATTCGCCCTGCTTGCTCTGAGTGTCTTCCAAGAGGTGTTCAATCTGGCGCCCGAGGACACCACCAGACTTATTGACTTCCTCGAAGGCGAGCTGCGTGCCCTTGTGAGAGGATTGTCCAAACGCCGCTTCGCCTCCGGTCATGGAGGCGTATTCGCCCACCCGAATTTTCCCGGTGTTGGCACCCGGTCCGGTGTCCTGGGGACCTCCGCCGCTGTCGGCCGGTTTGCAGCCGGTGAACGAAAGACAGACTGCTGCGAGCAGGGAGCTGAAAGGGAGGGGGTTAAAAAGGAATCGCTTCATGGATGGACGTCGTTTGATGTGTATGACCTGAGGTGGAGACTAGGAAGCGGGACCGCCAAGGAAAAGCCCGCAGTTAAGAATCCGGTAAACCCTCGAGGCGTCCTCGCCGTCCGAGCGCTGGACAAATTGTTGAACTTCTTGCAGTTTTCTTGCATGCGATTTCCCCGGCTCTTACTCACAGCCCTTCTGCTTTCCTCTGCACTTCAAGCGGAAAACCCCCGGCCGCTTTTTGATGGGAAGACGTTTGCCGGTTGGGAAGGGGATACCCGTCGGATGTGGCGGATCGAAAACGGGATGCTCGCCGCGGGCAACCTCAACGAAAAGGTTCCCTACAATGATTTTTTGGCGACGACCCAGCAGTTCACGAATTTTGTCATTAAGCTCAAGTTCCATTTGACGGGCACCGAGGGTTTTGTGAATTCGGGTGTCCAGATTCGGAGTCAACGCGTTCCCAATGACCACGAAATGATTGGGTATCAGGCGGACATTGGAGAGGGATGGTACGGATGTATTTACGACGAATCCAGGCGGAACAAGGTCATGGCCAGGCCCGACGCGGCGGCGGTAAAAAGCGCGGTCAAGCCCGGGGACTGGAACGACTACGAGATCCGGTGCGTCGGCCGTCGGATGGTCCTCAAGATTAATGGAGTTCAGATGGTCGATTACACCGAGGCGGACGAAAAAATTCCCCAGTTCGGCCACATTGGCCTGCAGATTCATGGAGGTGGAAAGACGGAGGTCCGATTCAAGGACATCCTGATCGAGAAACTCCCCGACTAAATTGGCAGGGGGGTGTGAGGGGACTCAGTGGGCCGTCGTCCGCGTTCGGTCGCGTTTAAGTATAGACTTTCGGGCTTTACGGACTGGGTGGCGGGTTAATCCGGTAGCGGAGGTAATCCCGAGACACACCGAGAATTCTGGCTGCGGCCGAAACGTTGCCACTCGTTTGATCAAGACCGCGTTGGATGAGTCGGAGGATCGCATTTTCGAGCGAAAACCCGGCGTCCGGAAACCGGAACTTGGGATTGAACCAATCATCGGATGGCGTGGGATGGGGATGGGGTGTCGACGCGTCCGCTGGGGCCGCGAGCTCTGCGAGCGTTTTTCCGCCGACGCCCATCAACTGGTCGAAGTGCAGCTCCAGATTGTCTTCGAAGACGACGGCTCGTTCGATTTCATGAGCGAGTTCACGGACATTTCCAGGCCACGCGTACGAGAGCAGGCGACGTCGGCCAATCGGAGAAATGGTGCGCGGGGGGAGCCGATGCCGGCGGCACTGTCTCAGGAGCAGGACTTCGGCGAGCTGGAGGATGTCACCGCTCCGCTCCCGCAGCGGCGGAATGACCACCCGGAAAAGATCTAATCGATGGAACAAATCTTCTCGGAACCGTCCTTCGGAAACCAGTTGGCGAAGGTCGCGATTGGCGGCACCGATGACCCGCACATCAACGGGTATTTCACGGTTGGCACCGACCCGACGGATGCGGTGTCCTTCCAAAACGGTCAGTAGTTTTGCCTGGAGGGCGGTTGAAAGGCTGGTCAGTTCGTCCAGGAACAGCGTCCCGCCATTGGCGGCTTCAAAAAGTCCAATGCGCCCGGCCCGGGCATCGGTGAATGCCCCTTTCTCGTGGCCGAACAATTCCGATTCTGCCAGAGATTCCGGAATGGCGGAGCAGTTCATTTCAACCAAGGGACCGCCTGCACGGGGGCCCTGGCTGTGAATCCACCGTGCGATGGTCGTTTTTCCGGTTCCAGTTTCGCCCTGGATCAGTATCGCCGCCAGGGCGGTCTGCATGCGGCGATCCGAATGCAAAATCTTGTCAAGCTGCGATTGCAGACTCGCAAGGCTGTCTCCGAAGAAGAATGGGTTATCGGTGGATTCTTTCTGTTTGTGCTCTTCGACCCGTTCGGTGGCTTTGGTCTTGCGGACACGAGACAGCGAGAGAGCGAGTGCCTCGGGTTCGAAGGGTTTTGGCAGGTAATCCAGGGCTCCGAGCTTCATCGCGTCCACGGCGGCCGTGATGCCCCCCTCGGCCGTCATTAGAATCACACCGGTACCACTTCCAAACGCTCGTTCCGCCAGCAGTTCGGTGCCCTTGCCATCGGGCAAGTTCACGTCGAGGAGAGCAAAATCGAAGCTCAAATCCCGCGCGAGTTGCCGTGCTCCCCGCACGGTATCCGCCGAGGCGACATCCGCCCCGAGCCGTTCGAGGGTGGCGACGAGGTGTCGCCGCAAAAGCGGCTCGTCATCGAGAACCAGAACGGAAAGACCCGAAAGCGGCGTGGCGACCATGACCCTACTGTGACTCAGTCTCCACCTGGGAAAAACCTAAAGTTACGGCGATTCCCTCTCTATTTCTTCGGTTCGGTGGTCAACAGGGGTTGGTTGGGATCCATGGGAACGATCAGGCGATACGAAGGGGATAAATCGCTGTCGTGCTGAACGATGGGCGTGGTATTTCGATACTCGAAGTCAAACCGATATCGATACGGAATGTACGTCTTTCCGGGCGGCAACGGGACAAACGCCTCAAAGCGCTCTCGGGTAGACGCCACTGGCTTCATCGGATACACGGTGGAGTCGACAATCACAAACGCCTGCACGTTGGTGCCGACCCCGGTGCGGATCGAGTACCAGCTTGTTTCAAAGTGGTAGATGTTCCCGGGATTACGAGGAACCCGCCGGGGCGTGAGGTTTGTGGAATCGGTCGTCGAGCAACCGGCGAGCAGAGCGATTCCTACCAAGATGGAAAATAAACGTCCGTCAGACATGAGAGGGCGATCCTCGCACGAGTGTGCAAAAATCGTCAATGTCGAGGGTCACTCTCCTGACGTTCCCAGTTACCTTGAAATTGCAATGCTGACGAGCCTGTCATCAGTGTGTTGAGTCAGCGCGTAAACCCACCTCGGAAGTGCCAGTTTGATTTTTCAATCAGGCTCTACGACTCGTCACGTCCAGAGCCACCAGGCACCCACCGCAAACGCCAGGGCCGAACAACTGTACATGAATCCCTGCCAGACCGCTGCACCTCGTTCCGCCGCCCGTCCGGCAAGAGCTCCGAGGAGTGCTGAAAATCCAGCCATGGCCGCCACCGTTCCGGCCGCGAAACAGCCCAGGTAAAGCACCGAATCGGCCGTGGTCGGCAGGGCGAGGGCAGGAAGTATACCGAGAAAATGGGAACCGCCAGCCAGTCCGTGCAACGTTCCAATTCCCACCGCGGCGTGAGCATGGAGGTGATTCTGGGGCGTTGAGTTCATGTGGGCGTGGCTGGGGCCATGCAAATGAAGGTGGACGTGGTCGGTTCCGTCATGGGCATGCGGGTGGACGTGCAATTGGAAGCGGAGTGCCTTGCGCAGGCTCCACCAGCCAAGCCCGAGCAACATGACACCGACGAGTCGTTCGCTGACGTGTGAGAATCGTTCGATGGGTGCGACCTCCCGGAGCGCTAAAGCGATCCCGCCGACGAGTGCCACGCCCACGGAGTGCCCGACACCCCACCGAATGCCATGCCACCAAGCCCGGTGATGCCCGCGGACTGCCAGGGGTGCGACAGCGGCCAGGTGGTCCGGGCCGGACACCACGTGCAGGAGTCCGGCGACGAAGCCGGTGAGAGCCAGGAGCATGCGGGTGTGATACTGAGGCAGAATCCAGGCGCTGCCAATCTGGAAGGTGGGCAGAATCTTCCAATGGGTGTACGACAAGAATCTTCACTCGTTCTAGAATCGCGCACATAAGGCCTGCGAGTTGTCTCGAGTTGAGACCATGAACCTGGGAGCGCCGGCAGACGGTGCCCATGGTGTGGCGGTGGCAAGCGAAGCGCGACACCGCTTTGGGTGAGTATTCACGCCGGGTGGCGGATCGAAAGCGCCGTCGCCGTTTTGTCTCACACCCTCTTCCAATTTCTGGCGGTTACGATTGAAATTACCGCAGAAGTTCTTCGGCGATCTGCACCGCATTCAGGGCGGCACCTTTGAGCAGTTGATCGCCCGAAACCCAAAAGCAGAGGCCGTTGTCCAGAGCACAGTCGAGACGCATGCGACCCACCTCGCAGTTGTACTTCTCCGAGGTGAACAAGGGCATGGGATACTGCTTGTTCTCGGGATCATCCACCACATCCAGTCCGGGGGCGTTTTTCAGTACTTCCTGGGCAATCGCCAGGCTCACCGGGCGTTCAAACTCGGCGTTGACCGCAACGGAATGGGAGCGATACACGGGAACCCTCACGCACGTTACGGAGGCCCGGAAGCCGGGGTGATGCATGATTTTCCGGCCCTCATTTTCCATTTTCATCTCCTCCTTCGTGTAACCCGTCGGGAGAAAGGAATCGACGTGCGGCAGAACATTGAAGGCGATTTGGTGAGGGTACACGTCTCGCGTCACCAGTTGCTTGCGGACGACCTGTTCGACTTGTCGTGCGAGTTCCTCGATCGCCTTGGCTCCGGTGCCTGACACCGCCTGATACGTGGCCGCAAAAATTCGTTTCACACCGAAGGCCTTGTGAAGTGGGTACAGGGCCATGAGCGTGATGGCGGTGGTACAATTGGGATTTGCGATAATTCCCCGGTGTTTCCGCACGTCGCTGGCGTTGATTTCCGGGACCACGAGGGGAACGGAATCCTCCATCCGAAAGGCGCTGGAGTTGTCCACAACAACACATCCAGCCGCGGCGGCGATCGGTGCAAATTCGCGCGAGATCGATCCGCCGGCACTGAACAGGGCGATGTCGATCCCTTGGAAGGAATCCCGCGTGAGCTCCGTAACCGTGTGGTCGGCACCCTTGAATGGAAGCGTCTTGCCCACCGATCGCGCTGAGGCAAGCAAGGTGAGTTTACCGACGGGAAAATGCCGTTTTTCGAGAGTTTTGAGCATTTCGATGCCCACGGCACCGGTTGCGCCCACAATGGCAATATGCGGAGTCCGATTCATAAAGGGCGGCGAGTCTAGGTGCCGTTGGGCCGCTGGCAAGGCTGCTGATGACCCCCAATTCCGCGGATAAGGAGAACCGCGGATGAACACGGATTGACGCGGATAGAAAGGGCATGGAATCTGCGTCTATCGGCGTTTATCCGTGGTTCTCATTTTCAGATTGCTATCCGCGGATCAGGGTGACCATCCGTGGATCCCAGCTAATTGGCAATTCGACTCGAAAAAGGGGCTTTTTCAAACCAACCCACCGGGCGTCTAGCCGAGGTTCTTTTTCATTTCGGCGAGCAGCTCCGGTACCTTGATCCAGGGATCCGGCTTCATCTCGTACTCGAGCGCCACCCAACCCTGATATCGCGCGTCGCGAAGCAACTGAAGCACCCGGCGGGTGTCGGCCCGTTCCGAGACTTTTGCTCCCTCACGTCGAATCTCGCCTTTAAACTGGACATTGACCGCGTAGGGAGCGCAACGCGCAAGGTCCGCGTAGGGGTCCGCCGTATTAAAGTTTCCCGTATCGAGATTGATACCCACCCATGGGCTTTTCACCGCCTTGACGACTTCCAGGATTTGATTCGGCGTGGCCACGATGCCGCCGTGATTCTCCACCCCCAAAAATATCCCCCGTCGGCCGGCATACTCCGCACATTCTTCCAATGCGGTGACACAGTGCTTTACGGCCTCGGCTCGTTCCTGACCCTTGCGCGCCTCCCCCGCGAAAACGCGAATGTGCGGAGCTCCGAGGACGGCAGCGTGGTCCACCCAACGTTTCACGTGGCCAATCTCATGATCTCGTTCCGGGCCCGGCGGGTGAGTGAAGACGTTGCCGACCGCCGTGCCGCTGATGCTGATACCGCGGAGATGGGCATGGTGACGAACGCGGGCGAAGTATTCCGCGGTGACATCAGGAGGAAAGTAGTAGCTGGTCAATTCCGCCCCGTCACACCCGTGCTCTCCGCAGAAATCAAGGAATCGGAACATGTCGATTTTTGGGGTTGATCCCGCCGGGGCGTTCTTCGGCACGACAAAATCATCCCGAAACGAATAGGCGGCGAGGCTCAGGCGGAGCTTGGCGTCACCGGTGCGCGGGAACGGTTCGATGGCCCGCAAGTAAATCGGGGTGGCCAGACTGGCGGCCGCCACGGCATTCAAAAACGTGCGGCGAGAAGTGCGGGTGGAGTGCATGACGGAGTGTAGTAAGGAGGAATTCCGCTGGCAACGAAAGCCATAAGGCGTCCCAGTGCTCTCCAGACTCAGGGACTCCTCATCCCGCGTCCAATTAGCGGTCGCTTCGAATTTGCGGGGATTGACTCTCGATCCATGAACCTGCAGCAAGACCCATTTAGTCGGCACGAAACACCGCAATGCCCCGCTAATTCGAAACGGCCGCAAATGGAGAAAGAACCGCGTTCATCCCGTATCCAATTTCCTGTCGGTACTGATTACGGCAAAACCCCTTCGGGCTTGCGAAGGAACGCCAGGATGTCGGCGATGTCCTGCACACTCAGCCCGGTTTCGATTCCCACCGGCATCAGCGAGCGTCCCGTCGCTTTCATTTCCCGGATCCGGCTCCGCGAGAGCGCTTCGTCGGGGGCGCCCGCATGCCGCAGGGTGATCCGCGTCTCCGTCTCGCTCGCCAGTAGTCCCGTCACCGTTTCCCCATCCACGGTTGTGAGCTCCCAGGTGATATAATCCGGTGAGACCGCACGATTCGGGTCCAGAATGTCGGTCAGCAGTATCTCCGGTGGCCGGCTCGAAATTCCCGAGAGATCTGGACCGACCCGTTGACCTTTCCCCTGGACATAGTGGCAATTGAGACAGAGGCGGGAAAAGTGCGCGGCCCCTTTCTGCCGGTCGCCGGGCAACGAGAGTGATGGCTGATATTGAGCAATCACCCGCTCGCGATCGGCGTCAATCGCCGTGATGATGCCCGCGGGTTTCGCTGTCTTCCTGGGCGGTGGGCGCAGCAACAGGCCCGCAATCCAAGGCACGTTCGTCGATTGCGAACTGCTCGCGGCCGCAAGCCGGATCCAGCGATTTGTCGTACTGGTCGCAATCACGTTGAGCACTCCGTCCCGGTCGCGTGAGCTGCCGATACTTCCTGCCGCCAGCGCCGTTACGAGGCGGACGCGGTCGTCCGGATCCCGCGCGAGACGTTCCAGTGCGCCCACCGGCAGATTGAGGGCTTTCGCCGATTTTCGCTTTGCGTCGGGAACTTCGCTGCCGGGAATTGGGTCGAGCGACAGCCAGACGGCCGCTTCCCGGACCCGGGGTTCGGGATCGCGCGTCGCGTCGCGAAGCAGTTCCGAAGTCAGCCGGCTAAGAGTCTTTAACGAGTGCAGAGCGGCGACGCGTGTCTCCGGCGAGCTTTTCCCGCGCGCCAGCTTCAACAAGCTCGGCGACGCGGTTCCGTCCTGCCGCTCCAGCAGGAGACGCTGTGCGGTATCACGAATCCACCCGTTGGAACTTCGCAGCGAGTTGACGAGGTCACGTGCCGATCCGTTCAAGTGGGCAACCGCCCGATTCGGCGTATGGTTGGAATAATCCCTTCGGCGCACGCGCCAGATTCGGCCGTGTTGCTTTCCGGTGTCCCAGGTCACCTTCGCTCGCGTGTCGAGCGCGACCCAATCGGGGTGTTCGACAAACTGACGGTAAAAGTCGACGACGTATAAGGCGCCATCGGGTCCGGTCGCGAAATTGACCGGGTGAAACCAGGGGTCCGTGCTAGCGAGAAATTCGGCGCGCGCTTCGCGCCGCTCGGCGCGGAAGGTGGGGCCATCCGGAACCAGCACCCGGCGATGGACGAGATTACGAAGGCTTTCGCCGACAAACGCGCTGCCGCGGTAAGCCTGGCCGAGTGCGTCACCCCGGAAAACGGTTAGTCCGCTGAGGGCGTTAAAGTGGCTGCCGGATTCATTGTTGAAAACCAGCGGCGGCGCGGTCAGCGGAAAAACTTGGCCGGCATCCTCAGCCGGGAGGCAGTCGGACAGGACATTCTCCGCCGGAAGGTTGGAGTTTCTCTCGAGAAAATGATCGGGAAAAACTTCGTGACGGACGGGGATGGTGTTCCACGAAAGAAAGCGGTTTCCCCAATTATCGCGCGCCAGTCCGAACTGGCTGCGGCCCGCGAGTGTCTCAAAAACGAGAGTGTCGGGCCGAAATCTAAAATCGCGCCCGCGCAATGAAACCGCTTCTCCCGTTGGATCATCCCCCCGGCGAATCGCGCCATCGCTCCGGCCGTTGGCTCCATAAATCCAGCCGTCGAGACCCCACGTCAGGCCATTGACCCGGAGTTGTTGATTTCCGGTTCCAAATCCAGTGAACAAAACCCGGCGCTCGTCCGCAATGCCATCACCGTTGGTATCGCGCAGGAATAGAATTTCTGGAGCCGCGGTGACGAGAATACCGTCGTTCCAGGGAAGAACTCCGTTGGGAAAAGACAACCCGCTGGCGAACGCAGCCGCGTTTTTATAACGACCGTCTCCATCGCGGTCCTCGAGCACCCGAATCGACCCTCCCGTCGCAGCATTCGGATAGTCGCGCATCTCGGCGACGAACAGGCGTCCGCGTGCGTCCCACGCGATGGCGACCGGGCTGACGATGTCGGGCTCGGCCGCGACGAGTTCGATCGTGAGCGCTGAGTCTGGGAGGATAAGGCTCGCAAGTTCATCGGACGGTGACCGGGGAGCCGTGGCCGCGTAGCCGGGAGTTCCGGGTAAAATCGAGCCGACGGACAGGGCCGTCATGACGGCAAGCATGGGGCGTGGGATCATTGGATTCGGGAGTGACGTTTCGAAGGTACGGGCCTTCGGTTGATTACTCAAGCGCCAGACGGGATCAATATCAAACGTTGAATACCCACGGCTTAAATCCGAGAATCCCGCGATGCTTACAGGAACCTACACCGCGATTGTCACACCGTTTACCCGGGCAGGCGCTTTGGATGAACCCGCCCTCAAGCGCTTGATCGAAGGCCAGATCAAGGGAGGAGTCGATGGCATCGTGCCGGTGGGTACCACCGGTGAGTCGCCCACCCTGGACACGGACGAGCATATCCGCGTAATCGAACTCGCGGTGCAGTATTCCCGGCGCAAGCTCAAGGTGATCGCCGGCACGGGTGCCAATGCGACCGCCGAAGCCATCCAATTGACGAAACGGGCCGAAATGGCGGGAGTGGACGCTTCATTACAGGTTGCCCCCTACTATAACCGTCCGACGCAAGAGGGATTGTTTCAGCACTTCCGCGCGATCGCCCGCAGCACCCGGCTGCCCATCCTCCTTTACAGCATCCCCGGCCGGTGCGGTGTCGAGATCGGCATCGAGACATGCCGCCGGCTCTCGGTGGGATCCCGTAATATTGTTGGAATTAAAGAAGCAGGAGGAAATGCGGACCGGGTTAGCCAATTGCGCGCCGCCTGTGGGTCGAAATTTATTATCCTGAGCGGGGATGATTCCCTGACGCTGCCGTTTATGAGCGTCGGTGCGGAGGGAGTGATCAGCGTGGCATCCAATGTGGCACCGCGCGCGGTCGCCGACATGGTGAAGGCGTTTGCCGGCGGCGATGCCGTCAAGGCTCGCAAACTTCACGCCCGGTTCTATCCCCTCTTCAAGGATTTATTCATCGAGTCCAATCCTGCCCCGGTCAAAGCCGCATTGGCTATGATGGGTCGCATGGAGGAAACCGTGCGTTTGCCGCTCGTTCCACTCGCCGCTTCCAGTCGGGAGGTACTCCGGGCGACGCTGAAGGCGGTAGGGCTTCTGCGGTGAATTCCGGTCCTGCTGTCGGAACCGTTCTGCGCCGCTTCCGGCGCACATCCCGACGCCACTTGACCCAGTTTTGGGAGAAATTAAGCCAAACCCGCGGGTTTACCGGCAGGGCTTCATCAAGCTCATGAATTGGAGGCCACTGAGCTGCGGCTGGGAGCGCTGGCATCCTGCCCAATGCCACTCAGATTTGGGCTTAGGTTAGCGAGGTAATCAGAGGTCGGTGGAGCGATTTTGCGGGACTTACATCGGATTTTCCGAAAGGATGCTCCGGTGATCAAAACTGAACT
>CAMAUY010000067.1 GCA_945861565.1 Akkermansia muciniphila
AATTCTCGCCAAGAAGTCTTCCGCTCCCGATCCGGAGCTGGAAGAAGGCCGTGGCGTTGGAGAACATTGCCAACGGTCTGATGACTGACCTCGTAACCCAAGTTGCTGAGCGCACCCACAATCCGGCGATAGCCCCAACTTCGGTTCTCACGAGCCATCTTGAGGATCAGGTCCTCGATGGAGTTATCCGTATTGGGACGACCGGCGGGTGAGCGGTTTTTGGACCCGTCGAACTTCTTGGCGACAAGCCTGCGGTGCCAGCCAAGAATGCTTTCAGGTCGAACAATCTGCGCCACTTCCTCCCGGGCTTTGCTGCCGAGACGCTGGCCGATCTCGGCCAAGCGGATTCGCTCCGGGTCCGTGAGCTGTAACCGCCCTTTGATCTGGGTTCATGAGAATCCGGTTCTCCGTCACCAGATACTCGTTGCGCAGGAAAAGTTCCTGATCAACCGAACCGGAGAGGGTCGCCAGCATTCGTTTCCAATTCATCGAAGAGACTTAACCAAGCCAACAGCCTGGGAGCAATCTCCTGATCGCCCTGCAAATCGTTGAACATTGGTAGGTTCGAGTTTTTTGACCAAACGGGAATAGGTCGAGCGGAGGGAGAGGGGCTAATTTCGGGCAAGGATGTGACCGATTGAACAAATTAGTCGAGCGAACACGTGCGTTTGCCGAAGTGACACCGTCAAGGAGTTAGAAACAGCCATTGATCTATATATATAAATGAGCGGACGATTGACTGCGCGGCGCAGCTACTCCGCGTTAACATGCCAGGCGCGATATTATGATTATATAGTGCAAAGCAGCCAGAAGCTGAGTTATATGTTATTGTTATTAGTTTTTGGTATTATCTACTTATTGTTGGAGTGTCATTCTCGCCGGCATGCCCGGGCAGGTGTCCGAAGATTGTACGGGGATCGAGCCAAGGAGCCGGACAACTTGGCGCGAAAGCGTGGCCGACTTGAGGTTCTTCACCCGTTGAGGGAACATCTGGAACTCTTCCCGCCTCGGAGACGGTACTAAATCAAGAGTAACGGAAGCCGGCATTGCCCAAGTGCACGGTGAGGTTGTGCGCCGTCACGAGATTCACGTCCCGTGCCCCTCACACCGCCCGAGGGGAGGGTGAGGGGGGCGGTTCATCGCACTTTTCCAAAATGAAGAATGCTGGCCCAAGCGGTGCTTACGCAAACTTTGTACTGGCAATGGGCGTCCCTGCGGCCTTAAAACTTGATGGTCAACCGCCAACCACAAATGCCTTCCCTGCTACAGGACTGTCTCATGCTGACTCACGGCGGAAAGCCGGAGGCCTTCGCGTGACCGTCGCGGCGGTTGATTTTTCGGGATTGCGGCGCAAGGTTGCCTGGCGCGTTTTGCCGCTGGTCTTTGTGCTTTATATCGTGGCCTACCTCGATCGGGCCAACGTCGGGTTCGCCAAGCTGAGGATGGCCAGCGACCTCAAGTTCTCGGAACAGATTTTCGGGCTGGGAATCGGAATCTTCTTCATCGGCTACTTAATTCTCGAGATTCCCGGAGCGCTGCTGGTTGAACGTTGGAGTGCTCGCAAATGGTTCGCGCGCATCCTCATTTCCTGGGGCTTTATCTCGGCGCTAACCGCATTTGTGCGGACGCCAATGGAGTTCTACGTCGCGCGGTTCTTTCTGGGTGTGGCCGAGGCCGGATTCTTTCCGGGCATCATTGTTTACTTCACCCATTGGTTCGTCAGCGCCGACCGGGCCCGTGCTCTCTCGGGGCTTGTCATGGCCGTGCCGTTCAGCTTGGCGCTCGGTGCGCCCGTATCGGCGTTGTTGCTTGATGTGAATTGGCTGGGGCTCACCGGGTGGAAATGGTTGTTCATCCTGGAAGGGCTTCCTGCGGTATTTCTGGGTGTATTCACCTTGGTCTGGATGACCGATCGGCCTCGGGACGCAAAATGGCTCACGCCGGCGGAGCGCGACCATCTCGAGGGGTTGCTCGCCGCCGAGGCCCGTGCCAAAGAAGGGGCGGGAGGGACATCCGTCTGGCAGGCGTTGCGATTGCGCAACGTCTGGCTGCTGGCTCTGGGAATCTTCGCCACCAACACCGGCGGATATGCACTGGGGTTCTGGCTCCCGACGATGGTGAAGAATCTCTCCGGAGGCTCCGACCGCTCGGCGCTGTTCTTCAGCGGACTCTTTTACGCTTGTGGACTGATCGGCGTGTTTGTCTCCGGCCAATCCTCGGACCGCACGGGCGATCGCAAGTGGCACTGCGTGGGCGGGCAGGTGGCGACCGCCCTGCTGCTCGCGGGCAGTGCGATTCACGGCCAGTCTTTTGCGATCGTGATGACGTGGTTATGCCTGACCGGTTTGGCCGCCTATTTCTGGCCGTCCCCGTTTTGGGCGCTGCCGACAATCACCCTCACGTCTTCCGCCGCTGCGGTCTCCATCGGATTTATTAACATGCTTGGGAACCTCGCGGGCTACCTGGGGAATCATTTCAATGGATGGCTCCGCAGCCATAACGCGAGTGAAAGTACGTGCCTGCTTTTCCTCGCCGCCTGCTATCTCCTTGGAGGCGTATTTGTCAGTTTCGTAAGCGTGAAAGAAACGCGATCCGTCAACATTCAGGCACCTCGCCCGCACGAATCCAAAGCATGAAATCCCCCAATCCAACGGTCGCATTCACCGACTGGACGTTTCCGGACCTCGGCGTCGAGGAATCCATCTTGAAACCCCACGGAATCGAAATAGTGGCGCGACAGTGCAAAACGGAAGCGGACCTGATCGAGCTCTGCGCGGACGCGGATGCCGTCGTTACCCAGTTCGCCCGGGTGAACGCAAATGTCGTGTCGGCTATGAAAAAGGCCCGGGCCATTGTGCGTTACGGCATCGGTGTGGACAATGTCGACCTGGACGTGGCTCGCGGGCGGGGCATCCCGGTCTGCAACGTTCCCGACTACTGCATTGACGAGGTGGCGGATCAGACACTGGCGTTCATTCTCGCGACGACGCGTCAGGTCGTGACGCATGCAAATTATCTGCGCGGGGGCAAATGGGGGATGTCGATGCCACTTTCCCACATGAAGGCATTGCGCGATCTGACGGTCGGAGTCGTCGGATTCGGTCGCATCGGACGGGAGGTGGTGAGGCGGCTAGTGCCGTTTAAGTGCGCGGTGCACGTATTTGATCCGGTGGTTTCAGCGGCAGAGATTGAGAAGCTGGGTGCCCGGGCAGTCACATTTGCGGATCTTCTGAACAACGCGGATGTCCTCACCCTGCATTGCCCATCGACCCCGCAGACGCGTCGGCTGATGAATCGCGAGACGTTCGGGAGACTGAAGCCCGGCACGATATTCATCAACGTGGGCCGCGGTGATCTCGCGGATCCGGATGCCCTGACGGCTCAATTGCAAAGCGGCCATTTGGGTGCTGCGGCATTGGACGTTTTCGACCCGGAACCCATTCCCGCGGGCCATCCCCTGCTGGGAATGGCGAATGTCATCCTTGCACCGCATATCGCTTCGTGCAGTGTGCCGGCGGTGAAGAAACTGCGGGAGTCTGTCGCCAATCTCGCGTTGGCAGCCGTGCGTGGGCAGGCGCTGGCCACGGTCGTCA
The DNA here is from genome assembly GCA_945861565.1 of Akkermansia muciniphila. Lineage (GTDB taxonomy): Bacteria > Verrucomicrobiota > Verrucomicrobiia > Limisphaerales > UBA9464 > SIBK01. The sequence continues at coordinate 3,594 of CAMAUY010000067.1, forward strand.
ATGGTGTCAAGTAATGCCCCCTCCGAACGTATCCAAAACCGTGACCTTTGCCGCGCTGCACGCGTTCACAAAGGATGCGTTTTATGCGGCCGGGTTGTCGGACGCTGATGCGTCGGCCGGTGCTGACGTCCTCGCGACCACGGATGCATGGGGTGTATTCACGCACGGGACGAAGGCGCTCGCTGGCTACCTCCGGCGCCTGCACGCAGGGGGATTGCATCCACGCGGCGTGCCCCGCGTGGTGGCAGAGGGGGGTGCGTGGGCGACGGTCGATGGAGATTCGGCTTTGGGCTTGGTGACGTCGGTCTTCGCCGTGCAGACGGCGATGGCGAAGGCGAAGCAGCAGGGGATTGGGTATGTCGGAGTGCGCAACAGTTGTCACTTTGGCGCGGCGGGCTATTACTCGTGGTTGGCGGCACGCGAAGGACTTATCGGCATTTCAATGGCGAACGACATTCCGTCCGTCGGTGCGCCGGGTTCACGCGGCCCCATCACCGGGAGCAATCCAATTTCCTACGCGGTTCCGGCAGGCCGGTATCCTCCGATGTTACTCGACATGTCCACGGCCACGGTGGCGGGTGGAAAAGTATACGCCGCACGGATGCGCGGGGAGTCGATTCCGGACACGTGGCTGATGGGCGCCGACGGGAAACCCACCACCGACCCGAGTGGCTATCCGCAGATCGGTGCGCTGCAGCCGGCCGCGGGCCACAAAGGGTACGGTCTGTCCCTGCTGATCGAGACGCTCTCGGGAATTCTGAGCGGCGCTGCCTTCACGTGGCGTGTCGGGAATTGGATGTGGGACGATGGGAAGCAATCGACGAATCACGGGGCTGCGTTCATCGTCATTGACACCAACGCCATGTTGCCCGCTGCGCAGTTCGCCGGTCGGATGGAGGCGCTGATCGAGGAAATCCACCAAGCGCCACTGGCGGATGGGGCTGCGCAATTGCGTGTGCCCGGCGAAATCGAGTGGGAACGATACGACCGTTCGATGACGCACGGCATTCCTCTGCCGGAGGATGTTGTTGCCAATCTTCGGAAGGCCGCTGAAATAACGGGACGTCCGCCGAATTGGTTAAAATGATATGAACCTATGACTCCAGCCATGTTTGATCTCACCGGAAAAGTCGCCCTGGTTACGGGTGCCGCCCAAGGCATGGGCCGTGCGATGGCTTTGGCCCTTGCGGAAGCGGGTGCGGACACTTTGCTCGTCGACCGGAACGAGGAGGGTCTGCGGGCAACGGGGGCGAGCATCGAAGGATGGGGGCGCCGGGCGGTCGTGGCGCCCTGCGATGTCTCGGACCCAGCGCGGATTCGCGAACTGTTCAAACGCCTCGACGCCGAATTTGACCGCATCGACTTTCTTGGCAACGTGGCGGGCGACGGAATTTTGGCATCGCCCGAGGAGGTCTCACTTGAGGATGTCGAGCGTTGCTGGCGCAATCTTGTGCTCGGCCGTTTCTGCATGTGCCAGGAAGCGGGGCGGCGCATGTTGGCGGCCGGCAGGGGTAGCATCGTCAATATCGGTTCGCTCGCGAGCATCACGGCACTCGGTCGTGGTCATATTGCCTACAGCATGGCGATGGGAGGGGTCGCGCAAATGACCCGTGAACTCAGTACCGAATGGGCCGGCCGCGGCGTGCGGGTTAACGCGATCCTGCCGGCGCAAGTGGTGAATCCCGGCCTCGAGAAGCGCATGTCCGAGAACCCCAGCCTGCGAGACAAATATATCAGCGGTATCCCGGCGGGGCGGCTGGGTCAGCCGGACGACATCAGGGGCCTGGCGGTTTTCCTGGCATCGGACGCGTCCAGTTGGATCACCGGGACGCTGATTCCGATGGACGGAGGGAGTTTGGCGGCGAACGCGGGCGCAACGATGGGAAGGAAAAAATGAAGCAGAAATCTGACGAAGCACACGGAAAGAGCAGCCCTTCGCAAGAGGATTCCATCGCGTGGTATCGCGCAATGCAGCTCATTCGCCAGACGGAGGAGCAACTTGCGCGCTGTCATCAACGCGGGCTCATTCATGGCGCGTGCCACACCTACGTTGGCCAGGAGGCCGTCGCCGTGGGAGTCTGCTCGCAGTTGCGCCAGGACGACGTCCTTTTCAGCACGCACCGCGGACATGGTCACGCACTGGCCAAGGGGATGCCTCCGGGTGAACTCATCGCGGAACTGTTCGGGCGCGCAACGGGCTGCTCCCGGGGACGCGGTGGGAGCATGCATCTCTTCTCGCCGGAGATTGGAATGATGGGAACGAGCGGAATCGTTGGCCCTTGCATTCTTCAGGCGGCCGGTGCGGGTTACAGTTTCAAGGTGCTCAGGTCCGACCGTGTGGCGGTCGCCTTTTTTGGCGATGGTGCGGTCAACAACGGAGCGTTCCACGAAGCCCTGAATATGGCCAGCATCTGGCGGCTTCCGGTCTTGTTTGTCTGCGAGAATAACCAATTCGCAACCGAGGTCCCGTTCCGCTACTCCTCGGGCAACCCCAGTGTGGCGAGTCGCGGCGCGTCGTACGGTATTCCAGGCGTTGAAGTGGATGGGAACGACGTTGCCGCGGTCGCTCATGTCGCCGGGGAGGCCGTGCGGCGCGCCCGCATCGGCGAGGGTCCGACGCTCATCGAGTGCAAGACGTATCGCACGCGCCCTCATTCCGAGGGAATGGGCGACTACACCTATCGCACGCGAGAGGAGGTCGCGGCATGGCGTGATCGATGCCCCATCAAGCGCCTTCGCGCCGAGTTGCTCGAATCGAAGCAGGTGGCCGAAACGGAGCTCAACGCCATCGACGCACAGATCCTGGAGCAGGTAACGGCAGCGACTCAGGCCGCGGAGAATGCGCCCTGGCCGGACGCATCCGCCGCCGTGACGCATGTCCACGCGGAAGCGTCTGGCATCCAGAATCGAGAGATCGGTGATGGCGGAAGGGCAGGGGGGCGGGAGATTTCCTTCGTTGCGGCGACCGTCGAAGCACTGGATCACGAGATGGCGCACAACCCGCGCATCTTCGTCTTTGGTGAAGGCATCGGTGTGCGCGGCGGAAACTTTGGCACGACGGCGGGGCTGTACGCCAAGTACGGGGCCGATCGTCTTTGCGACACGCCGATTTGCGAACGAGGTTTCGTCGGTCTTGGCTGCGGCGCTGCCATGACGGGAACGCGTCCTGTCATCGACTTCATGTTTATCGATTTCATTAACGACGCGTTCGGCGAACTGATCAACCAGATCGCCAAGATTCAATACATGAGCAGCGGCCGGTTGCGCATGCCCATCCTCCTGCGGGGATGTATCGGCATCGGACACAGTGCGGCGACGCATCACTCGGGCAGTTACCATTCAATTTACAGTCATATCCCCGGCCTGCGTGTGGTGGTGCCGTCCACGCCCTACGATGCCAAGGGTCTGTTCACCCGTGCGCTTCGATGCGACGACCCGGTGCTGTTCCTTGAACCGCGCGAACTCATGGCCACAAAAGGACCCGTGCCTGCGGAGCCCTACGAGATCGATTTTGGGGTCGCCCGGGTCGCCCGCGAGGGTCAGGACGTTACGGTCGTCGCCATCGCGCTGATGGTGCAGCGCTCGCTCGCCGCCGCGGAACAACTCGCGAAGGCGGGGATCTCCGTGGAAGTTATCGACCCGAGGACGGTTTCGCCGCTCGACACCGACACGATTCTCCGTTCGGTGGCTAAAACCGGTCGATTGCTCATCGTGGACGAAGCGTTTGGACCGTGCGGTTTCGGTGCGGAAATCGCCGCGTGTGTCGCCGCCGCCGGCTTCGACGATCTGGACGCGCCCATCCGCCGGCTGAACGGGGCCTTCGCCCCCACGCCGTATAGTCCGCCTTTGGAGAAGGCGGTGATCCCGCAGGTGGAGGATATCGAACGCGCGATTCGTGATTTGATTGACGAATAGAACTACGGAAAATATGAAAGCCCGTATAACCGCAGACGGCCGGACCGCGGGTCCATGTTCGGTGGGTTTCGTGTCTTTCATGGCGGATCTCTCTTAATTATGCCTATCGAAATCATCGTTCCACGGCTCGGTTGGTCCATGGAAGAGGGCGCTTTTATCGCCTGGCACAAGAACGACGGTGAGTTCGTCCACGCCGGCGATGCGCTCTTCAGTATTGAGGGCGACAAGGCTGTTCAGGAGATTGAGTCGATCGACAGTGGAATTCTCCGGATTGGGGCGGATTGCCCGAAGCCCGGTGGTTCGATCCACGTTGGTGATTTGCTTGGGCACCTTGTCTCCGCAGCCGAAAGTGCGCTCAAATCGTCACCGGCCGCTACAACCGCCCCCTTCCGCGCGTCTCCGACGAGCTCAGCCGAACCGGTTGCCAAGACCCCTCCCGTCACACCCCCCCCTCCGGTCGGGGCGATTTCCACACCGACGAAGACCCCTGCAATCAGCCCCCGAGCGTTGCGGGTGGCCGGTGAGTTGGGTGTGGATTGGTCGACACTCGCCAGCACGGGACGAGGCGGGCGGATTCGGGAACGGGACATCCGTGCCGCTGCGAACTCGAATCGGTTGCGCGCGCCCAGCGCGGGCCACGAATTTCACCGGCCACTGCCAATCGACGGTGCCCAACCGAAAGCAGTCTTCTTCGGTGAACTCCTGATGCGCCTGACGACCCGGCAATACGAACGCTTTGTGCAGGCGCGCGAGTTGGAGATTCGTTATACGGGAGCGGAGGCCAACGCGGCTGTCTCGCTGGCAAATTTTGGGTTGGATGCCTACACAGTCTCCGCCGTGCCGGCCAACGACCTGGGCCAAGCCTGCATCAATTATCTGCGGCAACATGGTGTCAACGCCGACCACATCTCCCGCTGCGGAACTCGCCTTGGGACGTTCTATCTCGAGACTGGATCGCCTCCCCGGCCATCCAAGGTAATCTACGATCGCGCCGGCAGCGCCTTTTCGGAGTTACGGCCTGGACAGATCGACTGGCAGACCGTTCTCGCGGGAAAGCAGTGGTTTCACTGGTCTGGCACGGCACCCGCGCTGAGCCCGACAATGCCCGCCGTCGTCGCCGAAGCGTGTACGGTGGCGAAACGTCTTGGGCTGCGCGTCAGTTGCGATCTGAACTATCGAAGCAAACTTTGGAGTGCCCAGGCTGCGCGCAAGACGATGACCTCCTTGATGCATCACGTCGACGTTCTGATCGGCAACGAGGAGCATATTCAACTCGTGTTGGGCATTGAAACGAAACCCTCTGCCAAAAACGCCTCGCAGGCCGATCGATGCACCCAGACCGCCGACTTGCTCCGGACGCAATTCGACTTCAGCGACGTCGCCGTCACCATGCGGGACAGCAATGACACGACGGAACATTTGTGGCAATGCCTCCTGGTGAACCCGCAGGGTGCGTTTGTGAGCCGCGCGTACCCGGTGGCATCGGTGGATCGCATTGGAGCGGGTGACGCCTTTTCGGGCGCATTGATTTATGGAATGCTGGTCCGGATGAGCGGCCAGGAGGCGATTGAATTTGCCGCGGCGGCCGGGTGTCTGAAGCACTCGATTCACGGAGACTTCAATCTCGTGAGTCGTGACGAGGTTCTTGCGCTGACGCAGGGAGAATCGGGCCATCGCGTGCAGCGGTAAGTAAAGGTTCTTGCTTAAAAATCGGATCTGTTTCAACAACGTAGTCTTGGAATGAAGCCAACAGTTCTCATTACGGGTGGGTGTGGGTTCATTGGGACATGGGTCTTGCGCGAGCTCATTGGAATCGGACTGCGCGTGGTCGTGATCGATGCGAGTGGACGTCCCGCGCGGTGGGAACGGGTCCTTGGGTCGGGCAGTGCTGGTATATCATTGGTCCAAGGCAGCCTCCTGGATCGGGAATTGCTCGCCCGGGTTTTCTTAGAACATTGCGTCACTCATGTGATTCATCTGGCGGCGCTGCTGACACCCGATTGCCATGCAGACCCGTGGGAAGGTTGCCGCGTGAATGTGCTCGGTACGGTCGCGTTGCTTGAACAGATCCGAGCGTCTGGCAGCCGAATCCAAGGTGTCTCCTATGCAAGTTCGGTGGCGGTTTTCGGCGACGAACCGGACCATGCCAGGGGTGCCACCGAGGGAGGGCATTCTCCGTTGACATTTTACGGTGCCTTCAAAAAGGCCGTGGAGATCATCGCCGAGCAATACTGGCGGCAATTCCAGATCGCGTCGGTGGGTATTCGTCCACAGGTCGCCTACGGGCCCGAGCGCGAAGTGGGCCTGACAGCGGGCCCCTCACTGGCCGCACGCGCCGCCGCACGCGGAGACGCCTATCGTATCGGCTACACCGGATCGGTGGGGTACGACTACGTCGAGGACGTGGCCCGGGCATTTGTTCGTGGGGCATTGCAAACACCGCTTGGGGCGCATGTCATCGATCTTGCCGGTGACGTGGCGGATGTAAATCAAGTCCTCGCCGCGATCGCCGCGGCGGCACCTCAAGCCGCGCCAAATTTGTCGGCGAATGGACCGCCGATCCCCGCCCACGCCCCGCCGAACCCACACTTCATTTCGACGCTTTTTCCCGATTGGAAAACAACGTCCCTCGCCGAAGGCATGCAGCGCACGGTTGATTTTCATCGAGCTCAAGACGCCCAGGATGCGCAACGGCATCGGTGATTGGACAAACTTCAGACCCAACCTATGAGATCCAAGCTTGCCACCTCGTCACCGTTGCGGAGCGCTTTCACCCTGATTGAGCTCTTGGTTGTCATCGCGATCATTGCGATTCTCGCCGGTATGCTTTTGCCCGCCCTCGCCCGTGCCAAGAGCAAGGCCAATCAGACCAAATGCCTGAGCAATGAGCGCCAGATCGGACTGGCCTATCTTCTCTACGCCGGGGACAACCGGGACAGCTATCCCCGCACCCTGGGATGGAACGCGGATGGCGGCCAGAAAGGGAAGGTGGATGACCATCATGGTGGAGGTGCTGCACCCACGAATCGACCCCTCAATCTCTACGCCACGGCTCAGGAGTGTTTTCACTGCCCGGCCGACTTCGGGGACTACTTCTATACGAACAAATCCTGCTGGGAGGCGTTCGGCAACAGCTATCGGACCCAATTCGGCGGGAATTCGTTCCGGACACGCCACATCACCGCACATGTCGATGATCGGACAACTCGTCCCATCACCACGGCCGACATTAGTGTCAGCCCGGTGAATAAGTTGATCACCGGAGATTCACCCTGGCATGGCAACCGGCTGATCAATGACAAACGGAGTGCCTGGCATAATGTGCGCGGACGGCGCAGCCACAATATGCTTTTCGGCGATGGACACGCGCAGTTTTACGTGTTCCCGCAGGAAATGAACGATCCGGCGTTGTGGACTATTTTCACACCGGACGGGGATACCACGAGCAAATACGCCCCGCGGCCTGACTTTTTCTGGTGGTGACGGGCCGATGCGGAGCCGAGAATTTGCATTCTCGACGGAATTGAAGAGTCAGGACTCCAGCGTTGCCGCAAGCCCTCTCCTTCACCCTCTGGTAACGCGGTCTCAGTTGGAAACGTTGAGGCGGTTATTGGATCAATCGTTCGCGGGCACAATTTTGACCGGCTTATATCCGCCGCGTGCTCGATCCGAAAGCCAGACGGCGCCAAAGACAACGAGGAGAATCGCCGGAAGGATGGCGACGACTCGAAACGAATACTGCGATGCGGAACCCAGGATTTCATTCAGCTTGTCTCCTGTGAGCGCTTGGAACGCCGCATCCCCACCCGCAAGCCGGATTTTCTCGCTATCAAAGATCCTGCCCATTTGGGGAAGGACGAAAAAGATCGAGAGCGTGCCGCCGGTACCCATCAGTCCCATTAGCAGAGCTCCACCCCGGGGAAAGCGTTCGGAGGCCACGGCGAGCATGGTTGGCCACATGTAGCAGACTCCGACACCCCAGACCGTGGCCGCCAGCAGGCCCGTGATCTTTGAGTTGGCAATGCTCAGAAGAACCAGGCCGATCGCGGCGAGCAAACACGAAATCCAGAGTAGTCCGACGGGCGACAGTTTATGGGCGAGCGGCCCGGCGAAGTGGCGCATCACAAACATCAGGCCGCTGACGTAGACTAACAGCCAGATTCCCTTCATGCCAACGGTACGGGTCAGGGCCATGTCGACCCATTGGCCCGGTGCTAATTCCGCTGCGGCGGTGAGAAACATGGCAAAGAACCAGAGCAAGAAGAAGGGGCGCAACACCTCCTTTAACATCACGCTGGTCGGCACGCCAGCGGCGACCCGTTCCGAAGGGGGAAATTTGCTCGTGGCGGCCAGGATGACAACGACGGCAGCGGGCAATAGCACGAGGGCCATCTGCACCTGCCAGTTGAAGTGGAACTGGCCCAGTGCCAATCCGAGCAAGCCGCCGATGATGATTCCGCCCGGCCACCAGGCGTGCAGCACATTCAGCTTGTGGGTCTTTTCGTCGGGATAAAGCGTGGCGGCCAGGGGATTGATAACCGTTTCGACCAACCCCTGCCCGACGCCGATAATCAGCATCCCAAGCCAGACGGTGTTGTACAGGCCGAGAAAGCCCTGAAACTTCTGCGAGAAGATGACGAGAATGGTTCCGATGGACATCAGCAGACCCGAGCCGCAGAGCAGGCGTCCCATTCCGATGTAATCCAGCAGGAGGCTGCCAATGGCGATCGTGAAGGCGTACCCGAGGAAGACGACGCCGAGCGACGTTGCCACCATTTCGGCGCTGCGCAGTTTATCGACCGAGTCGAACAGTGCTGTCTGTAATTCACTGGCAATGTTACCCCGAATGCTGAAGCCAATTCCCGTCGTCGTAAGCGCGATGACGCTGAGGAGGAAAAGCCGCTGCTTATCGTAGGCAGCGTGACGGTCTGTTGGTGTATTCATAAATTTAGAACGGCGTATCTCGGGCGTGGAGCGACTCTCAGAGAGGGAACTCAGTTTTCAAGTTCGAGTGAAAAACGGCGCCCCGGGTCTTCCATGGAATTCGATGGATGGCATCGTTCATCCGTCAGTGTGTCAACGAAAAATCAAAAACACGAGGATGGGAGAGTCATCCTTCGGTGCGTCGCCGACAGGACGGAGGTATCTCCCGCGACAACTTTGATTTGCATCGCGGTTTCGCGGCCTCGCGTGCGAATCCCACGGCGTGGTTCCGATCGAGGAGTGCCTGAATAAATCATCGACCCGTTGGCAGGCGCATTGAATCAGAATCACTTTGACATCTCAACTTGAGCACCGCATAAGAACCGCGTCCCTCAATTCAATTCTGAGTCTGCCTGCCTTTATTTCCTATGCCATTTATCAACATCAAAATCTATGAGGGGTTCGGGGCAAAGCGAAAGAATAAGATCGCCGCGCGTGTCACCGATGCCGTCTGCAGCGTGACGTCTCTGCCGCGCGAAGCGGTTTGGGTTGTGATCGACGAGATTGACCCGCCGGACTGGTATGTCGCTGGCAAACCGGGCAAGAAGAAGCGGGCGAAAGGAAGCAAGCGTGAGCGTTGAGGTCCGTCATCCACGCTTTGTCTCGGTGGTGGGTCCGCAGGTGCAATTTGAACGCATCGCCACTGGTTTCCTTTTCACCGAAGGCCCGATTTGGCATTCGCTGGGGTGCTACCTTCTTTTCAGTGACATCCCTGGCGACGGGGTTCACCGCTGGTCCGAGCAGGGGGGCTTGAGCTCGTTTCGCAAGCCTTCGAATATGACGAATGGAATGGCGTGGGATCGCCAAGGGAATGTCCTGGCCTGTGAACATGCCACGAGCCAAGTCGTTCGCTGCGACTCCAACGGCAACGCGGTTCCGATTGCCACCCATTTTCAAAGCAAGCAACTCAATAGTCCCAATGACGTTGTTTGCGGCCCGGACGGCAGCATTTATTTTACGGACCCGCCCTACGGCCGAGCCGAGTTCTATGGTGTCAAACGGGAACAGGAACTGGAAATTCAGGGCGTCTATCGGGTCGGCGCGACCCGGATGACACCCTCCAGGCTCGTCGATGATTTTGACCGCCCGAATGGGCTTTGTTTTTCGCTCGACGGTCGCCGCCTGTTCATTAACGACACCGCGAGGCAACACATCCGCGTCTTTGACGTCGCCGCTGACGGGAGCTTGGCGGGCGGGAAGATTTGGGCGGCGACTACCGGTGCCGGAGCGGGCGCGCCGGACGGGATGAAGATCGATTCGATGGGGAATGTCTATTGCTGCGGTCCGGGCGGCATCCACGTCTTTTCGCCCGAGGCCGTCTGTCTCGGCGTGATTCATGTTCCGGAATACACGGCCAACATGGCGTGGGGGGATCCGGATTTTCGGAGCCTATTTATTACCGCCTCGACGTCGGTCTACCGGATTCGCGTCCTGGTTGCCGGGGTGCCGGGGATGATGAGTTGACGCCAAGTGCGACCCAAACGGGCGATCCTATTTATGATCCCATTTATGTTGAAACTACGCCGGTCGTTTTCCATGCGATCCACGCTGGCCCGGATTCGGGTGGGGCTTGTCTGCCTCGCGGGGTTCGGATGGCTCGCGACCCCCTTGAGCGCGGCCTTACCACACGTGGAACTTGTAGGGCCCGGTGTGTTCGCTGCCGGATTCGCCGATCGCTACGGCTCCGCCAATTGCGGCTGGGTCGCCCTGAGCGATCAGACGATGTTAATCGACCTGCCTCACGGGGTCGGAATCCCGGAATTTCTGGCCGAAGTCGAAAAAACAACGGGAAAGCCAGTGCGATCACTGATTCGCACGCACATCGACGAGTCGGATCAGGAATCCGTCGATGCCCTGGTGAAGCGTGGGGTGCGATTGCTGGGCAGCCTATCGGAACGGACTTCGATCCCCGATGCCGGTTGGTCCATTGACATCCTCCCGTATGGGAAAGTCACCGGAGGGGCGGCGGCGGCGGTGTTGATACCCAAGGCACGCGTGTTATTTGCCGGTCCAGCGGCCGTGAATGGTCCCCGGGCCAAGCTGCCGGGTAGCGATATCACCGGTTGGATCGCCGCATTGACCGCGTTGCAGAAGCACTCCATCGACCGCGTGGTGCCGGGGTTTGGTTCGTGGGGTAAACCCTCGATCTTAGAGCGACAACGGCTCTTGTTCGCGGAACTGCGCCGCCAAGTGGCCCACAATGTGGCGATGGGGATTCCGCTCGGTAAGTTCGAGAAGGCGATTCTCATCCCCGCTCAATTTTTCGACTGGATGCCGTACGATACCCCGACCGTTGAGGATATCCGCTGGGTCCATCGGGAACTGACGGTTCCCCAGGCACCGTACTACGGGCAACCACCGTCGAAAAGCGATTCACAACCTCACGCCTTGGTCTTGATCAGCGACGGTCCGCATGAGCCCGAGCACATCGAATTGGGGCTCCGACCCGTGTTTGAGGCGACGGGTGTCATCCCTCACTTCCTTTTCGACTTCCGCGGATTGACGGCGGAGAATCTCAAGCATGTGAGCCTCTTGGTGGTGCAGCGCGACGGGTATATTTTCCCGGAAGGCAAGGGCGTGGGCTGGATGACCGACGAACAGCAGCGGGCGGTGGTGCAGTTCGTCGAAGGCGGTGGCGCTTTCTTAAACTTGCATAATGCCATGGGCCTTTATCCTGACGATGGTGCCTACTTGCGACTGGTCGGTGGACGCTATATCGGCCACGGACCCTTGGAACGATTTCGGACTGAGGTGGTTGACCCTCAGCATCCGGTTACGCGGGGAGTGACCGATTTCTTCTGTGCGGATGAACAACACACACCGCCCTTTGAAACAAACAAGGTTCACCTCCTGCTGCGCAATCGATCGGACGATGGCAAGGTCGTCGCGGCAGCCGGTTGGGCCTACGAGCCGGGTCGGGGACGCCTCTGTCACTTGGCCAACGGCCATACGCGGGATGCGCTCAACCACCCGATGTTCCAACGCTTGATGCGCAACGCAGTGCTTTGGTGCCTTCGCAAGGACTGAGGTCCTCCCGAATCCGATGGCAACCCCCGCTCCGGACCCGGCAGTTGTTGACCGCGCCATTTCCAGGGCGAAGTATCGCCTGTTACCGTTCATGTTGCTGATGTATCTCCTGGCCTACCTGGACCGGGCTAACATCGGTTACGCAAAGCAGGCGTATCGGGCTGCGACCGGCGTCAGCGAGGCGGCGTTTGCGTTCGGTGCGGGAGCGTTCTTCGTGACGTATGCGCTTTTCGAGGTCCCGAGCAACCTCTTGTTGCATCGCATCGGTGCTCGAATCTGGATGGCCCGGATCATGGTCGTGTGGGGGCTTATCTCTGCGGCGATGGCATTTGCCAAGACCGATACGTCGTTCTCCGTGGTACGTTTGCTTCTGGGTGTCGCCGAGGCCGGCTTTTTCCCGGGTTGCGTTGTTTATCTCACTTACTGGTTTCCGGCGAGAGCCCGCGGTCAGGTTTTGGCTATTTTCTATTTTGGAGCGCCGCTGGCCTTGATGTTGGGGGGCCCGCTCTCGGGGATGCTGTTGGAACTACACGGAGTCTTCGGACTTCAAGGCTGGCAGATCATGTTCCTCGTCGAAGGATTGATGGCGAGTTTGGTCGGTGTTTGGGTCTTCTTCTATTTGACCGATCGCCCGGCGAAGGCCGCGTGGATGCCTCAGGAAGAGCGGGATGCACTCACCCAAGCCATCGCCGCCGAGGAATTGGAAAAACAAAGTCGGGGAGCCGTCACATTTGGGGCGGTGTTCCGCAATCCGCAACTCTTGCATTTTGCTGCGATCTATTTCTTCATCCAGATCAGCGGTTATGGAGTCGCGTTCTATCTTCCCACGATTGTTAGCACCCTCTTGCATCAAAAGGTCGGACTGCGCGTCGGTTTAGTTTCCGCCATTCCCTGGGCGTTTGCCATCCTGGCCGGCTCGTTCTGGCCGGGCCTGGCAATTAGGACGGGTTATCGAAGGACTTTTGCCTGTATCTCGCTCTGCGGTATTGCGATCGGGTTTCCCCTCGCCGGCCATCTTCCACCGGTGTTCGCGATCGCCGCGTTGTGTCTTGTCACAGCAGGAATTATAACTTCCCAGCCCATCTTTTGGACCTACCCAACCACCTACTTCGGAGGTGTTGGCGCCGCCGCGGGGATTGCGACGATCAACTCCCTGGGAAATATCGGGGGATTCGTCGCACCCATCGTCAAGACCTGGCTTGAAAAGAGCTTTTCTTCGACGACCGCGGGGCTCTATTTCCTTGCGTCCGCTGGCTTTCTCGCTGCTCTGTTGTTTGCCGTGCTCAAAAATCCACCCTCGGCCACTGCGAAATCGCCTTGAAGCTTAAGATCAATGGCTGACCTGCACAGAAAATAGCGGTGCTCGCAACGCCAACGAAAGGCGCAATTATTCTGTGCGGATCGCGGTGAGTCGCTGAACCGGCTTGGTTCGCCGGTTCAAGGCAGCCAGCGAATGCACGACGGTGTTGGCATCGAGATCGGTTCACCCACCGCTTTGATCTGGCCCGTTTGCGCGTCAATGTGGAAAACGATCACGTTGTTGCCTGGCATGTTCGCGCAGAGCATCCACTGTCCGTCCGGCGTGATAAACAGGTTCTGCGGTCCGCTGCCAAGACTGGGTTCGATAGCGATCTGCGTCAGTGTTCCATCCTCGGCGATGCGAAAGACCGCGATGCTGTCGTGACCGCGATTCGTGCCGTATAGGAAACGACCATCCCGTGTGATCTTCAAATCGGCACAGTAACTCTTGCCGGTGAAGTCCGTTGGCACTGTGGAGATTGTCTGACGCGCCGTCAGCGTACCCGAAGCCTTCATGTAGTCGAAGACGGTGACGGTATTCTTCAATTCGTTGATCACGTACACCCTACTGCCATGCGGATGAAACGTCAGATGCCGCGGGCCCGAACCCGGTGCCAGCCTGACGAAAGGCTGGGCTTCGTTCGGTGTGAGCTTTGCCGTCGCAGCATCGAGCCGATAAATCAGGATCTTGTCGATCCCGAGATCCGCAGCGAGAGCGAAGCGATTGTCCGGACTGACGACGATGCTGTGCGCATTGGGGCCCTTTTGACGGTTGGGATCGACGCTGGACCCCGTGTGCTGCACAAACGAAGCCGCTTCGCCGAGGGAACCGTCCCCTCGAACGGGCAGCGATGCCACACTGCCCGAGGAGTAGTTTGCAACGACCACCGTTTTGCCCGTGGCATCGATGTCCAGGTAACACGAGGCCGTTCCCCGAGTCGATTGCTGGTTCAGTCGGCTCAAATAGCCGCTTCGCCCATCAATGGAATACGCCGCAACCGATTCATCCTTCTGGCCACCGAACGTCTCCGCATGGATCGAATACAGGAACCGCTTGTCTGGCGAGATCGCGAGAAAGAATGGATTCTGAATGTCCGTGGTCCGATGCAGTGGCTTCAAGGCACCGGTCTTGGTGTCGAACCGGAAGGCGTGGATCGCTCCTTTATCGCCTGAGGCGAACGCCGAAATGAATACGAGCGGTTCATCCGCCCGCAGGGCGGGGGAAGTGATGAGAAGGGCACCCGTGAGAAGTGAAGTCAGGTTTCGCATGCGATGGGAATGTTTCGGTAAATTAGGTTAAAATGCGGCGGTCGAGAAGCGAATGTTACATCGGACGGGAAATACTCGCGTTGGATCCGGTTGTCACATTAGGTTCAACTCCCTATGCAGGCGATCCTCTCGTTGTTTTATTTGCGGGGCCGCAACGTCATTGGCGCAACGGTCACCCTGATCTATTTCATTCATCTGTCATCCATCGCGTCGGACTGGCCTCAGTATCGCGGGCCGCATCGAAACGGTGTGTCCGATGAAAGAGGATGGATGGACAAGTGGCCGGCGAATGGACCGACGCTGGCTTGGCGGGCCAAGGTAGGCTTGGGATTTTCGTCCGTCGTTGTGTCTCAGGGTCGTGCCTGCACCGTGGGGCATGAGAAGGGTCAGGACACGGTGTTCTGTTTTGATGCCGTCACCGGCAAATCACTGTGGAAGCACAGCTATGCGGCGGACCTCGGCGACAAATATTTTGATGGCGGGACAACCGGCACGCCCACGTTTGACGGAGATAACCTTTACTGGCTGAGCCGATGGGGCGACCTGTTTTGTATTGAAGCAGCGGGAGGCAGGATCGTCTGGTCTAAAAATGTCGTGCAGGAATCGAAGGTGCCGATTCCGACGTGGGGTTTCACGGGCGCGCCGCTCGTGCACGAGAACTTACTGGTCTTGAATGTGGGTGACGCGGGCATGGCCCTCGATAAGTCGAGCGGCAAATTGATTTGGAAATCGGCGGACAAGGATGCGGGCTACTCGACGCCTGTACCGATCCAACGCGGCGGTGAGTGGTTGGCGTTGCTGAGCAACGGCGAGAACTATTTGGCCGTCAACGTGAAGACGGGTCGGGAAGCGTGGCGATTTCGATGGCTAACCGAATATGGTGTCAACGCCGCCGATCCCGTTGTCAGCGGGGACCGGGTGTTCCTTTCGAGTGGATACGGCAAGGGTGCGACACTGGTTAACCTCGCATCGGGCAAACCGGAGCACGAATGGAAGAATAAGGCGTTACGAACCCAGTTGAATCCGGCGGTCCTAGTGAATGGCCATCTCTATGGTGTTGATGGCGACACCACGGCGAAGGCGACGCTCAAATGTATCGAGTTCGCCACCGGCATGGAAAAGTGGGCCCACGCAGACTTTGGTTCCGGGGCGGTCATCGTGGCCGATGGCAAATTGATTGCTTTGAGCGGTAGCGGGGAGCTGATGGTGGCTCCCGCGTCTCCGGCGGTTTTCAAACCGATGGCACGGGCGCAGGTGCTGGGCGGAAAGTGCTGGACGGCGCCGGTCCTGGCCAATGGATTGATCTATTGCCGCAATTCACGTGGAGAACTCGCGGTGGTGGATGTTCGCCGGAAGTAGGCGTAATGCGCCTGGCATCGCTGCTTTCCTTCCAGAGGCGCTCCGCGGCTTGGCTAAATGCCAAATGAGAACGGCGGTAACTTTGCAATCGCCGGACATGCTAACCCCAGCTAAAAGAAAGCCATGAAGCGCCGCCGTTTTCTCCGAAATTCCACACTGCTCGGTGCCACCTTCGCCGCCGCCCCCTTCATCCGATCGGCGGATGTCGCGCGCACGTATCGGACGGCACTGATCGGATCCGGCTGGTGGGGCAAAAACATTGTCAGAGAAGCCATGGCATCCGGCCGATGCCGGGTCGTTGCGCTGTCGGACGTCGACGCCAATGCACTCGAGGTCGCGGGCGAGCAAATAAGCGACGTGAGCGGCAATACCCCCAAACTCTACCGGGATTACCGCGACTTGTTGGCGAAAGAAAAGCCGGACATCGTCATCGTCGCCACCCCGGACCACTGGCACGCGTTGAACACCATCGACGCCTTGAAGGCTGGGGCGCATGTCTTCGTGGAGAAACCGACCGGGCATACGGTGAATGAGAGTCGCGCCATGCTGAAGGCAGCGCGTGAAAGCGGGAGGGTCGTGCAGGTGGGATTGCACCGGAGAATAGGCCCCCATCACGTCAGCGGAATGAAATTTCTGAAATCCGGCGCGGTGGGCGAGGTAGGCATGGTGCGATTATTCGCGCACGGTGGGGGCGGCAGCGAGACGCCTGCCCTGAATGAAGCGCCTCCCGCCAACCTCGATTGGGATCTCTGGTGCGGGCCGGCCCCCAAGCGTCCGTTCACCAAGCGCCTCCATCCGGGTGGCTGGCGCAATTTTCTGGATTACGCAAACGGGACGCTCGGTGATTGGGGTGCGCACTGGCTCGATCAGGTGCTCTGGTGGAACGACGGACAGCAGCCGAAGCGTATTTTTTGCGCGGGAGGACGGCCGATACGTGGTGCGGCAGTGCTCAACGAAAAAGAGCAGACCACGGATACGCCGGATCATCAGGTTGCAACCTACGAGTTCGAAAAATTCACCTGCGTTTGGGAACACCGGCAGTTTGGTGAAAACGACAACGAAAAGCACAAGATTGGCGCCTATTATTATGGCACCAAGGGCGTGCTCCATATTGGCTGGCGCGATGGCTGGACTTTTTACCCAACGGGCAAAGGCGAGAAGATCTTGCACGGAAATTCCGAACTTCAGGAACCGGACGGACACAACATTCAGTTGCTGTGGGCGGACTTCATGGACGCCATCAGTCAACGGCGCGCCCCCGTCGCGAGCATCGAGTTGGCGCATCGCTCGAATGTGTTGCCGTTGCTCGGAATGATTTCATGGAAATTGGGGCGTAGCATCCAATGGGATTCGGTGACGGAGCAGATTGTGGGTGATCCCGAGGCGCTGCAGCTGCAGTCGCGGCCGTATCGGGCACCCTGGATTTATCCGGCGATCTAACAGATGCACTGCCACCGACCCCCGTTCGATGGGGCGTGGCGGTTATTCCTTATTTCAAACGGCCCCGATTTTATCGTACAACGCCCCGGTGCAACGACTTCAGGCGTGGTTTCCCACGTTTATTTACGGCGACCGTCTGCGTAAAGACGGCGCCCGTTCGTTCAATCGTGAACTGCTGCAGGAGTGTTACCAACTCCGGGAATTTGATGACCAGGGCCGGCGGTGGTCGGTCCGCAACTACCCAGGCGGGTATACCTCCTACGGATCACTCGACAAGATCCACCGGATGTCGAGTACCTTCATCGAGCTTGAATCACGTCTGAACCGGCACGTCCGCGCCTTCGCGCGGGCGCTCGACTGGGATTTGGCGGGTCGTCCATTGGTGATGACCGATTGTTGGGTGAACATCATGCCGCATCGGACGGCTCACAGCCTTCATCTCCATCCCTTGTCCGTCGTGAGCGGCACCTACTATGTGGTCACGCCGCGCGGGTGTTCGGGGTTGAAATTCGAGGATCCCCGAATGAGCCGGTTCATGGCTGCCCCCCCTAGAACCGCCGCCGCCCGCGCTGCCAATCGGCCGCACATTGCCTACCCCGCCCAAGCCGGCCGCCTGATCCTGTTTGAAAGCTGGCTTCGCCATGAAGTCCCGGCCAGTCCCGTTCAATCCGAGCGGGTCAGCATCAGTTTTAACTATGCCTGGTCCTGATTTATTCGCCACATTCCCCCACCGTTTTCGATCGATCTGATCCGTCCGCAGCCGTGCATATTCTTCATCTTAGCAGCGAACTCCATCCCTACTCGAAGACCGGAGGGCTCGCCGACATGGTGGGAGCGCTCAGTCGAAACCAAGCGGCCAACGGATTGACGGTCACCGTGTTGTCGCCGCTCTACCGGGGGTTGATGGGAAGATTCCCCGACCTCCGCCCAACCGACTGGCGCTTCGATCTGCGCATCGGCAATCATTCGCAGAGTGGCCGCTTCTGGGAATCCCGGCCGACGGCGAATCTGCGCCTGCTTTTTGTCGAGCACGCTGAATTCTTTGACCGCCCGACGCTCTACGGGGACGCCCGAGGGGAGTATCCCGACAACGCGGAGCGATATTGTTTTCTGTCGCATGCGGGTGCGTTGCTGGCTCGGCACTTGCCCGACCCGCCGCAGTGGATTCACGGACACGACTGGCAGGCGGGGCTGCTGCCGCTGCTCGTTACTCATTGCCGACGGTTTGACGGTTGGGTCGACGCGCCGCGGACGTTGCTCACGATTCACAACCTGGCGTATCAAGGCATATTTCCCCTCGAGGCGTGGGAACGCATCACCGGCCTCCCACGATCCTACCTCCACCTGGAGGGCGCCGAGTTTTTCGGAAGTGCGAGCCTCTTGAAGGCGGGGCTCATGCATGCCGATGTTTTGACGACCGTGAGCCCCCACTATGCCCATGAGATCACCACGGCGGAATTCGGCTGCGGGATGGAAGGGCTTCTGACGCTCCGGCGTCAGGATCTCCATGGTATCCTCAATGGCGTCGACTATGCTGAGTGGAATACCCAGACCAATCCCCACTTGCCTGATTCTTATGGGCCGGGGGATCTGGCCGGCAAGGCGCGGATTAAGGCTGCATTGCAGGCGGAGATTGGATTGGAAGTCCGGGCGGATCGGCCCTTGTTCGTCAACATCTCCCGGCTCGAGGCACAGAAAGGTTCCGACTTCCTGCTGGACGCATTTGAGCAGGTATTGGACGAGGATTGGCAGCTTGCCATTCTGGGAACCGGCAATCCCCAGCTGGAAGCGGCTGTCCGGAGATTCGCCGGATTGTATCCGGGCCGGGTTGCCGCGCGGATTCGATTCGATGCCGCTTTAGCGCACCGACTGGAGGCGGCGGCGGACTTTTTCGTCATGCCATCGCGGTTTGAGCCGTGTGGGCTGAACCAATTGTACTCGCTGCACTACGGAGCGGTCCCGATTGTCCGCGACACCGGCGGTCTCCACGATTCGGTCGTCGACATCCGGGAATCGTCGGAAAGGCCTACGGGGATCAAATTTTGGCGGCCCGATGCCGAAGCCCTGGCGCATGCGTTGCGCAAGGCCCTGGCGATCTGGCGGGATTCGGGTTTGCTCGACCATTTTCGCTGGCACGGAATGACGGCCGATTTTTCCTGGCAACGGTCCGTGGCGGAATATCAGGCGCTGTACGCGCTGCCCATCGATCGCCGGTGAAAGTTCGTCATTGGACCTGCAGTCGCGTGGAGCCCGAATGACTGTTGAATTCCGGCGCGTACATGCACTGGATCTCGGCGACACCGGATGGGTAGTCTCCGCGCTGTTGAACGCGCACTGAATACTCGAATACATAGGTGCCCTTGGCGAGGTATTCGATATAGAAGTGACTTGCGGTGTCCCGGGTGCTTTCGTAGTAACCAAGGCCATCCTGGTGTTTGTAGGTAGAAAGAACGTTAACGGGTTCGAGGCCGCTCCCTCGTTGATCCTTCAGGTGAACGAACTCCAGGCTTCGATCCGCGCGCAATTCGATGCGTACCACCAGTTCATCCCCCACGGAAAGCGGGCCGGTGACCTCGGACAGAACGGGTCCGGTGGGGCTATTCTTCCGGCGATAGATTTTCTTTTGCAGGTTTAATGGTGTCCCGAGATGGGGGGACACGTTGTCGAGTTCCTCAAAATACTGCCAATGCACGCCACCCCAGGCGACGCCAGGATCCGACTTGTGCAATGTGATCATGCCCATTTTTGTCGAGACTTCGGCCGCGGCAAACCGGCGTTCATAGGCACCGGTTCCCGCCTCCACGGCCTGTTCACCCGCGGTGCGCGGGTGGGGCGTGATGTCGACACCGCCCACCGTCACTTCCACGAGGGCATCCGTCGACAATAGATCCGCGCCGCGTCGAAGCAGTCCATAGATTGCATCGGCGGTTCCTTTCGTCGTTCGCCAGGCCTGTGTCTGCTTTTGTTTCAGCAGCCAGACCTTCAGGTCTTCGATCGCCCTTGAGTCGCCGGCCACCTCATCGAACACTTCAATCATCAACACCTGCGTTTCAATCGGGGCACGTGCCCAGGACAAGGCCTCCTCGGTGTCGCGCCAAAACATCCCAAACTCCTCGTTGTGGACCGATCGTTCGCGCAGTGATTTCACGATCGCTTGTGCCAGAGTGACATCTCCCAGGCGTCGCGCCGCGAGAGCCAGATGTCCCTGCGACTGGCGTTCGCCCAAAGGGACCCAGTACCGGGTGGCCTGCCCCAGGAAATAGTTAATCGCGGGCCGAAGCTCCCCGGAGATTGGCATGTCCCGGAGAAAGAAAGACCGGCCGTACAGATAAAGTGCCATCGTACTGGAAAGATGATTGTCATCGGGCTTGCCAGCGCGGAGGATCGCCTGGTGTTGGTCGATCACCCATTTGTCCAGCGCCGTCAGGGCTCGGAGGGCAGGCCCCAAATCGGCCGCCACACCAAGCTGGTGCAACCGACCAAATCCGGTCACGATATATAAAGTGATATAGTCATTCGGTCGGCCCCCCGGAAACCACGCCCAACGACCGTCTTCCAATTGTAGCGCCGCCAGCGTTTGCAATGTTTGACGAAGCTCCTGCTCCAGCCGGTTGGGTTCGAAAAAGACCCCGAGATTGCGATGCGCCTCGCTCTCGTTCCGGGCGGCACGCAACCAGGGCGTCTCCAAGAGGGCGACGGACTTCAGCTCGGGATTCTTTTCGAGCGGGCTATCCAGCGCCGGAGTATTTCTCCAGAGCTCAAAAATGCGGGCGATGCGGGGGTCTCGGGTGGCAATCTGTTTGGCGACCGCATTCGCATAATAGCGATTGAAGACCTGCTCGGCGCATTCGTGTGGAAACTCCATCAGGTAGGGCAAGGCCATGACGGCATACCACGCGGGTTGCGAGACGATTTGCACGGTGAGATCCTGATGGCGCAACGTCGCTGAACTTCCGGCCTTTAGGAGTTTTTCAAAGCGAATGGCCTTGGTCCCCGCACCACGCAAAGAAAGCGGCAACGATTCGGTCAGCAGCACTCGACGGGACAGCACCGGCACCATGCCCTCCTCGCCATCGCTCACATTCCCCGACGCCGCGACGGCCGAATACCGAAGAAATCCCATCCCGTCGGGGACGGTGATTCTCCATGAGAAACTGCGGGATTCGCGCGCCGGGATAACAAACGCTTGTTCCGGGGTACGGTTGCCCAGGGCACTGTCCATGGACTGCTCATCCGTGGCGGCGCGGAAGGTGAGACGCACGCGGCCCGGACGGGAGGAATCTCCTCGGTTCGATACTTTCACCGAGAACTCCAGAATATCGCCTTCGCGAAGAAATCGCGGTGGGTTCGGTTGCACCATCAGGTCGCGAGACGTTACCGCGGTGGCCTCGATGGACCCATTGCGGAGGCGGTTATCATGAGCCAAGCCTAGAAACCGCCATTGAGTGAGCGCCTCTGGCAGAGTGAATTGCATGCGAACCGCACCGTTTGCATCCGCGAGCAGTTGTGGAAAGAAAAAGGCGGTTTCATTCAAATTCTTACGGGCGGATACGGCTTCGAGATTGGGGGTTGTTCCGGGGGCATTTTCTTGGGCCATCACGCGGCTCTGGGAATTCTCCAAGGGCCGGGCGGCCAGCACCGGAGCCATGGGTGAAGCCGCGTCGGCCATCATCGATGACTCCATGGACATAGACACTCCGCGCATCGTCAATCCACGGGTCTTATACATCCGGGCCCCGCCGGCGCCACCGAACGTGCTGACTCCCGAGGAACCCAGTATTTCGGCGGGAAAGCTACGATGCGAGTACTCGGTGGACACTTGTTTCGGGACCCAGCTTCCAAATGCCGGATGAAACCCGTCGATGGCGTTGAGAAATATTCCCAACGGGTCCGCCCATTCCCGCCGGAAAGATCCCGAGAACTGGGACCACTCATGGCGCTGAAATGCATCGAGCGATGCATCATATAAGACGGCGGCTAGTTCCGTGGCGTCGCGTCGGCCTGGCCGCCCGTCGGGTCCGGGCGGCGGTTCGATCACGAGGGTCCACGTCTCCCGTTGTCCAGGTTCCAATTTCGAGCGGAACGATTCCCATTTTAACGTGAACTCACGATCGCTCCAGGGCACTTCGACGAGACGGCTCTCGAGATAAGCTCGGTTCTCTCGGACAAAGGTGACGTGCACTTGAAATCCGCCCCGCATGCTCTCGTCAACGCGCTGGCGAATCGCCTGCTGGGTTCGGGACGAATCGGTCCAGAAGCGGGCGAGGCTTCGGCCTCGGTGCTCGATTTCGATGAAGGCCCTGCCTCGTTCGTAGCCGGTTCCCCAGAGGGCGGAGAATTCACTGCCGGGCTCCACCCGCCAGGCTGGCGCCGCGAGTAGATGCGGAATTTTAAGTCCGAGTTGGGAGTCGTTCGGTCGCAGAATTTGTATCGGTCGTTCCGCGCGGACCCGCTTGCCGTAGCGATCCGATGTCTCGACCACAGCCCGGTAGTTGCCGCGGGGCAGTTGGAATTCGACCGCGGTCCGGCCATTGGTGCCCGTTTGAAAGGACTTCTCAGCAATCACTGCCGCCAGCGGCCAGGATTTGGGATCGGACGGGTCCTTCGGCGATTCCACCGGGACGGGCCAGTACCGGCGTCCGATGCGCGAGCCCGGCAGAGACCGACGAATCACCTGGGCCGGCTCCCGCAGTTGATAAATCTTGACGACGCCATTGCCCGGTTGAGGTTCGCCGTCGAGGGTATCGAGGGTAATTTCCGTTTTCACGGGAGCGTCGTCGGTCAGCCAATCGGAGGTCGACACTCCGGCGACGAGAGCGGTGTATCCCACGTTGACTCCTCGAGTCGCCGAACGCGTTTCGCCGGCGGAATCCGTAACCTCCGCGATTACCTCAAAAAAGAACGCCGGTTCGTCGACCGGGTTCGCCTTGAGATCAGGGCGCGCCGGGAAGGTGATCGCGAAGGTTCCATCGGCTGCCGTGCGAGTCTCGCCGTGTCCCATCTGCTGACTGCTCGAATCGTAGTTCTGGCGCCACCAGCACCACCAGGGCCAGCGCACCCGGCGGGTGATCCGATACGTCACGGTCGCTCCGTCAATGGCTGCGCCGGTATACGCCAGAGCCTTCCCGGAGAGCCGCACAGCTTCACCGAGCTTGGAAGAATTCTGCGGTGCCTCGAGGGTCACTTCAAACTTCGGTCGCTTATATTCCTCCACCCGCACGGACGTGGCACCCGGCGGCGTTCCGTCGACCTGCAATATCAGCTGCCCCAAGAGTCGGTCTCGCGGTGCGATAAAACTGCCCGCGAAGGATCCGCGCGCATTCGCGCGATGATTCATCCGGGCGACCTCCTGGCCATTGGCGTCGCGCAAAACCACGGTGACCGCTCGTTCGGGCAGGGTTTGATAGGCATCGGCGTGGGTATCGACTCGAACGCAGAGTCCCTTGTACTGAATGCTCTGGCCGGGCCGGTAGATCGCTCGGTCGGTGAAGAATCGGGTCTCTTCTTGAGCGACCGGGGGTTCCCGCTTCGGCAGTGCGGCAATATCCTCCTCCGAAGCGAGTTCCCGCCCCTGGTGACGGACTCGGAACAGGTGGGGACGTTGATCCGGCCTGGGAAAGCGAAACACCCCGAACTCGTCCGTTTTCACTGGATTCAACGCCACGCGTTCCCGGCGGTCGTTGAGCGCCCACGCATCGACGGTCGCTCCAGAAACAGGCTCGCCGGAATTTGCCTCCAATACGAACCCTCCGAGATCGCCCGGGCGCACGCGCATGATGATCGCTAGATCGCTCACCCAAACAGTCGCAGCGATCACGGTGTTGTTCGTGGTTGAAAACAGAGGATCGGCACTCGCCAGAATGAAATGGAATCCCGGAGCCAGCGGCTTCGGTGGGACAATGACTTCCGTGCGGTCGCGAAAATCCGGTGTGGCGGGCAAATTGACAGTCCATTCCTGTTCCAGCGGCCGGGCGAGAATTCGTCGCCAATGTTCTTCTCGGAAAGCGGACGGACGCGGCCAATCCTTTGCGAGCAACGTTTCCCACGGAAACGACACGGCGCGGAGCCGCAGTTGGGTCAAGTTTCGATAGGTCACCGAGATTCCGGCCGTGGGCTCATTCCAGACTTGCTCGGTCTTCATGGAAAGCGAACGGGCTTCGATCTCGGCGATGAGATTGCGGCACATCCGTCCACCCGGCGAATCACGGTGGGCGGAGTCGACCCCGGAGGCCAGGGTGTGCGCTGCCGCCCACTCCCCGCGGTCGTGCCGGCGCGTTGCCAACCGGGCGCGGGCGAGAGCCGAGATTGGATCCGCAGCCCAGGTTTGAAGAAAACCCTGCAATGCGGCATCGTATTGGTTGTCCTTCGCGTTACCCACGGCCGTTCGGCCAGCCCACTCGATGCGCGCGAAATCAGCGTCGGCGAGCGCGGACGGCTCCCGATCGTTCCGATGGAACGACAGGAGATCACGGAAAAGGAAGAGAGCCTTTTCCGCCTGGGACTCCCCGGATCGACGTTCCAGCGTGCCCCGCAAAAACTCTTCGACGCTTCCGAGCACTGGGACCACGCCGGCGTACGGTTCTTCGGTGGTCAACTCCCGCTGGTCCTCCGGTCGAACCAGACCCGCCTCGGTCGACGTGTAAAAGGCAAGGATCCGATGAACCACTATATCGTACAGCGTGGGGCGATATCGGTCCGGCAGCGACCCCTTTTCGAGAAGTTCATTCCAATCGGCCACCGGCACCGATTTCAGGGTTGCGTCTGCCTTCAAGGCTTCCCGGAAATGAAGGTCGATCTCGGCAAAGATTCGGCGGAGATCCCACGTTTCAATATCCGCGCTGGGCGGTCCAGCCGTGGCCGACCGTTGCAGGTACCGCCACGAATTTTCTTCGTAGTGGGTTAGGTACCAATGTCCGAGCATCAACTCCAGAACGGGGCGCATCTCGGGTGGTGCTTGGGCAATCTGGGGTTGGAGACGCCGGATGCGCTGGACCGCACTGCCTCCTTCAATCTGCGATTCGACCAACACCTGCGTCCCGATTGCCCGGGTCGCTTCCGCCCAGGCGCGATCGGCTAGGGCATCGCGGATAATCGGTGCGAGCTGGGTCAGAGCGGACTGCGGCAGCCCCTGATCCAGGCTTTCCCGGACCTTCTTCCAGTCCGCATCGCGCGGTCCTGCGAGCACTAACAATGGAAGCCATCCCGACATGCAAATTCCCACGATCCAGTTTTTCATACCTGCAAAGTTCCACCCCAGAACGGAGGATACCCTGATGACGCGCTCCTGCAATGACGAGACCAAAGGCTTTTTCTCAGGACAGGCTCCAGGGCTGCATCAAGCTCATGAATTGAAGGCGACTGAGCTGCGGCTGGGAGCGCTGGCATCCTGCCCAATGCCACTCAGATTTGGGCTTAGGTTAGCGAGGTAATCAGAGGTCGGTGGAGCGATTTTGCGGGACTTACATCGGATTTTCCGAAAGGATGCTCCGGTGATCAAAACTGAACT